>NZ_JAAHHG010000349.1 GCF_010692555.1 Okeania sp. SIO3B5 | reverse complement strand
GTGGTTGGTTGTGGAGGAGGTTCTGGTGGTGGTGCAGGTGATGGTGCGGGTCCGGAAGCTGGTTCCGGAGTAGGCTCTGGAGTAGGCTCTGGCGTTGGTTCTGGCGTTGGTTCTGGAGTAGGCTCTGGAGTAGGCTCTGGAGTAGGCTCTGGAGTAGGCTCTGGAGTAGGCTCTGGCGTTGGTTCTGGCGTTGGTTCTGGAGTAGGCTCTGGAGTAGGCTCTGGCGTTGGTTCTGGTGCTGGAGTTTGTTCTGGAGTTTGTTCTGGAGTTTGTTCTGGAGTTTGTTCTGGAATTTGATCTGGAATTTGATCTGGAGTTGGTTCTGGAATTTGATCTGGTGTTGGTTCTGGAATTTGATCTGGAGTTGGTTCTGGAATTTGATCTGGAGTTGGTTCTGGAATTTGATCTGGAGTTGGTTCTGGTGTTGGTTCTGGCGTTGGCTCTGGTGCTGGTTCTGGTGTTGGTTCTGGATTTGGCTCTGGTGCTGGTTCTGGTGTTGGTTCTGGTGTTGGTTCTGGTGTTGGTTCTGGATTTGGCTCTGGAGTAGGCTCTGGTGTTGGTTCTGGATTTGGCTCTGGAGTAGGCTCTGGAGTAGGCTCTGGAGTAGGCTCTGGATTTGGCTCTGGAGTAGGCTCCGGAGTAGGTTCTGGATTTGGCTCAGGTGTTGGTTCCAGAGTTGATTCCGGAGTAGGTTCTGGATTTGGTTCTGGAATAGGCTCTGGATTTGGTTCCGAAGTAGGCTCTGGAGTTGGTTCTGGAGTAGGCTCTGGTGTTGATTCCGGAGTTGATTCTAGAGTAGGCTCTGGTGTTGATTCCGGAGTTGATTCTAGAGTAGGCTCTGGTGTTGATTCTGGAGTTGCCTCTGGTGTTGATTCTGGAGTTGCCTCTGGTGTTGATTCCGGAGTTGATTCTGGAGTAGGCTCTGGTGTTGGTTCTAGTGTTGATTCTGGTGTTGCTTCCGGAGTTGATTCTAGAGTAGGCTCTGGCGTTGGTTCCAGAGTTGCCTCTGGAGTTGCCTCTGGAGTAGGCTCCGGAATTGGTTCTGGAGTTGATTCCGGAGTTGGTTCTGGCGTTGGTTCCGGAATTGGTTCTGGAGTTGTATCTGGCTTTGATTCGGGAGTTGATTCCGGAGTTGATTCCGGAGTTGATTCGGGAGTTAGTTCCGGAGTAGGTTCTGGCGTTGGTTCCGGAGTAGGTTCTGGCGTTGCTTCCGGAGTTGATTCCGGAGTTGGTTCTGGAATTGGCTCTGAAATTAGGTCTGAAATTAGCTGTAGAATTGGCTCTGGAATTTCCTCTGGCGTTGATTCGGGAGTAGGTTCTGGCGTTGATTCGGGAGTTGGCTCTGGAATTGGTTCCGGAGTTGGTTCCGGAGTAGGTTCTGGCGTTGCTTCCGAAGTAGCCTCTGGAATTGGTTCCGGAATTGGTTCCGGAGTAGGCTCTGAAATTAGCTCTGAAATTAGGTCTGAAATTAGCTCTGAAATTAGGTCTGGAGTTGGTTCCGGTTCAGTATCGTTATCAACGTTAGTAACAGTAACATCAGCAACGGCAATACCATCATACTCAACATCGCTGCTTGTTGCAGTTGTCTCTAATATAAAGTTGACATCCCCATCTACTTCTGTATCATCTACTCCTGTAACTGTTAATGTTTGCGGAATATCCCAATTTCCCGGAGTAAATGTAACGTTACTAATATCTACTGTGCCTTCTGTTGTATCATTTGAAGCAACTGCTACTACTACATCATCAGTAGGTTGACTGTTTAATACTATCTCAAAGCTTGCTGTTGTCTCATTTTCGCTTGTACTAATATTTGTGGGAGAAACAGTTATTCCTGGTGTGCCTTCGTTTTCGTCTGCTACAGTAACGGCAATAGTTTGGATATCAGTTCCACCATTGCTGTCTGATGCCGTTACTTCTAATTCATAAACATTGTCTTCATTTTCATCTGTTGGTAACTCGAAGTCAGGAACTGTATTGAATGTTATTTCTCCGCTATTTTCGTCTATTTCAAATAAGCCAGAATCTTCTCCTCCCATAATAGAATAAGTTATTGTATCCTCATCAACATCTTCGGCGGTTACAGTAGTTACCATAGTAGTGTTTTCGACTACTGTTGCTGTATCATTGCTAGTAATAGTAGGAGGATCGTTGACTGGAGTGACTGTTATATTAGCTGTATCGGTATCGCTACTAAATGCTGTTTCATTACCGTTGCTACTGACATCTACTTTGCCTCCCGCCGTGCCTAATGTTTGGTCCCAAGCTCGGAATGTTATGGCATCAACTATACTACCGTTATAGTTTTCATTTGGTGCCAATAATAGTCTGGTGTTATCATCTGCTCCTAATAACAAAGCACTGGTGTCGGAAACCGCTCCTACTTCTATCCAATTTGTGCCTTCATCTGTGCTGTAATGCCAAGTACCATTGGTTTCGTCTATTGTGGTAATAGCAATACCTATAACTGCATCGGTATCGGAGTCGGTGACGTTGCCTGTCGTTAGGGCAACTATTTCGCTGACTAGGTTGCCTACTATTCCAGTGGGAGTAGTGTCTTCCTCTACTGTGAATTCTATGTCGGCAGTTGCACCCGTAGCATCTAAAGTATTGTCTAATACTGGGGCATCATTTTCAGCCGTAACTATTATTTCTGCTGTTTGAGGGTTGCTTTCTAGGATGCCATCGTTGACTTTTATTGATATAGTCCGACTGGCGGTAGGGTTATCGGAGGTATTTTGGTAACTGATGGTTTCTATTAAAGCTTCGACTGCTGCAACAGTAGCATCAGTAGTGGTAAAATTGATTATTAGCTCGGAACCATTGACACCATTGTTAGTTCCATCTATGCTACCTATGGTGCTGCCTTCATAAGTAATATTCGTGCCATCGAATCCTATTTCACCTGTTCCTGTACCAATATTTGTAATTGTGAGTTGATCTTCAGTAGTATTGCCAACTGTATAATTAATAGTAATGTTACCACCATTGAAGTTATCGCTATCAGTAGTGAGCAAGACATCACTATCTATTATTTCTGCTGCTATATTAACGGCATTTTTTTTGAATGCAGCAGAGTTTAGATTACTTAAAACTGGGGCAGATATTGTTTCGTAGAGGACGATCTTATTATCCTCAAATAATGCACTTAAAATATCCACATCTCCATCAGAGTCAATATCAACGGCAAATACAGAAAATGCGTCACCAGCATTAGTAGAAATCACTTGTTCTGTAAAATTATTACTGCCATTGTTAAGGTAAGCTGCTATTTTGTTATCACCAAATGATGCACTTAAAATATCCACATCTCCATCAGAGTCTATATCTGCTGCAAATACTGATCTTGGATCATCAATATTAGTAGAGATGACTTGTTCAGTAAAGTTATTACTACCATTGTTAAGGTGAAGGGAAATTTTATCATCATTAAAAGCAGCAGATGCACTTAAAACATCCATATCTCCATCAAGATCAATATCTACAGCAAATACTGATAAAGGGGCTTGAACATCAACAATAGAGATAGAAGAGGTAGAGATGACTTGTTCGGTAAAATTATTGTTGCCGTTATTTAAGAGAACGGTTACTATTTCGTCAGTAGATAGTGAGGGCGAGAATATATTAAGAAGTGGATTGTAAGGTGATGTCCTTAAAACATCTATATCGCCATCGTTATCAATATCCACAGGAAATACTGAGAGAGAAGTTGTTGGTTCAGGGGATATTCCCTGTTCGGTAAAATTATTGTTGCCATCGTTGACATAAAGACGGACATCACCCTCATTACCGCCTACTAGCACTCCAAGAATAGCCGATATTGGATTACCTACAATATTTATACTCCCATTATTATTAACTGAACTATCTAAAATATCTATATCCCCATCATTGTCTATATCAACGGCAAATACTGAGAAGGTACCATGAGCAGTATTGGAAATCACTTGTTCTGTGAAGTTATTATTGCCATTATTGAGGTAGGCAGAAATTTTGCTATCACCAACAGATGAACTTAAAATATCAACATCTCCATCAGAGTCTATATCTGCTGCAAATACAGAAATAGCTCCATCTGCATTAGTAGAAATCACCTGTTCTGTGAAGTTATTACTGCCATTATTGAGGTAGGCAGCAATTTTGCCATCGCCCGCAGATGCACTTAAAACATCAACATCTCCATCAGAATCTATATCTGCTGCAAATACTGAAGTAGCAGCATCTGCATTGGTAGAAATAATCTTCTCTTTTGCTCCTATTACTTTAGAGTTTGGGGAATTATCTGTAATAGTTAGGGTTGCTGTTTCATTTCCGGCAATAGTTGTTACAGTATATTGTTCTGGTGCGTTGGTAGGTTCTTCGGTGAGGGTAATAGTGACTGTTTCTGCAGCATCGACAATGGTATCATCCCTGGGAACTATTTGTATGTCAACACTGGTTTGATCGTTGGGAATAACTACGCTACCTTTTTCTCCATCAAAAGTTACTGTGGTAGCTGTGTTGTCTAGGGTATGAACTCCTTTAATGTCGTAATCAATATTTTGGGTGGCAGTGCCGGAGATGGTAAAAAATACTGTAATCTCACCGCTGGTTTCAGTACCTCTGTGAATGGTGAAAGTTCCTGGAGTTGCTCCTGCTTCTGCGGGAGTTCCTGTGGCGGTGATGCTGACTCCATTACTCAAATCAACAGAAACAGTATCAGTTGCCGTTTCCCCTGCTAAGTCTGTGGCAGTAATATTGAACAAACCTGCTGATAATGTAGTTGGAACCATTTCTATTTCCTTATTAATGTATCTGTATTGGGCAAAAATATCAAAAGTCAAAAGTCAAAAGTCAAAAGTCAAAAGTCAAAAATAACAAAAATATAACAGGACTTACGCATCAACGCTATTGGTAGGGTGTGTTAGGGCTAGCGTAACTGAGCAAGACTCTATATATAGTGCCTTTGCGTAAGTCCTGTATAACTCAAAAGTCAAAAGTAAGAAATAAGAAGTTAAGAAGAAAATTATTGAACATAAGGAAATATTATTTCTTCTCTTGGTCTCGTGGATATGGCTCCGAGAGTTCGCCATCCCACCCTTCGGGAAGCTCCGCTTTTCATGTTGCGTAGCAAAACGACCGCTTTTTTCCCCTTAAAAGGGGAGGCTTCAAGGCGCGAATTATTAATTATTAATTATTAATTATTAATTATTAATTATTAATTATTAATTATTAATTATTAATTGCCCTCTGCCTTTCCTGATAAATGGTGGTTTCCAGAGCGGGACAAAACTATAGCGATCGCTCAATGTTGCCAAATGGTTAAATAAGGTATTAACAAATATAATTTGATGGTTGCCACTTTCCCATAGGGCCGTAGCTCCCCACAGTAGAGAATATCTAACTATTTCCTTCATAGAATTCACCCTTAAGACTGCCTACCTACTTATATATCCGTACAACTAACCAATTATGCAGTTTCCCAAAGTTTCATATCCTTAAGATTTGCTGAAAAAGCCTTTTGGTAAACGGAAGGAGTCAGATAAGTCAAAAGTCAAAAGTCAAAAGTAAGAAGCAAGAAGAAAATTAGGCATTGCTGAATTAAGGTATGAAAGTAGGTTTATAGGGAATAGGGAACACTTAACTGGGAACAGTTAATATTAACAAGTAGTTCAAACCATCCAAAATACAAAATCAAAAATATAAAATTATCAAATCATACCCAGAATCAGCAACGCCGAAAATTATAGTGGTCAATTAGAAGTCAGGAGAATAAGTCAAAAGTCAAAAGTCAAAAGTAAGAAGAAAATTATAGTGGTCAATTAGGAGTCAGAAGAATAAGTCAAAAGTCAAAAGTCAAAAGTCAAAAGTTAAGAAGTTAAGAAGTAAAATGAAGATAATATATAGTATAAATACTGAAGCAAGTTACCGATTTTATACCAATTTTCATGTTACAACTTGAATTGCGGAATGTGGAATTAAATCTCTGTGGTTAAAAATTGATTGATTTCACATAATCTTTACAAAACTGATAGGTAATATAAAGTTTCTACAAAGATATCGAGTTGTTAACTTAGACTTAACCCAATATTGGATGACATTTGTTTAGATTAATTAAGTAACTTAAAAATTACCAAGAAGTTGAGCATCAGCTCGCCGATAATATCTTGATTTTGTGTGTAATATCAAATCCGGTTAAACAGTCATAGAATGGTTAAGTCTTTAGAATTCAGAATTCAGAATTCAGAATTCAGGAGAAGAAAGATAAAACAAGATGAGCGTAGTTATGACAATTGGATATTTTTTTTATGTCCAATTAAGCGGATTTGATATAATATAATACCAATTTCTAAAAATAATGTTACGAATAACAAGAGTCATAAATAAACTTTCAAATAAAGTCTATTTGACGAAAAAGATAATTTAAAACATCAAAAATGGTATTAAATCTATCCATTCTGAATTATGAATTCAGAATTATGGATTCTAATAAATACCCTAGTTATTTGTAGCAAACATTTATCAAATTGGTATAACTCACATACTGAGAATAAATCACAAAGAATTATCAAACCAATACTAATAAGTCAAATACATTAACCTATCGCCAAATTAATTAGGAAATAGAAATGGCTGCAACAACTCTATCAGCAGGAGATATAGCCATTATTGGCTTTAACTTTGATAACCCAGACGAATTTGCCTTTACACCATTAGTAGATATAGGTGCAGGCACAGAAATTAATTTTACCGATAACGGTTGGCAAGCTGCTGGTACTTTCAGAGCTACTGAAGGTACTTTTACTTGGACAGCACCCACAGATATTGCTGCCGGAACAATAATTAATCCTACTGTCAGTAGTATTTTATTTTCAGCAAGTGGCGACCAAATTATTGCTTATCAAGGAGATAGTAGCAACCCCACCTTTATTTATGCCCTAAATAGTCAAGACAACCCCGGAAGATGGCAGTCTGACTCCACCAGTTCTAATACTTCCGCCCTACCAACAGGTTTAGTTAATGGCGAAACAGCAGTAGCTTTAGACGAAATTGACAATGCCATTTATACAGGTATTACTTCTGGAACACAAGCAGAATTATTAGCTGCCATTAGCGATAATTCTAATTGGTCTGGCAGCAATAGTCCTAGACAGACTATGCCAACAAACCCTTTCAACGTAAGTGCTGGTGATGGAGGAACAACCCCTTTAATCAGTGAATTCCAACCTAACCCCATAGGTACTGATCCTGCTCAGACAACCTTTGAACTCAGTGGAACACCAGGAGATTCCTTTGATGGCGTAATTGTTAGTATTGAGAGTGACAATACTAGCACTATGGGAACCGTAGATCGTGTGGCATCAGTTTCAGGAACTTTCGATGCCAATGGTTTGTTGAGTGTCGATATTCCTGATTTGGAAAACCCTTCATTTACAATAGCACTTTTGTCTGAGTTTACAGGAAGTACCTCTACAGACATTGACACTAACGATGATGGAGTAGCAGATGATCTATCAACTTTTGGTACAGTATTTGATGCTATTGGCGTACCTGATACAACAGGTGATGAAGCCTTCCTTTATGGTACAGACCTTGGTGGAATAGACTTTACCTATACGGGTGATGAACCCAGACTCATATTCCGGGATGGGAGTGTAGGAGACTTTTATGCTATCAACGATCCAGATGACGGTCAAGTTTTTGATGTTAATGGAACTGACGTAACTCCAGCTATCTTTGATACTGACCCCACTATTGGTACTGATACCTTTGGAACTATCAACCCTAGTGTTGGCAGTAGCGGTGGAACAACCCTTAATATTGCTGCCACTGACGCAGACAAAGCTGAAGGAGATGCAGGAACTACACCTTTCACCTTTACTGTAACTCGTTCTGGTGACACCACAGGTGCTACTTCTGTAGACTTTGCTATGACTAGCACCGAAGCTGATGCGACTGACTTTGGGGGAACATTACCTTCTGGTACAGTCAGCTTTGCGACCAATGAAACCAGCAAAGACGTAACAGTTAATGTCTATGGTGACACTGACTCAGAACTAGACGAAAGCTTCACTGTTACCCTATCTAACCCTTCCAGTGGCGCAACAATTACGACAGCAACTGTCGATGGCACAATTCAGAACGATGACAGTGTTGCATTCACTAAAATTCACGAAATTCAAGGTAGTAGTGCATCCAGTCCACTAGAAGGTCAAACAGTAACTATTGAAGCAGTTGTTGTGGGAGACTACCAGGATGGTGCTAGCGGAACAAACGGAGATTTGAATGGTTTCTTTGTTCAAGAAGAAGACGCTGATGCAGATGCAGATCCTTTAACCTCTGAAGGTCTTTTTATCTTTGATGACAACTCTCCTGCGGTAGACGTGAATATCGGAGATGTTGTTCAGGTAACAGGAACAGTTACTGAGTTTAATGAATTGACAGAACTCACTAATGTCACTGTTTCCATTCAAGGAACAGATACTTTACCAACTCCTGCTACTGTCAACTTCCCTGTTACTACCGTTGATGATCTAGAAGCTTTTGAGGGAATGGGAATAACAATTCCCGATACCCTATTTGTCACAGAATATTTCAACTTAGACCGCTTCGGTGAAATCGTCCTATCTTCTGATGGAGCAAGTAACGAACCAGGAACCGATGGTCGTCTGGATCAATTTACTGACTTTAATGCTCCAGATGTTGCAGGTTTTGCAGCTTATCAAGAAGCGATCGCTACCCGACGCATTGTTCTTGATGATGGTCAAACAGTTCAAAACCCCGATACAATTATTCATGGCCGTGGTGGCAACCCTCTCAGTTCTACCAATACTCTGCGGGGTGGCGATACTGTTGATAATCTCTCCGGTGTTCTCAGCTTTGGCTTTGGGGACTACCGAATTCAACCTGTTAACCCTATAGATTTCCAAGCAACTAATCCTCGTCCAGAAGCACCGGAAGACGTTGGTGGAGATTTGAAAGTTGCTAGCATCAACGTTCTCAATTTCTTTACTACTCTAGACGAAACTGGTAATCCTGGTAGCGGTCCCAACAGTCTTTCCCCTCGTGGTGCTGATAACCAAGATGAGTTTGACCGTCAAGTTGAGAAGTTAGTAACAACTCTGGAAGATATTGACGCGGATATTGTTGGTTTAGTTGAGTTAGAGAACGAATTTGGTTCAGACCAAAATGGTGACAGTCAGTTTGCCATTGAGATATTGGTTGATGAACTTAATGATCGAGTCGGTGCAGGGACTTATGCTTACGTCGATCCAGGGGTTCCTTTTGTGGATACAGGCGATGCAATTTCTGTTGGTGCAATTTACAAAACCGACAGCGTTCAAGTTGCTCCCGGAACAACAGTGGAAGTTCTCACAGATTCGGATTTGCCTGCTCTTGGTTTAGGAGGCACAGTATTTGATGGAGAGAATACTAACCGCGCTCCTCTTGCTGTCACTTTTGAAGAACTAGCTACAGGGGAACGCTTGACTGTATCTGTTAACCACTTTAAGTCTAAAGGCGGTACTGGAACTGGTGACGATGCAGATGCGGGTGACGGTCAAGGAAACTTCAATGGTACTCGTTTAAGAGCTTCTGAAGCTCTAAGTGCTTGGTTAAATACTGACCCTACTGGTAGTGGAGATAGTGACTTTTTGATTGTCGGCGACCTCAATGCCTACGCTCAGGAAGACCCAATTACATCCCTGGAAACAGAAGGTTACACAGACCTAATTGAGGAATTTGTTGGCAGTGACGCTTACTCTTTCGTATTTGATGGTCAATTTGGCTATCTTGATTATGCTTTAGCGAATGAGTCACTGTTATCTCAGGTAAAAGGTACTACAGAATGGCGCGTTAATGCTGACGAACCTGATGCTCTTGATTATAACCTTGATTTTGGACGCGATGCGAGTCTGTTTGACGGTCAAACACCGTTCCGCAATTCCGACCACGATCCCATCATAGTTGGTTTGAATTTGGAAAGCTCCACGCCTGGAGAAGTAATTGAAGGTACTCGACGTCGAGATAATTTGATAGGAACCGATGGCGATGATACTATTACTGGTTTCCGAAATCGAGATATTCTCACTGGTGGTGGTGGCGACGATACATTTGTGTACACTAGCATCGTAGATGCAAGAGATATCATTACTGACTTTGAAGTAGGTAGTGATAAAATTGACTTAGCTGCAGTATTTGATGGTGTTAGTTTTGTTGGAGTAGATCCCATTGCTGATGGTTACGTTGGTTTCCGTTCTCGTCGTGGAAATACTACTGTCGTGACTATCGATCCTGATGGTACTGCTGGTAACGCTCGCGCTCGTTCTTTCTTGTTAGTGCAAGATGTTAGTCCTGCGGAATTGAATAACCCAGAAAATTTCATTTTTTCAGATATAGTTCCACCTGAGCTAACCTAGTAAATATGATGGCGATCGCTTATCATGTCATGTCCGGTTGAATAGTTAGACTTTGGCGGAAGGAAGGCAGGAGGCAGGAGGCAGGAGGCAGAAGGTTTTCTCAAGAGTGTCACCTTAATTTA
>NZ_JAAHHG010000348.1 GCF_010692555.1 Okeania sp. SIO3B5 | reverse complement strand
AAGTTAAACCCGTAAAAATAGTTGAACGATAGCCTTTAACTATATCTTCTTTTTTTAAAGTACGAGTTGAATTAGTAGTAAAATCAAAAAAAGTTACACTTTCAACAAAGTCGTATATTGTAGATTTATGTCTCCACCCTCTCCCTGCATTCATAGCTAATGCTCCACCAACTGTGGCAGGTACTGAACTCAGATAATAAAAAGAGTCAAATGAATTTTTGTAGCACAACTTGATAACATCTATGACTAGCGTTGAAGAAGAAATTTCAAATTTGTTGTTAGTCACAGGTTGAATGGATTTTTCCAATTTATTTTTTAAAATAAGGGTCTTGACATTTTTTCTAGTAAAGAGAGTATTTGAACCATTACCCAAAATATAAACATTAATATTATTTTCTTTCGCCCATCTACAATAATCCTCAAACTCTTCTAGGTTAGTAAATTCTCCATAATGTTCAAAGTTATGTTCTGTTTTGTAAAAAGACATACTATTAGTTGTAATTTTTTTGATTTCAACCATATTTTTATTTATTCTATATGTTTCTATAAATATGTAGTTGCCCAAAAGCTAAATTATTTCAGCTCAAACCGTAAAATTTAACTTACACATTTAGAGCTGTTTGTAAATATTGTTGAGAATATTTAACTAAATCTTCTCGTCGATTGTTTACTGTAGCGTAGTTTATACTTTTTTGTTGATTGTCTAAAGCATCTGGTTGATTATCTAATAATCGTTCTTTTAGGTCAAAAGTTTCTAACAAGTCCATAACTTTTTGATTTGTATTTCCGTAAGGAATAAAGCTAAAGTTTTTCTGAAAAATTATTGAAAAAACTACTCCATGGAAAGAATTTGTAATAATATAAGAGGCATTATAAAAATAACCTAACCACTCTGGTACGCTAATCCCTACGAAATTTTTATCAGTCATAGAAGCAGTCGGATTTCCAAGAGAAATTATTTCTAAATCCTGTTTTTCAACTAGCTTTTTAACTAATTTTTTGCCATTAGTATTGACAATACCGTGATGATTATACATTAATATGTATTTATTTTTATATTTAGGTTGTTCAAGTAAATCTGTATAATCTATATAATCTATTAAAAAAGTTGGGTCTAAAACTTTTTTAACATGATCTACACCTAGAGAGTTTAATATTTTTATTCCATTGGAATCGCGGACCGAAATCATTTTATAATCTTGCAGAAGACTGACTATTTTAGTATGATTATCTCCTAAATTTTTTGTTGTGCCAAAACTTGGTGCATAGCTGATTTTACAAGTATTCTCACCATTAATAAAATCCAGAAAAAAAGAAGTATCAAAGTCTCTAATAGAATTGATACACCAAGTTTGATCGCTACCTGTGATCGCTACATTATATTGATGGTCATAAGATAATAATTGACTTCTTTGGTAGAAAGTTTTTTGACTCAATTTCATCTTTGACTTTAGAAATAATCTCATTTTTATCGATTTTATGATTTGACCAATAAAAAATGAGTTAATTTTAAATTTTTTCTCACTTGCACTTAATCTTCTTATGGGGAAGATATCTTTTAAGTAATGCCAAACAGCTTTTAATGGGCGATAATCAATAATTTCTACATTATAGCCCAAACTATCAATATACTTCCAAAGAGCATAAGCTTGTAGTGTTGCACCGTAATTACTTGTATGATGAAATGTAATTATTCCGACTTTCTTTTCACTCACTTTACTATCCTCATAATTTTTATTGACCATAAAATAGCACTCTGATTTTCTCTACCAAAATTATTTGACAACAAAACATAGTATAGAGAACTCAAATATTTTGATTTCACAAATAAACTAAAAGTATTTTTTCTAAGCCGATATGATATTGACTTAAGAGATTCTATTGCCGACTCTGGTATTACTAATTTTATTTTTTCTTTATTAGTTTATTTTTCCAATGGTAAAAAGGACTCAGGAAAATACTTAGGAAAAGCTCCATTTCTCCAGCAGCAACTATATCGGTCTTGATAATATTTCTATACTTGATAAAGTGAAGCATTATTTTTCGTAAGTCATTTACCATGTGGGCAGGTACAACAAAAACATTTTCCCAAGGTTTATAGGCAATCATTCTTGTTTGGTACCGACTTAAACCTACTCCTTTAAAAAATTTAATTATATAATTCTTTTCAAAACGAGATTTTGGCATTTTGTGATCGATATTCATATCCTTATTAAACCAAAGTTCCCAACCAGCATAGAAAATATATGACAACATTTCTACATCTTCACACTTTGTTAGTAAAGAGTTACCAGATACTCCAGTAATCTGTTGACATTCAGGAACGCTTTCGAGCCAAGCCTGTTTACGAATAACTATCCCCGCACCGGGAGGAAACATTTTTTTTCTGGTATGCTTATACTTCTCATTGTAACAATAAGTTTTATTCCCTTCTATAATTGCAAAATAACGAGCTATTCTTCCAAATCCTTGAGGTGGTTCGACTTCAAATTTACCATGAATTTGTCCCCCATAAGCACCAGCATTAGGATGTTCTTGAGCAAATTTATAAGCCTCTGCTACCCAGTCAGGATATGGTAAATTATCATCATCCAAAAATCCGATTAAATCACTTTTGGCCTCTTTGAGAGCACTTCTTCGCGCAAAAGCTAATCCTTGTTTAGTTTCAAAGCAATATCGAAGAGGATAAACTTCACTCCAATTAGATATTTGCTCTTTTACTACTTCGGCAGTGTTATCGGTGCTATTGTTGTCAATAATCAGTATTTCCCAGGTAATTTCCTCTGTCCCAACTTGCGATCGCAATTTATCCAAAACCTCTAATATGCGGTTTTGTCCATTATAGGTACATATAGCTACTGTAAAATCTAGCACAAGTAGTTAACTCCTATCAAAGTCATTAGTCATTCAATATTATATACTTTTTTCCGAGCTTTGACTGCTCAGAAAAACTTATAAAAATTTTTTTTGATAACTGTTTTACCCAATGTATAGTTTCAATTAAGTATCTTAATAAGCAAGTTACTGGTATGGGATACTCAAAAAACATCTTCTTGAAAAATTTTAATTTTTAGACGATTTTAACAGTAAAATATACTTGTTATCAAAATTGTTTTTGAGTTATTTAGACAATTCCTGTAAATTATTGATTTTCCTCAACAGATTAACTGTTTAATAGTCTTACTTTTTATAATATATAGAATTAATATATATTGTTTCCCTTTTTTCTTATTTATTTCTTTTTCCTCCTTCTTTAAGGTTACTATTACGGTATCATTAGATCGCCCTTGATATTATATTACAACTACTTAGGTAGTGAAATCCGAATCAGATATTTGGTGCAATCCCGGTTTAAAAAAAAGACTCAATAAATCACAATCATTAAATAGTATTGAGGAGTAGCCAGTATCAATTGGCCATAGTATCTAAAAATTATAGTTTAGTATATTTGAAGATATCAAAACACTAGACCATTACCTCAATGCTTCACTAAAATTAATTTACCTAGATAGAAAAGATAAACACTATGAGTACAACCCTAGAAAAAGGTAAAATCAGTATCCATACTGAAAATATCTTCCCAATTATCAAAAAATCTCTCTATACTGACCATGAAATTTTCTTAAGAGAATTAGTTTCTAATGGTGTAGATGCTATTGCTAAACTTAAAATGGTAGCTCGAACTGGAGAGTATAGTGGTGATGTTACTAATCCAGAAATAGAAATTAAAATAGACAAAGAAAATCAAACTCTCTCCATTACTGATAATGGAATAGGGATGACCGCCGATGAAATTAAAAAATATATTAATCAAGTTGCTTTCTCCAGTGCTGAAGAGTTCATTGAAAAATATAAAGGTGGGGATGAAGACGCAATTATAGGTCATTTTGGTTTGGGCTTTTACTCCTCCTTCATGGTTGCTAAAAAGGTAGAAATTGATACCCTTTCCTATCAAGAAGGTGCAGAAGCTGTTCATTGGAGTTGTGACGGTTCTCCAGAATTTGAATTATCAGATTCTCCCCGCACAGAACGAGGTACAACTATTACCTTAACTCTCCAAGATGAAGAAAAAGAATATCTTGAAACTACTCGAATTCAACAGTTAATTAAAACCTACTGTGATTTTATGCCAGTGGCAATAAAATTTGAAGGAGAAGTAGTTAATAAACATAAGGCAATCTGGCGAGAATCTACTCAAAATGTTACTCAAGAAGACTACCTAGAACTATATCGTCATCTTTATCCTTTCCAAGAAGAGCCTCTATTATGGGTGCATCTCAATACTGACTATCCTTTTATTGTTAATGGTATTCTTTATTTTCCTAAATTAAAACCAGATGTAGATGTCACCCAAGGTAATATAAAACTATTCTGTAATCAAGTATTTGTTACCGACCATTGTGAAGAAATTATTCCTAAATTTTTAATGCCTTTACGAGGAGTAATTGATAGTACAGATATTCCTCTTAACGTCTCTCGTAGTTCTCTGTTAAGTAATCGAACTGTCAGAAGAATAGCCGATTATATAGCCAAAAAAGTAGGCGATCGCCTGAAAGAAATTTATCGCGATGAAAAAGATAAATATATCAGTTGTTGGCAAGATGTAGGTACATTTGTTAAGTTTGGTGCCTTAAATGACGATAAGTTTAAAAAGCAAGTAGAAGACATCATAATTTTCAGAACTACAGCCAAACTTAACCCAACTGAAACAACTGAAATTGAAGCAAAACCTGCAGTAGAAGTACAAGCAGAAGGAGAAGATGTTTGGCAAGAAGTAACTCCAGAAAATTCTGATGCTAAAAACACTGATGAACAAGGTTTTTATTACACCACTCTCAAAGAATATTTAGAACGTAATAAAGAACGCCATGAAAACCGGGTCTATTATTGTACTGAACCTGCATCTCAAGCAACTTATGTAGAACTACATAAAAATCAAGGATTAGAAGTTTTATTCCTCGACTCTTTCATCGATACTCACTTTATTAGTTTTCTAGAAAGAGAATATCAAGATGTTAAATTTTCTCGAGTAGATTCTGATTTAGATGAGACATTAATCGATCAAGAAAATCAATCAGAAATAGTTGATCCAACCACCAATAAAACTCGCAGCGAACAAATCAAAGAACTATTTGAAAAGGCGCTTAATAAACCCAAAATAAACGTTAAAGCTCAAGCATTAAAATCAGAAGATGCCAAAACTACCCCACCAGCAATGGTATTGTTGCCAGAAGCTATGCGACGGTTAAGAGATATGACTGCTATGTTGCAGCAGGAAAAAGCAGAATTTCCAGAAGACCACGTTTTAGTGGTAAATACAGCTCACCCACTGATTCAGAATCTGGCCAATCTCAGTCAAGGTAGTATTATTCAGGGCAGCGGGGAGTCTCCATCGGCAGAATTGGCCAAACAAATCTGTCATCACGTTTATGATTTAGCTTTAATGGCACAAAAAGGTTTTGATGCTGAGGGTATGAAAGAATTTGTCGAAAGATCTAATCAGGTTTTGACTCAGTTAACTGAAAAAGTAATTTGATCGAATTACAGCAGTTTTCATTTAAGTAGACTACAAAATTCTTTTGATTTAGGGAGTAGGGAGTAGGGAGTAAAGGAGAATGCTTTAGCTACTGTAGTCTATAATTGAAAACCGCTATAAATCCCCGTGACAAAAATAACTTCTAACTTCTAACTTCTGACTTCTGACTTCGTTAAAGGCAGTAGGAGGATGCTTTGGCCACTGTAGTCTATCTATTTGAAAACCGCTATAAGTTGAAGCAAGAAGGTTGATTAACTTTTTCACTTATGAAACAATGGATAGGCTGTGGAAAAAATTTAGGTAGACAAATCATGGGTCGTAAATGTCAATTGACTGGAAAGAAAGCTAATAATGGCTATGCAGTTTCCCACTCCCATATCCGCACCCACAAGTTGCAGCAAGCAAATCTCCAATGGAAGAGAGTTTGGTGGCCTCAAGGTAATCGTTGGGTAAAACTGCGACTATCAACTAAAGCAATTAAAACTTTAGAAAGCAAAGGTATACAAGCTATGGCCAAGGCCGCTGGCATTAACTTGAATAAGTGCTGATATATTTTTCTTTATACTCCTCTAATTTAACCCTGCCCTACACTTGATGAGGACAGGGCTATTTTTTTTCTGGTTTTTTCCTAATTCTTTTTATCCCACATTCCGCACCACAAAATGTAGCAACCGAAGAAGGAGTCAGAAGACAACCCACCCCCGCCCCTCCCAGGAGGGGAACTCAGGAGACAGAATTTTAGAAGAAAATCATAGCTGTTCTACCTCAGACATTTGAAAAAGAGGATTTGATATCAGAGATTTTTTGTTTGTTAAATAAATATTAAAGAGCGATCGCTACCAGGATTTCCAATTTTTGCGATGATATAATTTACTTATAAATACGGATGAGGACTGAGTCAGGAGGGAGAAAGAAGGAAAAGAAGAAGAAAGTTTTTTCTCACGCTTTTAAACGGACATGATATCTCTCAAGAGGACTAAATATATATTAGTCAGTCAAAATTGACTTCAGCAATGTAGCCCTAAAATCATTTATGGACAGTTTTCAGAAGTTTTTCTTTGTCTATTATCTACTCACCTCTAATGTGAAACTCGGTTATACAGTTGTCCCACTCTATACTTCCATTCAATGCACACATAAAATACCGGAATATCTCAAGATATAGTCATTCTGAATAAGACTGGAACACTTTTTCAGCTAAAACTCTTTCAAGGTAAGAAACCCTTGTCCCAATCTTAACTGGAATGACTATAATTCCGACTCTTCCTACTCCTTTGTTTTTTCTCCCGACTAGGTATGTTTCCTATAAGTGAGGTAAATCTATAGTAGGCAAGATGTACGAACTTTATCGTTAATATTTATTTCTTCACATAGTTCATAAAAATATAGTCAAATATGACATATCCTTATTTTGCAGGAGTTACCCTGACGCTCGTGAACTACAACACCCTCTATCCCATAGTCAAAGACAAAAGAGAGCTGCTTTTCTCGTTATGTTTAGAGAACCGTTCACATAACTCATTGATTAACCCAGTAACTCTGAGCCAATTTGATTATACCATCAATACAGATAGTCAAAGTGATTAAATGTTGTCAAATATAAAGGCGCTCTTTTGTACAAATCAACGAAGATATTTGACATCACTTGACTACATAAGACTATATTTATGTGTAACTTTTATTATACAACCAAATCTGCTGTAAATACTGATTACTGAGTATTGAACGGCGTTGGTAACTGGTAAAATTATTTTCTCCAAGGGGTGATACCCATCACTTACTATGGTAGAATATTTAGATGTATCAGAAACAGATGGCTCTTAAGGTTTCATCCCTTGATTTACTAACTCTCTATTAAACTCCCAACTACGTGACTACTGACTAATTATCCGGATACTATATAAATCCTGATTTTTTCGTGTAAAATTTTATACTGCATAAGTAATTCTGAAAAAAAGATTGTTGCCCAATTACGAAAATATTAGGTATATTCTGATAGATAAAAAATTATAAAAGAAGTACATCATTATGACTGATATTACTGTAGCAATCCCTACTTATAATGGAGCTGAACGATTACCATTAGTTCTAGAAAAATTACGTTCTCAAATAGGAGTAGAAGGGCTATCTTGGGAAATTATTGTTGTAGACAATAACAGCACAGACAATACAAAAAAAGTTATCAGCAAATATCAAAAAAACTGGTCTAAAAAAAATCCATTAAGATACTGTAATGAAGCACAACAAGGTGCAGGATTCGCCAGAAAAAAAGCAGTAAAAGTAGCAAATTCTCCATTAATTGGCTTTTTAGATGATGATAATATTCCAGCAAAAAATTGGGTAGCAGCAGCTTATGAATTTGCTCAAAAATATCCAAAAGCAGGAGCTTATGCTAGTCAAATCCATGGAGATTTTGCTGGAGAATTACCACCTCATTTTGACCGAATTAAATCATTTTTTGCCATCACTGAAAGAGGAGACCAACCATTATTATATCAACCTGCAATTAAGGTAATACCTCCTTCTGCTGGATTGGTAGTTCGTCGGGAAGCATGGTTAGAAAGTGTTCCAGAGCAATGTATATTAAGTGGTAGAGTGCCGGGTTCAATGTTAACTGCTGAAGATACGGAAACTATTAGTTATATTCAACAAGCAGGCTGGGAAATTTGGTATAACCCAGCAATGGAAGTAATTCACAAAATTCCTCAACATCGAACACAAAAAGATTATCTAATTAAATTTTTCCGTGGTATTGGTTTAAGTCGTTATGTAACTCGAATGTTAGGAGTTAAACCATGGTTAAAACCACTAGCTTTTTTAGCTTATACAGCAAATGATAGTCGAAAAATTATCCGTCATTTACTCAAATATGGTTTGAAGTTACGAACAGATGTAGTCGCAGCTTGTGAGTTTGAACTATATATTAATAGTTTGAAAAGTCCTTTTTACTTGTGGAAGAATGGTTATTTGAATAAACTTGAACCAGACAATGCTTCAGTAGTAAAATCTCAAATACAGCAGATTCCAAGTATATGAAGTACAGATATTAACAATTAAATCTTCCCAGTGCGGGCATCTTGCCCGCGATAGTTATATCTCACTAAGCTGGAATCCGCTGTAGGTTTTAGTGGCATTGATTGTCAGTAATTTTAGTGAAAATTATTGCTTGGCCAGCACTTATATCATGTCCGGTTGAATAGTTATAACTAAGATAGTAGGGGAGTAGGGGAGTGAGGGAGTAGGGGAGTAGGGAAAATAGAAAGATTTACTGTTGAAGCACTCATGATAAGTTTTTTCATCACTAATTATCCGGACATGATATTAAAACGAAGTATAAAAATCCCTATAACTGGCTGCTATATTCTGAGATTGTTAAACAAGACTTGACAGTTACATTAACTTTCCTGTTAATGTAACCGTATCCGATTTATACGAATGTAAGTTTTAATTTACTCCTTTAACTACTTGAATTTTGTGAAGATATCAATAATTGCACACCACCACCACTTATGTCTAGTTGGATTTTCATACCAAATTACTCCTAAACCTAAATAACTTGTTTCTTCTGTTTTTTCTGCTTCTTCACAAGTAACTACATCTAAATCACCATCTCCATCTAAGTCAATTAAATGTACTAAATCATACTTAATCCCTTTTGGGCCACTAATATCATGAGCTGACCAATTTGGTTGGTAGATATCATTCTCATAAGATAACCACATTACACCTGATTTGTCTTGAGCATTTTCACAAGTAAATACAATATCTAACTTGCCATCTAAGTTAATGTCACCCACTTTAACCGCCTTAGCAGTGCCAGCAGTATCAGGAGGAATTTGAACAATAAAAGTTTTCCAACTATCAGCATTATTACCTTGCTGATGGTGAAATAGGATTTCTTTTCCTCTAGTGGCAACTAATATATCCAGTAAATTATCCCCATCAAAGTCAACAACATCAAGAAACATTACTTCTTTTTGGCGATCGCCAATTGGATGAAAAAGCCACTGCTGCTCCAATACTCGATCTTTACCTGGATTTTCTATCCAGAAACAGCCACTATTAGTACCCTTTCTGTCAGAACCTACAATATCTAAATCTCCATCTCTATCTATGTCTACTGAAACCAAAGACATAATCCATCCTACTGAATAAAGAGGATGCCATTGCCAACGGGTCAAATCATGGGCATTTTGTGGAGCTTGAAACCAACCTATCTGGGCATTTTCTTCTTTGCCTCCAGCTAAAATATCAATGCCATTCTTGCCGTCTATCTGCATGGGCAAACTAAACATCCACTTCTGCATACCCTCAGCAGCAGGAATACTCCTCGTCTTCCATAGGGTAGATAAAAAATAATCTCTTTTTTGACTAGGTGCCCAAGAAACTTGAAGACTTTTAACATCTCCCTCACTGGCACTAATGACATCAAATACACCATCATCATCAATATCAGCAAATACTGCATCCTCCGGGGAACCCACTTTACCCACTGTCACAGCTAACCAAGGATTTTTGGCCAACTTGTAACCAGGATTTCGATAAACTTTGACCTCACATCCTTCTTCCCAAGGAGTAACAATGTCCATCAACCCGTCATGATTTATGTCCCCTAATCTAACTCCATCAGCTCCCCTGGATGTATTATCTATAACGTGCATTTTCCAAGGGACAGTAGATTCTCCCAAAGCTGAATGGTTATAGGCGATCGCTACTAAAACGGTGAAAACTAAACACCACCAGAATTTCACCTAATGAGTCCTCGAAAAAATATGGTGGTGGTGCATAGTAATGGTAGAGAGAGTGTGGGGGGATGGGGAGATGGGGAGATGGGGAGATGGGGAGATGGGGGGATAGGGAGATTGGGAGATTGGGAGATTGGGAGATTGGGAGATTGGGAGATTGGGAGATTGGGGGATTGGGAGTGTGGGAGAAATTAAAAAATATATATCTTCTACCATTACCATGCAGGACTACCAAAAATATTATTTTGTATAAATTATTAA
>NZ_JAAHHG010000347.1 GCF_010692555.1 Okeania sp. SIO3B5 | reverse complement strand
AGGAGACGGCATACGGGATCCGGCCGGCGTGGGGACTGGAGTTCAGGCGGTTTCTCTTCCGGAGGCAAGCGTAAGACTACTGCAAAAGTAGCAGCAGCCTGTGAAACGTCAACCCGCCGAGGAGCTTCGGCTCGGTAGGAATCTCCGCGCCTTTAGGCTGGGGAGGATGTCAACCTGTCCTCCTGTGATATAAAATCCGGTTATATAATATATGTTGATAATTCTATAATTACTTCAATTTCCCTTACTCCCCTACTCCCCTACTCCCCTACTCCCTTACTCCCCATCTCCCCACCTCCCCATCTCCTCTAAGTCCACTACTTTGCGACCTAATACCAAAAAAGTAGTACCATTATTCCAAATTCCTTTTGGTGTAATTAACCGTTTTAATTCTTCTTCAAATTCGGCTTTCATTTGTTCTATTTCCTTGGATGAAAGTTGTGTAAGTGGATTGGGAATATTTCCTGGAGAAGGATAATAAACTAAATTCCACCTTTTTTTTGCATCTTCTAAACTCAGATAACTCCCATGATTTTCCATTTCAACAGAAATTATTTCTAAGTCTGCTTGTATCAATAAATTCTGGTATTTTTCAATAGTATTTACGGTATTTGATAAATGAAAAACATCAAGATTTATTCCATGATTTTCTAATACTTTTTCCAAAACAACTATCCCTGTAAAACCTGTTTCAGCTATACTATGAATACCTATGTAACTGCCAGGTTTGAGAAACTGAGACCAAAGACGTAAAGTAGCTGCTTTATCTGCCATTAAGGGAAAAGCATTAGCACAGAAAATCAGGTCAAAACTGTTAGCTGGAAAGTCGATATTTTCCCCATCTGCTAACTGAAATTCAATATTTTTAAGGTTCAATTGTGCAACTTTTTTTCTTGCTTGTTCGAGCATTCCACTAGAAATATCTATTCCCACAATTCTACCATTATCGCCTACTAATTGAGCTACTTCAATAGCAACATGACCCGTACCAGTAGCAATATCTAAAACTTTATCTCCTGGTTTAATTTGTGCAGATGCAACCAGGCGATGGGTAATCTGAGAATGCCATTTACTTTCATCATAGTTTTGGCTTCTCTGACTATAAATTTTAGCTAATTCCTGTTTATATCGGTCTAATTTGACTTGGTTATTCATCATTAAAATTTGTAATTTAATAGTAAGCATTTCCTAGGTCATGCTGCGCAAACAGCACTCAGTTATCAGTTATCAGCTATTAATTTATTGCTTTTTGAACAGAAATTAATATTGATAGATTTAAGGAGAATTAAAAGTATTGGAAAAAACTGACCTTGACGAGAGAGAGTGCATATTCATTATTTATGAAACAGCTAAAAGCTGAGTTATAATAGCTGTTTGCGCAGCATTCCACAGTAAATGCTTACATTTAATACATAATAAATGAAGCAGTACATTCACTCAATTTACATTATACAGGTTGCTTTTTATCGAATTTTATGCTAATAAACAATATAATCAGGACTTACGCAAATTGACTTTTAAACCACCATCTGTAGGGGCAAATGGTATTGGCTAACGCCAAGCTCCGCTTTATATGTTGCGGAGCAAAACGTCCTAGCCATAAGTAGAGTTTTTGCGTAAGTCCTAATAATGTTTGCTAAACAATTAAAATTGGGAGCAGTATCAATTAAGTGAAAATTTTATAAAATTTTTATCATTATTTATCAAAGTCTTAGAAGAAATATTAATCCTTTCAAAAATACAGGTATCTGCGTTGGTACAGGCCGATCGCTATAATATTAAATACATAAAATTATCTATCTAAATATCTATGAAATATTCCGCATCTACATCTACTCAAAAATCTCCAAAAGCAAAACAAAATCAAGCAGAAAATTCTCTTCCTCCTAATACTGACTACAGTCAAATTGACACTAGCAAACTGTCAGAAATGATGCAGCGTTATGTGGAAGTAAAATTACAATATTCTCACGCTCTTTTGCTATTTCGAGTAGGTGACTTTTTTGAATGTTTTTTTCAGGATGCTGTGACGATCGCTCAGGAATTAGAATTAGTACAAACTACTAAGCACGCTGGTAAAGAAATTGGTAGGGTACCGATGACGGGAGTGCCTCACCATGCAGTGGAAAAATATGCTGCCATGTTAGTAGAAAAGGGTTACGCTGTGGTTGTTTGCGATCAAGTAGAAGATTCTGCTATTGCGAAAAAAGAAAACCGTCAAGTCAAGCGTGAAATTACTCGTATTCTTACCCCTGGTACTCTGACCGACGATGGAATGCTCAAACCTCGCTACAATAATTATTTGGCTGCTGTCGTTATTGCCAAAAATCATTGGGGTCTTGCTTACACTGATATTTCCACTGGAGAGTTTCTTACCACCCAAACCCAAGGTTTAGACCAACTCACTCAAGAATTGATGCGTTTACAACCGTCGGAAGTGCTATTTCCTACAAATGCGCCAGATATAGGTTTTATGTTGCGACCGGGAGAAAAATCGGACTATCTTCCAGAATGTCTACCGAATTCTTTCTGTTATTCTCTACGTCCGCAACAACCTTTTACTTTAGGGGAGGCAAAAGAGCGACTATTGGCAAAATTTCAACTGACATCCCTAGAAGGTATCGGTTGTGAACGTATTCCACTGGGGGTGCGTGCTGCGGGTGGGTTGCTGGAATATCTGGAAGAAACTCAAAAGGAAAATCAAGTTCCGCTACAACGTCTGCGGAGCTATACTTTGGCAGATTTTTTGATTATCGACCATCAAACTCGCCGGAATTTGGAAATTACTCAAACAGTGCGAGATGGGAGTTATCAAGGGTCGTTGTTATCAGCGATCGACAAAACTAGCACTGCAATGGGTGGTCGTGCTTTACGACGATGGTTGCAGCAACCACTTTTGAGTCTGAAGGGTATTCGCGCTAGACATGACACTATTGATGAACTGATAACTAATAACGATCTGCGTCAAGATATTCAAAGAGTATTGCGTCAAATTTATGATTTAGAGCGTCTAACTGGGCGTACTGGTGCTGGTACGGCAAATGCTAGAGATTTAGTTTTTTTAGCTGATTCTTTAACGAAACTTCCTGAACTTTCGGCATTAGTATTGGCGGGTAATTCTCCCTATTTAAAAGTTTTGCAAAAAATTCCACCAATATTACAAGAATTGGGAGAAAAAATTCATTCTCATTTAGTAGAGTCTCCTCCTCAAAAGTTAAAAGAAGGAGGGTTAATTCAGTCTGGTATAAATGAACAATTAGATCGGATGCGGAGGTTAGCTGAAGAAGACCAAAAATGGATTGCTAATTTGGAAGTTACAGAGAGAGAAAGGACGGGAATTTCTAATTTAAAGGTTGGTTATAATAAGGCTTTTGGTTATTATATTAGTATTTCTAAATCAAAGACAGATTTGGCTCCGGATGATTATACTCGGAAGCAGACTTTGACTAATGAGGAGCGTTATATTACTGAGGAATTGAAGGAAAGAGAAGTGAGAATTTTGACGGCACAAGATGATTTGAATGAGTTGGAATATGATATTTTTGTTGGTTTGAGAAATGAAGTGGGGGAATATGCAGAAGAGATTAGAAATGTTTCTAGGGCAGTAGCAGCTATTGATGTTTTGTGTGGTTTAGCAGAAGTGGCAATTTATCAAAATTATGTTCGTCCTACAATGACTGATAGTCGGGAATTGAAAATTATTGAGGGTCGGCATCCGGTGGTGGAAAAGTATTTGCCTGCTGGTTTTTTTGTGCCGAATACTTCGATATTAGGTAGTAAAAATATAGAGGAAAATAATTCGGGAATTACTCCTTATTCTGCGCCAGATTTAATTATTTTAACTGGTCCGAATGCTAGTGGAAAAAGTTGTTATTTACGGCAGGTAGGATTGATTCAATTAATGGCACAAACTGGTAGTTTTGTTCCAGCAAGTTCTGCTGTTTTGGGGGTGAGCGATCGGATATTTACTCGTGTTGGGGCAGTGGATGATTTAGCAACAGGTCAATCTACTTTTATGGTGGAGATGAATGAGACGGCAAATATTTTGAATCATGCTACGGAAAAGTCTTTAGTTTTGTTGGATGAAATTGGTAGGGGAACGGCAACTTTTGATGGAATTTCGATTGCTTGGTCGGTGGCAGAATATTTGGCAACGGAAATTTTGTCTCGGACAATTTTTGCTACTCACTATCACGAATTAAATGAACTTTCTTCTATTTTAGATAATGTGGCAAATTATCAGGTAACGGTGAAAGAGTTGCCGGATAAAATTGTATTTTTGCATCAGGTACAACCTGGTGGAGCAGATAAGTCTTATGGAATTGAAGCGGGAAGGTTAGCAGGTTTACCAGATTCGGTAATTCAACGAGCGAGACAGGTAATGCAGCAAATTGAAAAGCATAGTAAGATAGCTATTGGTTTGAGGAAAGGTATTAAGAAAAAAGAGGAGGAAGAAGTAATAACTGTGGAGCAGTTAGATATTTTTAGTGAGGAATTTGGAGATAGTTTGTTATGACAGTTATCAGTTAACAGTTATCAGTTATCAGCAAAATTTGTAGGGTGCGCTCACACGGATTATGGCACGGATATACGGATTAAGAGTTCAGCAATAAGTGTAGGTTGGATTGAGGAAGTGTTAGCGCCAGCTTATCCGTTAGGATAAACCCAACAACAATAAGGTAGGTGTATTTTGGGTTTATCTTTGACAGGACTTACGCATTTTTCTGGGAAAAACGCTATATATGCCATAGTGCTATAGTTTTTATATACTATCTGTAGTGTCTTTGCGTAAGTTCTGTTTCAGATAAGCTCCGCCAACACTTCATTCTATCAAAGCTACATTTCCTATATTTATTCTGATTAAAAGTTTTTTGTATAGTATATAGTAATCAAAAAATATTCATGGCCTAATCTTAAGTATGGAAGACCTGATACCGATATTTATCTTGACATCACCTGATGTTAAAGAATTACTTGCAGATAATCAAATAGATTTAGTAGAAGTTCTACAAAAGGAAGGAATTAATGTTAGTCAAGAGTTTGCTCAAGACCCAACTGTAGATGCTAAATCTGGCCAGAAAGACGTAGCAACTGTTATTATCGCTTCAGCAGCATTAATCTTGGCCATAACTCCGATTTTATCCAAAGTAATTGCTGCACTGTCTCACAAAAAAGTTATTGTCAAAGAAAAGGTTTGTTTACCAGTAGAAGACTCCAGTGGGAATGTAGTTAGAAATAGTTCTGGAGAACCAATTTTACAATGGGTAGAGCGTGCCCGCTTTTTAGAATCTTCACAAGAAGAATCTAGCAAGAAAGTTTCGTTGAAAGGGCCATTAGGTATTGAAATTTCTTATGAAGAAACCCCTAAGAAATAGAATTTGACAAGAAAATTGCCTTGAAAAGGCCAGTAGGTATTCCTGTTTCTTATGAAGAAACTCCTAGGGCGTGTCATCAATTAAATCTGAAAGTGCTATTTAGCAAGAGTTTTGAACTTTTGGCCTGGAAAGACTCCAGACGCTAAAAACCTTGACTCACAAAGCTTATAGTTCTAATTGATGACAGACCCTAGTTATTTTTTTGAAGTAATTTTTTCACGAAGGTAAACTTATATGCGACGTGCATTTGTTATGGGTTCAAATGGGCCTCCTGGCGATACTCAACTTCGCTATGCCCTTAATGATGTAGAGAGAATGAGAAATGCTCTATCAAATGAGCGATGTGGTTTCATTGTTGAAAGCCCTAATTCAGAAGATAAGATTTGGAAAGTTTATGAGCAGTTATCTGATCTTGCTTTGTCTTGTAGTAGTGATGATACATTCATCTGTCATTTTTCTGGTCATGGTCGCCTATTCAAAGGTTCCTTATTCCTACTTTGGAATGATAGTGATATAGACAATCTTCCTAAAACAGCGTTGTCAATTGGAAGAATAATGGAAACTTTGAGTTACTGCAAGGCAGAAAATAGGTTACTAATACTTGACTGTTGTCATGCAGGTGCTGTTGTAAGTATGCCAAAAAATGGAGATGAGGCTACAGCAAATGAGATTGTAATCAAACCTGATAATTATTTAGTCCTTGTAGCAGGTGCTCGCTCAGAACCAGCACGAGAAATTGAGGAGCTAAAAGGAGGTTTTTTAACTTCTAATATTTGTGATGCCATCAGTGAAAAGTTAGACGAAGCAGATATAGATAGAGACGGCAGAATATCAGTTGATGATTTAAAAAAGTGGCTACGGAAAAAATTTCAGGAATATAACGAGAAATTACCAAAAAAATATCACGTTCCTCTACCGTTTCCTTATGGACAAGATGTAGCGGAATTTTTTCTAACTTTACCTCCAAGTAGCAGTTCTGAGTCTAAAGATTGTGAGATATTTCCCTACCAAGCATTAGACTCTTTCTCTAAGAAAACAGCAGATTTTTTCTTTGGTAGAAAACAAGTAGTTAAAGATTTACAAAAAGCATTAGAAAAATCTAATTTTGTACTTTTAATAGGCAATTCTGGAAGTGGTAAATCTTCAGTAGTAAAAGCAGGATTGACTCCTGAATTAGAGACAAATGGTTGGCAAGTTTTAGATCCTGTAGTTCCTTGGACTGAGCCAGTTAGTTACTTGAAATATGAAATTACTCGGCAATTTTTTGGAGAAGGAGAAAAAATTAAAGATGTTCTCGATCTGATTGAAGCCAATGGTTTAACTTCAATAACAGAGCATATTCCTGGTGAAAAACCAATTCTAATTATTGTCGATCAATTTGAAGAAATTTTTACAGTTTGTTCTCAAAAGCCAGAACAACAACATAGATTTATTGAGCTATTGACTCAGGTGGCTAATACTTCTGCATCAAGATTGAAAGTAGTAGTAACTTTGCGTGCAGATTTTTTACAAGATTGTCTTCATTATCCGCTGTTAGCTAGGCTAATTCAAAATCAATCAGTCTTCATACCAGAATTAGAAGATGAGGATTTAAAGCAGGTTATTATTGAACCAGCAAAAAAACAGAATTTTAGTTTTGATGATGGATTACCAGAATTTATAATAAAGGAAGTTACTCAAGAGGAAAATTTTTTACCTCTACTACAGTTTGCTCTGACGGAACTGTGGAAAGAAAAAGATGAAAAAAATAAAAAAATAACAGCTAATCAGTATATCAATCAAGGCACAATACTTGGACTATTAAACCGTCGTTCAGAAGAAATATATCAAAGTTTCAATGAACAGGAAAGAGTTTGGACAAAACGTATCTTGTTAAAGTTAGTGCGTACAGGTATAGGAAATAAAGATACTCGACAGCGACAATCTAAACAAAAGGTTTTAGAAATTGCTGGAGATAATTCAGAACAGCAAATAGCTATTCAGAATGTTCTAAATAAATTGATTAAAGAGCGTTTGCTAGTAACAGGAAATGATAGTGAAGGAGCAGCTTGGATAGACTTAGCCCATGAAGCACTTATGGAAAGATGGGAACAGTTTTCTTTATGGCGTAAAGAGAATCGAGAACTGAGGCGTTTGTGTGATAAAGTAGATGACTATCATCGAGAGTGGCTCAAATATCAAAAAGATCCGAGATTTCTAATGATGGGAGGAGTGCTACTTCAGGTAGAGGAAAAGTGGTTAGATATGGAGCAAGAATTCAGTGCTGAATGCGAATATTTTAAAGACTTTTATGAACTTAGTAAGTCTGCTCAAGATATACCTGAAGGATGTCTAAAACAGAAATTAGAAGAACAAGAGAGAAAACATCAACTTGAGTTACATAAATATCAAATTGAAGCAGTGCAAAATCAGGCGGAAATTAAGGTATATAAATCCCAGTTAGAGGCTAAAGATGAACTGATAGAAAATTATAAAGAGCATAATCAAAAACTAGAAAAAATAGCTCTCAATTTGTCTCAAAATCAAACTAATTTAGTTATTCAATTAGATTCACAAATAAAGCCTGAAGAGAAACACAAAGAAATTATTAGCAATAACTTTGAGGGAACAAATATTTATGGCAATATTTTGATGAACAGTGGCGATATTACGACGAACAATTATGTTTCTGAGCAAAAACAAAGTCTTGCTGAAGCAGCAGCAGAAATTCAAGAGCTTCTAGAACAGCTTGATAAAACTTACTCCCAGGATAGAAAATCTCAAGAAATGACAACTTCTGAAAAAATGATTATAGCATCTGAAGCTATTAAAGAAATTGAAAGAAATCCAATTTTAAAACAAAGGATAGTTCGCGCTTTAAAGGATGGTGGAAATAGCGCTATCAGGGAGTTTATAAATCATCCTGCATTAAGTATCACTCTGGCTGCAATTGAAGGTTGGCAGAAGAATAAAGACTTTTAGTCAAATTTTATCAAAATTCAATAGATACGAGGTATGAAATGAGAATTATACAAACAACAGGAACAGTGAAAAATGGAGAAGTAAAAATCACTGCTCCTCCAGAGTTTAGTAATGGTGAAATAGACATTATTCTTGTTGCCAAAAATGAGCCAGATGAATTTGAGATTATGCGGGAAATAGCAAAAGCAAAAGGGTATGATTCTCAAGAAAAGATACTCTACCTAATCAAGAAAGTTAAATTAGAAATGCTTCAGGAAAAAGATAGAATAAAATAATGTCTAAAATCAAACGTTTATGTCTTGATACAAAATATAATCGGTATTCAAATTGTAAAATTATTGTAGTGCGGGCATCTTGCCCGCGACAAGTGTACCTAATAACAACGGGAACCGCTATATCATAGAAAAAAAAGCAGGAATTAGAATCAACAAAATGGAATTATGAGAGGTTAATTTTATGGTGATTTCATCAGCTAATACCCAATCTTTTGTGAAACTTATTGAATACTTAAATTGTGACGGTATTGATAGCGAACGCTTATTAATTTCTACTGATATAAGCTGGAATATTTATGAAAATCTATTAAAATATTTGGGAAATTCACCTTATTTTAAAGTTATTTATAATCAAGGAAATTTACAAGTTATGTCTCCTAGCAGTCGCCATGAAATTTACAAGAAAATGTTGGGGATGTTGGTAGAAAATTATTGTTTAGAAACAGGGATTCGTTTTTATCCCTTGGGTTCTACAACTTTGAAATCTCAAGATAAATTAAAAGGAATTGAGCCAGACCAATGTTATTGTATTGGTAGTAAAAAAAGGATTCCCGATTTAGCAATTGAGGTTGTTATTACTAGCGGAGGAATTCAAACTTTAGAAATTTATCAAGGTTTAGGTGTTTCTGAAGTTTGGTTTTGGCAAAATGGAGAGTTACAGGTTTTTTGCCTACAAAATTCTGAGTATTTGCAGAAAAACAATAGTCAGTTATTACCAAATCTTGATTTAGATTTATTGGTTAGTTATCTAGATTGGGATGATCCTTTTGATGCTATTTGGGATTTTAAAGAAAGAAGGAAGAAGGAAGAAGAAAGAAGGAAGAAGTAATTAAGTGTAGGTGGGTTGAGGAACCGTTAGCGCCAGCTTATCCGTTAGGATAAACCAAACAAAAATAAAACGCTAAAAATTAGATCGTAAAAAATATGAATTATCTTGCTCAAATTGCCCATAACTCCTGGATGAAAATATACCTGAGAATTTTAGCCTTAATTTTTACCTATAGTGGGTTAATTCACATTACAAATATCATAGGTTTAGGCCAACAACCATGGTTAGAAACTCCTCTAATATCATGTCCGGATAAGAGCGTGATCAAAAACTTTCTCCTTCAACTCCAGTTATTCTTCTTCCTTCTTCTTTCTTCCCTCCTGACTCCTGACTCCTGACTCCTGACTCCTAAGTCGTTATTTATTTATAACTGTTCAACCGGACATGATATAACTTGACAAATAGGAGACATAATTTATGGCATCCTAGATATTGTGGCTGTTATTGGTTTGTGGCAAAGAAAAGCTTGGGGAATTAGTTGTTTTCTCATAGGAATTTTATCTCAATTTTTAATTTACACAGTTTTTATAGATTATTTTGCTTTTACCGAACAACAGCAAACAACTATTTACGGTTTATTAGGAACAGAGGTGATTTTACTTTTGATATTTTTAGTTTTATTATTGTTGAAAAAATAGTTACTAAATCAAACATTCATCAATTTTAAATATTATCTAGTAACTGTTTAATCAGTAAAATTTATTTTGAGCGCTCGGATTCATTTTCTATTTGTGGAGCTGGAAATATATTTTGAATTGGCTTTACCAATTTTGGTAATCCATCTGGATATAACTTAGGATAAATAATCAGCAAAAGAATGCCAATAATAGAAGAAGTTATATCATGTCTGGTTGAACAGTTATAAATAAATAACGACTTAGGAGTCAGGAGTCAACCCACCCCTCGCCCCTCCCAGGAGGGGAGGGGAAGTCAGGAGTCAGGAGGGAAGAAAGAAGAAGGAAGAAGAATAACTGGAGTTGAAGGAGAAAGTTTTTTATCACGCTCTTATCCGGACATGATATTAAGCAGTCCGAGACAAAAAACGGACGTGGAGGCAAGCGTAACCTACCCCCATCCCCTCCCGGGAGGGGAGCAAGAGGGGTGGGTGCAGCAGCCTGTGAGACGTCAACCCACTGAAGAGCTACGGCTCGGTAGGAATCCCCGTGCCTTGTGTCTTTAGGCCGA
>NZ_JAAHHG010000346.1 GCF_010692555.1 Okeania sp. SIO3B5 | reverse complement strand
TTGTATCTGATGCAGCATTATTGCTTAGTCGTCGTTACTACTAGTTTATTTCTTTTTTTTTTTCAAGCATAAGACGGCATACGAGATCCGGCCGGCGTGGAGACTGGAGTTCAGACGACTGTAGTGCGATTGATAATGAAGAAACTATTCCAATAGATAATCAACTCCCAACTTTTAGTAAAATTAAGGGAGAGGCAGTAGATACAACTGTAATGGTTGAACAAGGTGGGTTGGCATTCTGGGAAAATGCTTCCCTATCTACAAAACAACTATACACAGCCATAGGAACAGGATTAGTATCCTTAATTGCCGTAGCCATTGTCAGTAATGTTGTTTCTTTCAGAGCGTATCAGGAACAAAAAACAGATGTAATTTCTTATTTGCGTGGCACTGGTTGGATTATGACAGGTATTGCAGGAGTCAGTAGCTTTTTAACTGCTTATGGTCTTGGTAGTCTGACCACAAAACAAATAGAAAGAGCTAACAAAGATTTACATACTCAATTCGATATTATTTCTGACGGGAATTTAAAAGCTAGAGCAACAGTTTATTCAGAGGATGAGTTTGGTAAGCTTGCTGCTAAGTTTAACCACATGGCTAAGGTGATTCAAGCAACTTATACTGATGCTCAAAGGAAGGCAGAAGAAAATGAACAAGCTAAGGAAGATTTACAAAGGCAAGTAATTCGCTTACTGGATGATGTAGAAGGGGCAGCTCGTGGAGATTTAACTGTTAGTGCTGAAGTTACGGCTGATGTTTTGGGAGCGGTAGCAGATTCCTTTAATTTAACAATTCAAAATTTACGGGAAATTGTACATCAGGTAAAAGAGGCTGCTCAAAAGGTGAGTAGGGGTTCTATGGATAGTGCGACTTTTGCTCAGGGTTTGTCTACGGATGCTTTGCGACAAGCGGAAGAGTTGGCAGCGACTCTACAGTCTGTGCAAGTAATGACTGATGCTATTCAAAGGGTGGCTGAAAATGCTCGCGAAACTGAGGATGTAGCAAGGTCGGCAGCAGCTTTAGCTTTGAAAGGAGGGGAGACAGTAGACCGTACTGTAGCTGGTATTCTGCAAATCAGAGAAGGTGTGGCAGATGCAACTCGAAGAGTTAAGCGTTTATCAGAGTTTACTCAGGAAATTTCTAAGATTGTAGGTTCGATTTCTAGTATTGCTTCTCGCACAAACTTGTTGGCTTTGAATGCTAGTATTGAGGCAGCTAGGGCAGGGGAAGCAGGCAAGGGATTTGCAGTAGTGGCAGATGAGGTTCGACAGTTAGCGGATAAATCGGCTAAAGAATCTAAGAACATAGAACACACAGTTATGCAAATCCAAACTGAAACAGGAGGGGTGATGACTGGAATGGAAGAGGCAACCCAGCACGTTATTAAAGGAACGGAGTTGGCAGAGGAAGCAAAGCAGTCTCTGGAAGATATTGTTCAAGTTACAACAAGAATTGATGTGTTGGTACGTTCTATTGCTGCAGATACTGTAGAACAAAATGAAGTGGCTCAATCAGTATCAAAGGTGATGCAGGCAGTAGAGTTGACTGCTCAAGAAACTTCTCAAGAATCTCAACGAGTTTATAGTTCGCTACAAAATTTAGTGGGTGTTGCTCGTGATCTATTAACTTCAGTAGAGCGTTTCCGAGTAGATCCAGCAGAACAATAACTAAGTCAGAAGTCAGAAGTCAGTAGGGGTGGTTTCCTACGGAATGCTCCGCAAACGCGAACCACCCGTACAGAAGTTATTTTTGTAACGGTGATTTGAGGAAGCCTCCAAAAATAGCTTTAAAAGGCGGGGTTGCGCGACCTAATTATTTTGAGGTGTTGTTGATTCTAGGTATGATATCATGTCCGGTAGCATCGGAGCGTGTATAAAATTAAGGTGACACTCTTGAGAAAACCTTCTGCCTCCTGCCTCCTGCCTCCTGCCTTCGGACAACCATTGTCTAATTATTCAACCAGACATGATATGATTTGATAATTTTGTATTTGGGATTTTTTATTTTGGATAGTTTGAACTACTTGTTAATATTAACTGTTCCCTATTCCCTATTCCCTATAAACCTACTTTCATACCTTAATTTGACTTTTGACTTTTGACTTCTAACTTGCGCGTAGCACTATATCATTGGAGATGTCTATTATAATTAATATCATGTCCGGATAATCAACAATCAAAAACCTTTTCTCTTTGAACCTTTCTTTCCCTTCTGCCTTCTGCCCTCTGCCTTCCTTCCACCAAAGTGTAAGTATTCAACCGGACATGATATAACCTATGGGAACGAATAAGCGATTGGCATATTTTTCAATGGATGCAAAACAAAAGTTAGTAGTTGACAAACATATACTGTTGAACCCAGAACTATAAAAAATATGCAAATAGGACAAACAGAACAAACAGAAAAAATTATGCGCTATTTTATTGAGGAGGCAAAAGACCACTTCAATACTATAGAACATGGAATATTAAATTTACCAAATACTATAGCAGATCGAGAACTATTAAGTGAATTATTTAGAGCGGCTCATTCTGTTAAAGGTGGGGCTGCTATGTTAGGAATTAATAGTGTGCGAAATATTTCTCATAGATTAGAAGATAGCTTCAAAATCTTGAGAGAAACTTCTATTGAGGTTGATAATAAATTAGAGTCTTTATTTTTAAGTGTTTTAGATACTTTACAATACTTATTGGAAAAACTTTGCAACTCTGGTTTGACAGAAAAAGAAGAAAAAATTCAAATAGAAAAATTAGAACCAGTATTTCAAGAGTTAGAAGTACATCTAGATGATTTGGCAGGAGAAACTCATGGGATAACTATAGGAAAAACACCAGAATTAAATATTGAAAAACAAAGTTTTTTCATGGCAGAAGTATCAGAAAAAATGCGAGAAATGTTGTTTATTTTCAAGCAAAATGATGATGCTATGACAAGGAATAAATTGAAAGAAATATGTAATTTTTTGGGAGATAAGGGTAGACAAAATCATCTGTCATTAAATTGGTTAGAATTAGTAGAAGCTGTCAAAAAAGCAATAGCTAATACCGAAAATACATATTATATTCTTGCTCACAACATAATTAAAAATTTGAAACAAGCTCAAGAATTAATCATAGATAATAAAGAGCAAGAAATAGTAGTAGATGAAAATTTAAAAGCTTTAATAAAAAATCCAGAAACAATCAATAAAAATATAGGTGAAAGAAATATGTTAGATGAAACAAACGATCGACAAAATCAAACGAAAATTAATGAGGGTATAAACAACAAAAATGAGAGAATAATTCAAACAGAAGACTCTATAGATGACTGGTTTAATAGCTTAGAAGCTACGGATACAGATAATAATAATTATGACTTAATAGGAGATAAACAAGAAATAAGACAAGGACCAGAAGTGGGATTAACAGAACTAAATAGTTTAGCAGATTTATTTGAAGGAGAAGCACCAGAACTAGATTCTAGTTGGGAAGAAGAAGAAATATTAGATCGAGGCAATGTGGAAATAGAAGAGTTAAAAAAATCTGAAATTGATAGCGATGATTCTGGTGATTTGTCTGACTTATTATTTGATGTTAATGAAGTTGTGCAATCATCCAAAATTAAAAATTTTAATGAATTGAATTTGTTAAGTACAGTAGACGAAGATTTGTCAGATTTGTTTGATAAAAATACAGAAAATACACTACAAAATCAGAGTCATATTAGCAAGCAAAATACTGACTTGGAACAAGATAATAGTAAAGCAAAACAAGCAGAAGATTTGGAGGATTTATTCAATGTTATAAATGAGGGAGATTTAGCAGCATTAGAAGAAGTAGAAAACTCTGAGAATGACGGGAATTTACAAGTAGATTTACTCGAAAATAATCCGCAAAAAAATATCAAATTAAACCCTCAAAATACAAACGAAAAAGACCATATAAATGAAGATTTTAGTGATTTATTGGCAATTAAAGATGAAGAACAAGAAATTAACAATGATGTCAAAATAGAAAATAATCAAAACCAAATTCAAACTAAAAATGATTTAAACTCAAAAGTAGCAGACTTAGAAGCACTATTTGAAGATTCAGAAACAGTAAATGGAGAACAAGAAAATCAAATAGAATCAGAGGAATTGACATCCAGTTTTTCCCAACTATTCGATCAAGAACATTTAGAATTATCAGACTCACAAAAATCAATCAATGTGGAGCAGGTAAATGGGGAAGAAAATAGCAGCGATTTAAATAGTTTATTCGACGATTCAAACTTAGATTTTATTAACTTAGAGTCTGATGAATCATTAGATGAATCATTAGATAATTTAATTGAAAGTGATAATGAGCTTCAAGAAAATTCAGAACTTTCAGTAAATATAGAAGATTTGTGGCCTACCGTAGAAAACTATGAAACTGTAGATGAAGCGGTAGACTTAAATCAACTATTAGAAGATGTAGTGAACGAAACAACTTCTGTAGAGTCAGAAAAAAATCAACAATTAACAGCTAAAAATAAAAACGAATCAGAAGATTATGAATTTATTGAATTAGAAGCAATACTAAATGGAGAAAAATTAGAGAATTATAATATTTTTGTACAACTAGAAAAACTATTAAATGGTACAGAAATTAATTCAAAACTTAAATCAAATACAGCAGTTGTAGAAAATACTCTTCCTACCCATGAAACTGCTAATATAACAAAAAAACTACCAGAAGAAGATCCGTTTAGTGACTTAGATAAATTATTAGAAACTCCTAACATAGATACTTATAAATCTAGTGGAGCTTCTACTACTAATAGTCCTCGCCGAAATAGACGCCCTCCAGAGCAAACAGTTAAAGTACCCGCAAAGCAACTAGATAATCTCAGTAACTTAGTAGGTGAGCTAGTAGTCAATCGTAATAGTTTAGAACAAGGTCAAGAACGAATGCGTCAGTTTCTAGATAACCTGCTCCATCAGGTAATGCTACTAAGTGATGCTGGACAACGAATGCACGACTTGTATGAAAAAACCCTTTTAGAAAGAGCAATTTGGGACAGTCGTCAAGGACATCATTCTACTCAGACCTCTAATTTAGCTGATACAGCCACCGAAAATACAAGTGGAAAAAGAAAATTTGATGACTCTCTCGATCTTGACCGGGTAGAAAATTTCACTCCTTTCCATTTATTAGCTCAGGAAACCATAGAATATATTGTCCGAGTACGAGAATCTTCATCTGACATTGAATTTCTGGTTGATGACGCAGAACAAGTAACCCGTCAGCTACGACAAGTGACAACTCAATTGCAAGAAGGGTTAACTAGGTCGAGAATGATACCCTTTTCTCAGACGGTACAACTATTGCCTCGTGCTGTGCGAGATATTTCAATGGAATGTGGCAAAGAGGTGAGTTTACAGGTAGAAGGGAAAGAAACCTTAATTGATAAAATGATTCAGGATAAGCTTTCTGACCCAATGAAACATCTAATTAATAATGCCATAACTCATGGAGTTGAAACGCCTCAACAACGTCTAGCAGCAGGTAAGTCTCGTCAAGGTCAAATCACAATTCGTGCTTTTCACCAAGGTAATCAGACGGTGATTTCGGTGGCAGATAATGGAGCGGGAATTAATCCCGAAAAAGTAAAGAAGAAAGCTATAGAAAAAGGTGTAATTACTCAACAACAAGCTCAAGGAATGACTAACATTGATATTTATGATTTGCTCTTTCATGCGGGTTTTAGTACAAAAGATAAGGCTGATAATTTTTCAGGCCGTGGAGTTGGGTTAGATGTGGTGAAGACTAATTTAACTGAAATTCGAGGTACTATTTCTATTGACTCTACTATTGGTAAGGGTACAATGTTTACAATTCGCTTACCTCTGACTTTGAGTATCTCGAAAGCATTATGTTGTATTAGCGATCGCTCCTGGATTGCTTTTCCGATGGATGGGGTAGAAGATATGATTAAAGTGTCTAAGGAGGATGTAAAAACAGCAGAAAATGAGGAAAGCTATATAGAATGGCGTGGCTCAAAGTTGCCTTTCCGTCACTTACGAGAGTTGCTTGTTTATAATCGTCATCTCCGTCGCGCTAATGTGTATGGTATGAATGCTGAAGAAGATATGATTTCAATTGTTGTTTTGCGCTCTGCTTCTGCAGGGATATTTTTGGCGGTGCAAGTTGATCAAGTTTTAGAACAACAGAAGGAAATTGTAATTAAACAACTAGAGGGACCTATACCTAAACCTATAGGTATTGCTGGAGCAACAGTTTTAGGGGATGGTAATATTGTAGCGATCGCAGATGTTATTGAGTTAATTAACCTAGCAACAGGAAGACTACGCCCCCGGGATGAGGGGATCTGGCCACCTAGCGAGGAAGATGAGGCATCTTTGACTATGCACCAAAAGAGTGAGTTAACAGTATTAATTGTTGATGACTCAATTACAGTCCGTGAATTGTTATCCATGACGTTTAGTAAAGCTGGTTACCGAGTTGAACAGGCAAGGGATGGTAAGGATGCCTGGGAAAAAATGCGTGCTGGTTTACCGTGTGATTTGGTATTCTGTGACATTGAAATGCCTCGGATGGATGGCTTTGAGTTATTATCTCGGATGCAAAAAGATGCTCATTTGAATACTTTACCTGTGGCGATGTTGACATCTCGTGGTGCGAAAAAACACATGGAAATGGCATTTGAGCTGGGAGCAAAGGGGTACTTTACTAAGCCATATATTGAAGAGAAGCTATTAGAAGGGGCGGTTAATATACTAGAAGGTAAAGCGGTTGGAGAAGTATTTAGCGGTGGTGGTCATTGATTAGACATCTCCGAGAGGGTAGGGAGTAGGGGAGTAGGGGAGTAGGGGATTAGGGGAGTAGGGGAGTGGCTCACACCGATTATGGCACGGATACACAGATACGTAAGGGAGTAGGTAGGGACGTTGTATGCAACGTCCGTACAGGAAGTGGGGGAGTAGGGGAATGGGGGAGCATTTTTCTACCTTTTTATCTAAATGTTGGCAGAAGACCCGCACCATAATTTTAATTTGGTGTCGGGATGAATGCCAACCCATGCTATAATAACATTGCTTTGGTGTTAGTAATAGGTCAAAAACATTGAAAGCTAGATATAAGTACAGAATCTACCCTAATCATATTCAAACAACCAAATTAAATCAACTATTTGGGTGTTGCCGATATGTTTGGAATCAATCATTAGCTCACTGCAATCAATTGTACGCTAAAGGGGATAAAAAACCTTCATATACCGATCTAACTAAACAGTTCATAACAAGCGCCAAGAAAGAATTAATTTGGTTAAAAAATGTAGCTTCTACTCCACTACAACAGTCTCTCAAAGATTTAGACCAGGCATATAAGAATTTCTTTGATAGTTGTAAAGGTAAACGTAAAAGTATCAAGGCCAAGCCTCCTAAGTTTAAATCTAGAAAATCTAGACAAGCTGCAAGATTTGTCGGGGCTAATTACAAAGTTGGTCAAGATAAAATCTATCTACCAAAAGTAGGTAAAATTAAAATAGTTTGGTCAAGGCCATTAGCTAGTCAGCCTACTTCTGTAACTATCATCAAAGACTCAGCCAATAGATATTTTGCTAGCTTTGTAGTGGAAACTAATTCGGAATTTATGCCTAAAACTAATAATTCAATTGGCATTGATTTAGGCATTTCTACATTTGCAACTTTGAGCAATGGAGACAAGATTAATGCACCAAAACCACTCCAGAAAAATCTCAAAAAGTTAGCTAAGTTTCAACATAAGTTTACTCGTACTGAAGTAGGTAGTAAACGTCGAGAAAAGGCACGGGTTAGAGTAGCTAAACTTCATGGAAAAATCCAAGACATCAGAACTGATTTTCTTCATAAGCTTTCAACTGATTTAGTCAAAAAGTACGACACTATTGTTCTTGAAGACTTGAATGTTTCTGGAATGGTAAAAAATCGCAAATTAGCTAAGGCTATTAGCGATCTAGGCTGGAGAAAATTCAGGACTTTAACTGAATCTAAATGTGATAAATATGGTAAAGAGTTTAGAGTAATTAATCGTTGGGAACCTACTACTAGAAAATGTTCTCATTGTGGGTTTAAAGGTAGTAAGAAAAAACTAAATGTTCGTGAGTGGACTTGTCTTAATTGTGGAACATTCCACGACCGTGATATCAATGCTGCTGTAAATATTCTGAATACCCCAATAATTGAAACAGTAACTCAACCGATAACCAAAGTTGAAACTATTAAGGCTGAAGTATTGGAAACACCTGTACAGCTATCAATTTTTGAAGTAGTCGCCGAGGGTCAACCGGAGACAGTTAAACGGACACGGAGGAGACCTAAGACTGGTTCTAAATCAGCAGATTCCAATGATGTGTCAACCCGCCCTGAGTTTAAGCAACTTCGGTTGTTTTGATGGATGGGAATCCCGCATCATAATCTCTGATTTGATGCCGGGAGGATGTCAAAAAATTTGTAAATGAATAGGATGTCGAGTCCCATTCATTTACTGCCGATTCATCTCACACTAAATTTAAAATTATGGTGTGAGGCTTATCGACGGTTTAGCTACATTAGACATCTCCGAAAATTACCAGATAGATAATTTTTTCTTCCCTGTTGCCTATTGCCTATTGCCTGTTGCCTGTTGCCTGTTGCCTGTTGCCTATTCCCTAGCTTGACAAAAATTACGTTTGTCAGGGATAATTGGGGATTGTGTGTCTAAATCCTGCTCGGACCAGGTTCAGACATAATATAGCAGAAGGCAGAAGGCAGAAGGCAGAAGGCAGAAGGAAAAATCTGGCGTTGTCTGAATTTTAAGCTTTTGATATGTCCGCGCTCTTTGCTTCAACTGCTATAAAAGCTGGTAAATAAATCAAGGCATTTGCCCATTTTAACTAACTACAATACAACTTTAAGGTATTAGTGTTAGAGCCAGCTACCTGTACGGCAAACCTATTAACACAAACTAATGACTTACGCAATTATTGAAACAGGTGGAAAACAGCTTAGGGTAGAAGCAGGTCGCTTTTACGATATTGATCTTCTACAAGCAGAAGAGGGAGATCAAGTTTCTCTGGATAATGTGCTTCTAGTTCAACATGAGGAAGAAGTTCATATTGGTCAACCTCTTGTAGAAGGTGCTCTTGTTGAAGGTACTGTGATGAGACACTTGCGGGGCAAAAAAATTATTGTCTACAAAATGCGGCCTAAAAAGAAAACTCGTAAGAAAAGGGGACATCGCCAAGAACTTACCCGTCTAATGATTGACTCCATAAGTATTAATGGCAAAATATTAGGAGTAGTAGAATCTCAGACTTCGGTTACAGAAGTAACTCCAGAAGCAAGTGAAACTGTTACAGAAACGGCAACTGAAGCTACAGAAGTTCAAGAATCAGTAGAATCTCAGACTTCGGTTACAGAAGTAACTTCAGAAGCAAGTGAAACTGTTACAGAAACGGCAACTGAAGCTACAGAAGTTCAAGAATCAGTAGAAACTATTAGCGAGCAAGTTTCAGAGACTACAGCAGAAATTGAAAATGTATCTGAAGAAAAACCAGAAAATCAGGCAGAATAAGTATAATAAAAGTTATACATAAATATAGTCATATATAGTCAAGTGATGTCAAATATCTTCGTTGATTTGTACAAAAGAGCTACTAAATATTTGACAACATTTAATTATTCTTGACCATCTGTATTAATGGTATTAGGACTTACGCATGAACGCTATTGGTAGGGTGTGTTAGCGTTAGCGTAACGCACCAGTACTCCATATATACTGCCTTTGCGTAAGTCCTGGGTATAATGAAATTGGCTGAGAGTTTCAGACTAAACAATCAAGAAAATTCCGAAAACATAATGAGAAAAGCAGCTCCCTTTTGTCTTTGACTATGGGATAGAGAAGCCAGTGCGTTGGGCGGGTTTCCCGACAGTCACGCAACTGGCGTGGTGTTGTAGTTCACCCAGTAAGGGTAACTCCTGCAAAATAAGGATATGTCATATTTGACTATATTTTTATGAACTATAGAAGTTATTATACATACATAAAATTTGGAGGAAATTATGGCTCATAAAAAAGGTACTGGTAGTACTCGTAACGGTCGCGACTCTAATGCCCAGAGATTAGGTGTGAAACGTTTTGGCGGTCAAGTTGTTAAAGCAGGTGTGCGACTCGTTGGCCACTAAACCAGGAAACTGGGTATAAATGGCCGTTCCAAGTCAATACATGAGGACAACCTCGACTTGTGAATAACTCTTACTACCTTGGTGGTGAAATTCCACTCGCTCTGTTGTTGGGTTGACAGCATAGGCCACGGAGTAGAGACTGAACATCAATCTCCGAAGCTGGTCTAAAAGCGGGAAAATACCAGTTACCAGGAACGATACCGCAAGCAAAGGTTGACAAGTGGACGAATAGGAAGGTAATTAAACTCTCGTAATAACAAACCATTCCAAAGGTAGCTATGGGATGTAGGACGAAAGTCAGAGGGTCTTTGGATAATCTTATATCTACGAGGTTATCAACAACCATACCGCACCCTCCGGGAGATTTTGCCTCACTAAATCAGCCGTAATAAAGGAATAAGGGAACGAGGAAACCTCTCTAAGACACCTAAGAATATAGGTCGAGAACTTAGGAAGCCATTCAAGGTCAATCTGCACA
>NZ_JAAHHG010000345.1 GCF_010692555.1 Okeania sp. SIO3B5 | reverse complement strand
AAAAGCGATATTTTATATCAAATCCATCTTCCCATCTCCCCATTCACTAAAGTCATGCATTCAAAAGTTAGAAGTTAGAAGTGATACTTTATATCAAATCCATTTCCCCATCCCCCCCACTCCCCCACTCCCCCACTCCCCTACTCCCCCACTCCCCCACTCCCCCATCCCCCACTCCCCTACTGCACCCGTTGCCACAACTTTTGAATTTCTCCCAAAACTGATGGTTGTGGTGCTGGCAAAGTGGAAATTTGCGGATTAACTTGAGCGCCAGGAATATTCTGATTCCAAGGACTATTGGTAACTGAGAGCAGATCGATATTGCCGTGGGTGGGGCGAAAACCATACTGCACAAATACTTTTTGTTGTTCTGGTTGTGTCAAGAAATCTACAAATTTACCAGCAGCATTAGCGGTTGCCCCATTTACATCCCGACGCACGACTGCTGCTGTCGCTACAGTTTCTACGGTGGGGTTGAGATAATAAATTTGATAAGGTTTATTTTGAGCTGCACCTGACTGTTGCCAACGATAGAGGGCGATGCTTTCGTAAACTGTTGCTACATCTGCATCATTAGGCCCGCGAGCAATAAATTCTTGTAACAAGATATCGGTGGAACGGGGTGGCAAATAAACTGAGCGTTTGACTGTACTAAATAATGATTCAACGGTGGGTGTATTCAAATTTTTGCTACCTTTTGACTGTGCCCACAAATTCATGGTTATTTGCCCACTATTGGAACGAGTGGGATCGGTGGTGATGAAATCAAAACTACCCCATTGTTGTTTACCGCCTATTTTTTGCCAGTTGCCTGCTGCCATTGCTTTTTCTAATTGTTGCCAGGAAAATTTGCCATTGGGAAATAAGATTTTTCCACGTTCAGGCCAAGCAACTCCTACTAGGAAAGTTTTGGCGATCGCTGTTGGTTGTTGATAGAATGCTTGGGTATTATTTTGGCTTTGCCAGCGTTGGTTTAATTCATCTAATAGTGCTGCATTTGTCGGGATTAAAACTGTAGGGTTAAAGTCGTTTTTTTCGTCTATGTAATTGTTGATTATATCTTGGGAACCTTGGAATTTTAATTCTAAGTTTATGTGGGGATATTTTTGCTCAAATTGAGTTTCTATTTGTTGGAGTGGTTCGGCAAATTCTGTGCCGCTAACTACTATGATTTTTTGATTTAATCCTGGAATTGGTGCATAAGCTAAAGCTATAGCTGTGCAAGTAAGTATTCCAGATAAAATGCGACGATTTTTGAAAGATTTATGATTTGTAATTGTCATGGTTGAATATTCTCCTAATGTTAATTCAGTTATCAGTTATCAGTTAACAGGGAATAGGGAATAGCTAGCAACTGCCATTACTACTTATAATTAACCTTCTATCTAGATAAATAAACGCCTTATTTCTCCTTTTTCCTTCTTCCTTCTTACTTCTTACTTCTTACCGAATTATTAATTATTAATGATTAAATAATTCTGGTTTAAAGCTTCCCCCTTTTAAGGAAAAAAAAAAGAAATAATATCTCCTGATATTCAAATTCGTAACGGTTTTAACCAGAGATAATTATCAATTATCCATTATCCATTAATTAATTCTTCCTTATTACTTATTACCGAATCATTAATTATTAATTATTAATGATTAAATAATTCTGGTTTAAAGCCTCTCCTTTTAAGAAAAAAAAAGAAATAATATCTCCTGATATTTAATTCCGTAACGGTTTTAACCAGAGGTAATTATCAATTATCAATTATCCATTATCCATTAATTAATTCTTACTTCTGCTGATTAATTTTAACGACTGCCACCATCTTTATATGGAACAGGTGGTTGTTCATCCTTTTGATAATTTTTTTGTTGTTGAATAATAGCTATTTCAGCTTGATACAAACTATCATTTAACTTATTTATTAGTACTTTTTCCTCTTGTACAGAAGTTATAGTTGTTACAAGCAATACTACCAATAAAAGAGCATCAAGTTTGTTATTCATAATTTTCTTTCTGCTACTTATAAATACATCAGAAAGAATTTAATGATTTCCGCCAACTTAATTTTTTTCAGGGATCATTTCAGTTATAATTTATCAGTTGTAAAATCAAATAAATCTCTATCTTTGTAACACAGGCTTCTAGCCTGTAACAAGGTTGAAGATTAATCTCTATCTTTGTGGCTTCTAGCCTGTAACAAGCAGGATGCTTGAACTGCCAAAATTACTAAATAAAATTTTGTACCTCACTAACTCCGAAATTGCTGTCATTATAGTATTCATGTGGCAGCATTTTTCAAGAATTAAATATTAGTGTAATATCAACTCTCATTAATTAGCCATAATAAATTAACTATTTTTAGTCATCTTTAGATGACTTCTACTTTGAGCCAAGAAATAAATTTCTTGGCGGATAACATGGCTAGCTTTGCTCCAATCCTCTTATTTCTAAGAAGAGGTAATTCTAAATTCTTAATTCTTAATTCTTGAATTATTCTCTGACTTCTGCAAATATTAATATCAAATTAAAGGAATATTTTCATATTATTTTGATAGCTATTTAACTCATCACTTAAACTCCGTAATTCTTGAATTTCTGCCAAATCATTCAAATTAGCATTCCGCAATTTATTCTCTAGTTCTTGCAATAATCCTGCCGAATCTTGAACCATGGTATGCAGACTAAGAATTTTTGCTTGTCGAGTATCTTTTCCAGCTTTTGCTAACTGAATATTTCGCTCTAAACTCGCAGCTAATTGTTTTAATTGCTGTTGAGTAATATCAGATGTTGACCTTTGCTTACTCTTAACTTCTAATAGTTGTCTTTCCAAATCCTCCACAGATAATAATGCCTCATTCTTCGGTAAATTTTGAGACATTTCTGTAATTTTATAAGGCAGTTCAATGGCGCGATCGCAAACTGATTGAACTGTTACTAATAATTCCATTTGAAAAGCTTCACCACCTAACAATTGATTAGCTTCTTGTCGCAAAACCTCCGCTTTTTCTGCTAAATTTTTTGCCAGTCCAGAAATAACTTCTAATTCTTTTTCTAACTGTTTTTTTGCCAACCTTTCAGCATTGGGTTCTTTAGACTTCAACACTGTAGCACTTGCCACAGAAACAACCGCCGTAGCAGGTAAAACTACAAAATTTGGCAACCTCACAAACCGGACACCAGCTATTAACAAAAATCCACCTATTAATATAGATATAGGATAATCAAGCGGATTCACTAATTTCATATTTACCTCCAGATAAAAATTAAAACCCACATTCCGCACTTCAATTTGTATCGTTAAAAGTAGTATAAAAATCCGTAGCTTGGCAGGTATTTATACTATGTAAATCATCTCCATTACTTTTTTCGTTCATCAAATTCCGAGTAAATAATTCAGCATAAATACTTGCTTTATTGATTACTCAATTACCGAAAAATTTTGGTTTAAAGCCTCCTCTTTTAAGGGGACAATAAAGAAAAATTTTCCTTTGAATCAATCCTCTTCTTTTCAAGGAGAGGTAATTATTAATTATTAATTGTTAAAGGTAGCTATGATTTTCTTCTAAAATTCTGTCTCCTGTCTCCTGACTCCTTCTTCGGTTGCTACATTTTGTCGTGCCGAATGTGAGTTAAAACTCTGTTTGTAGATCGGACATTAAATTAACAATACTTTCCGGGTCTCCCTGACGATAATAACCACCATTTAAACTAGCAATTTGTTTCAAAACTCCAGCATCAAATTCTCCCTTTTTCCCATAACCAACAGTAAAAAAAGCAATCCTTTTGTCAGAATCAAATCCACTGTTTTTCAGATTATCTGTAAGTTGTTTGAGAGAAGTTTGAGAACCAGAATCTTCCCCATCAGTTAAAAGAACTACAGCATTAATAGCATCAGAACTGAGATTTTCCTGTAATAAATTTCTGGCATTCAAAGCAGCATCATAAAGTTTCGTACCACCATCCGCTTTCAAACTACTAATAAACTGCATACCGCGACTACGACCTTCAGTAGTACCATCAACCCAAACCGGAGCTTGAATTTTAGAGTCAAAATCAATCAGAGCAATTTTTTCTTTTGGCCCTAAACCCTCCAGATAGTAGCGCAAAGTATTCTGAACAGCAGGTAACTTTTCACCCTTCATAGATCCAGAAGAGTCAACTACCAAAACCACCTGAGATGGTTTCTTCGCAAATTCCTGCCAAGACTTAATCATGGCATTAACCACTTCTGGTTGGGGAGTCCGCAGAGAATCATATTGAGCATTGGGATCTACTCCGTATTGGGAAGAAAATTTTGCTCCCAAAGAAACTCCCGGTATCCCTGGCCTGAGACCTAAGTCTGTAAGAATTTGTTGGGCGGTTGGCGATCGCAAATATTCAATGACTTTTTCTGCTGCCTCTTGCTCATCCTCACTTACCCAGGGTGCAGTTGGTAAAATTGCTCTCATATTAGAAGTAAAAGTAGAACTGGGATAAATTGCCTCATAGCGAGTTTGAGTATTATCAGTATTTGCCTCAATTACGGAAGACTCATAAACAGAAGCGATGGATGCCCAGAACGGACCATTTTTCACCATATCTTCAGCTAGGGAACTGGTGGAAACCCCGTAGCGAGTGACTTTACTCTGAATTTTTTGGACTTGAAATTGATATTGTTTCACGTTAGCAACTGTGAGTTGTTCGGGACGTTTATTGGCAACAGAGGCAAATTGAGCTACCAAGGTTTGCAGGCCAGAATTGGAACGAGTGGGAGCAGTGTGAACATAATGTATTGGTAGTTGGGGACTATTGGGATCTAGGTCTTGGTGAGTTTTAGCACTGACTAGGGAGCGATATATATCTGGTTGTTTCCGTAGTCCTGCTGCTATTTCTTGTGATGCCATGAATACCATGGGACTGTTTGCCAACAAAGGCGCGTCAGTAATTTGAGGAATATAGTTTTGTCCGGGATAAATTTGATTGATTTGAAATAATAGTTGGGAATGATAAATTTCTCCATCTACGGAAATTAGGGTGGGAAATTCTGGGGAGTCTGGTTGGATGGTTCCATTTTTGAGTTTTTGGGATAAAGAAACAATATCTTTGACTACATCTCCACTACCTTTCGCTTCGCATTTTAGGTAAAAAGATTTACCATTATCGAGTTTTGGTTGTTGTTGGTTTAGTTGAGTCGCAGCTTGGTTACAGAATTTTTCTAAAGCACTGCCAACTAAAAATTTGACTTCCAACCCTGAAGCATTTGAGGAATTATTAGCTGGAGTACAAGCTCCCAGAAATAGAAGTCCTAAGCTGGGAATTAGACTGATTTTTTGCCAGTTGATTTTCATTTTTCTGTGATAGTAATTTAACTATATTTATTAATCAGCCTTTTTCTCCCTATTTATGCAAAAAAAAAAGGCATCCCGCAGAATGCCTTTTTGAATAATCAGCTTTTGCCTATATTAATTAATCAGCTACAGTTTCAAATTTTATGCAAATTAAGATTTACTGTTCAGTCGGGACAATTTATTTTCAATCTTTAATCGGCATTGCTGAATTTGAATTAAGGTATGAAAGTAGGTTTATAGGTATGGAGGGAACACTTAACTGGGAACAGGGAACAGTTAATATTAACAAGTAGTTCAAACCATCCAAAATACAAAATCAAAAATATAAAATTATCAAATCATACCCAGAATCAGCAACGCCCTTTAATCTAAAATGTATATAACAATCGAAGGAAAGATTAGGATATATCAAAAGCTTAAAATTCAGACAACGCCAGATTTTTCCTTCTCTGGTATCCACTAAGCGTGATGCACACCCATCGCGGGCAAGATGCCCGCACTTGCATTCATTCAATTGTTAATTTCTGTACTTCTTATGGGAGGAATCTGCTGTAACTAAACGTCTAGATAACTAAATGCTTTCTTCCTTCCTTCTTACTTTTGACTTATAACTTCCTTCCTACTTTTGACTTTTGACTTTTGACTTTTGACTTCTATATTTAATCAATTATCCAATAACCATTATCTCGCCAATATTGTTCTCTTAAAGCTGATTCTAAATCATCTTCTCTAATCCAACCTTGAAATAATAAAAGCTCACCAATTTTTTGACAGCATGAAGCTTGAATATCTATTGCTTGATTTAATTGAGCTTCAGAAATTAATTGTCTGCGGATTAGAATTTCGCCTATTTTCATCATCATATTTCACCTATTTGATATTAATGTAATTTTCTATAGGCACTCTAATATAGCGGTTTTCACAAGGCGTGAGGTACATCAACGCTCCCCCGCGCATCCCCCTTCTCAAGGAGGACTTCCAGTTTCCCCCCTTGTCAAGCTATGCTTTACCCACATATTTCTTAACATAAAACTTGACAAAACTGACAAATTATGGGTAAGTCTTAGTTCGGCTTTTTTGGGAGAAAAATGTATGAAAAAGCATATTTATCTGTGAAATTTTAAATATTTTTACTTAGATACTATGATTTTTTCTCCGTGTCTCCCCCTCTCCGTGTCTCCCCGTCCGCACAAGGGTTTCAGGAGTTATGGGTAAGGGATAGCTTGTCAAGGGGGGTTAGGGGGGATCTTCAGCAGTGTACGTCACACTTACTGAGAAATTCTATAATTGAGGCCATATATTAAGTGTCTATTTTTTCTTTATACTTATTAATCAGCTAGTGTCTGGAAAATTATGCAAAATTCGATCTAGCTGGGAATAAATAGTAAGAACTCAAAGCGCCTTACTCTATTATTCATCAACAAAAGATAGGAATTTTACAGATATTACCAGTATCGTTTACAAAACTTAACATTTTAAAGGTATAGACATTTCCGTTCTACTAAACTCACCCAAACTCTTAAAAAAAATGATTACTTATTTGACAAATCTTGATAGGGTATCTCGATAAAATCGGAGAACATTGTGGCCGATTTTTTAATTCTTTTGATATTATCATTATATTTTAAAGTTATTTTCAACTGATGATTTAGATTTTCTCCTGGTAAGACTAACTCTAAGCGATAGGATTTATTTTCATCTTCATCACTATTTGTATAACTTTCTAGAATTAATTTTTGGATGTGGGCAAAGGAATAGTGTTTGGTTTCAGTACCAAATAAATAAAAGACTTTGTAGGTTAATTGTCGTTCACTTTTATTAAGTATTAGTGTTTTTAGATAAATTAGTATTTTTAGAGAAAAAACTGCGTATAGAATTAAGATTCCTATTCCAAGAAAGATAATGCAGATAGTTAAAGGTAGCAGGTTTTGCCATTTCCACCGTAGATCGTACTGAATAAGCAGAGATGGCTCAGTTGAATTATTGATAAATGTGTTAATTTTTGCCACCATTTGATTCATTTCTTGAGGGTAACCCTTAACATTAGTGAAAGATAAATTACTCTGCCAACTGACAACTTCTTTTCCTTTTTGAGTTACTAAGGTCACAAAATAATTACTGCTATCACTACTATTTTGGGAATTAAATTTGGCTTCTTTTACCCGAGTTAAGGAAGTAGAAGAACCTTGGGTTAAACCTAAATACTTTGAGTTATTGACCTGACAATTAACTTGAGTTGGTTCAACTCGTTGACATGAAACGCTAATGATTCCCATCTCCGATAAAATTATTAAACTAATAAACAGTGGTATTCCTATCCAGGGAAAAACAAAAAGCAACGAGGTCGCAACATGAGTAAATAATTCGTCTTTTAGGACAATTTCTTTTCCAGTGTACTTAACTATTTCCATATAATTTCTCCTGTTATACCTGAATTGGGCAACCATATATCTACAGATAGAGAAGGTTCCCAAATGAAGATTTACTAATTTATCAGGCACATAAGAGAAATTTATGCAAAACTCCTGGAATTAAATTTATTACCATGTCCGTTGAGCTATTGGTAGCTATTGGTAGTGGCGCGTCAAGTTTGAAAATGTGGATTAGAAAATATAGACCTCTCCCCCCTTTCCAAGGGGGGTTGGGGGGGATCGGAGAGTTAATTTTACCCACAATTTTAGCCTTGACGCGCTAGTAGGGTGTGTTAGCGCTAGCGTAACGCACCGCACCTGATGGGTTAAGAATGATTTGGTTTCTTTTTGTCGAGTCCAGTAGTGGCGCGTCAAGTTTGAAAATGTGGATTAGAAAATATAGACCTCTCCCCCCTTTCCAAGGGGGGTTGGGGGGGATCGGAGAGTTAATTTTACCCACAATTTTAGCCTTGACGCGCTAGTAGGGTGTGTTAGCGCTAGCGTAACGCACCGCACCTTATGAGTTATATCAAATCCGTTTAATTGGACATAAAAAAATTCTTCAATCGTCATAACTATGCTCATCTTTGTAATTCTTTTTCCTCCTGACTCCTGACTTCCTCTCCTGGGAGGGGGAGGGGCGAGGGGTGGGTTGACTCCTCCTAACTTAACCATTCTATGGCTGTTTAACCGGATTTGATATTAAGAATGGTTTGGTTTCTTTTTATCGATAGACGGTGCGTTACATTTCATTAACGCACCCTACTGGACTTATAGGTTAAGAATGGTTTGGTTTCTTTTTATCGATAGATGGTGCGTTACATTTCATTAACGCACCCTACTGGACTTATGGGTTAAGAATGGTTTGGTTTCTTTTTATTGATAGATGGTGCGTTACATTTCATTAACGCACCCTACTGGACTTATGGGTTAAGAATGGTTTGGTTTCTTTTTATTGATAGATGGTGCGTTACATTTCATTAACGCACCCTACTGGACTTATGGGTTAAGAATGGTTTGGTTTCTTTTTATTGATAGATGGTGCGTTACATTTCATTAACGCACCCTACTGGACTTATGGGTTAAGAATGGTTTGGTTTCTTTTTATTGATAGATGGTGCGTTACATTTCATTAACGCACCCTACTGGACTAAAACTTAGGTTTACGCAAACCATCGAGTGAGGAAATTATATTTAAAAGTACTTCTATATGTTATCTCTATTGACAAAGAAAAACAAAAAAATAAGTATTTTAAATGCTAGCAATAAAAGATGCTTCCCTTGTTTTTTCCTATTTTTTCATTGTTTTTTATATTTTCTTGCGTATAAATACAGTTAGCTTCTTTGTGTATTATTTACTTAAACTTCATATTAAAACCTTGACATTCATAAAAAAAAATAAGTATTCTAGAAGTATCAAAAAGTAACAAATAAATTAAACGACTGTCTGGAAAACTCTATGATTTTAAGTTTTAAACCCGTTGCTAAAATAGCTATCTCAGCCGTAGCAACATCTTTAGCTATAACCTTCCCTACAATTGCTTCAGCGATCTCTCTAGCAGATTACAACTTAGTAGTATTTGAAGATTTAACAAGTAACTCTGAAGTAGAAGGTAATGCTTTCATCGGTGGTAACCTTTTAGGAAGCTCTTCAAATTACTGTATCAAATGTTTTTCAGGTGGTAGTTTTGACCCCTTTGATGGTGTTGGTCTAAAAGTTGTCGGTGACATCGAAGGTAACCCTAAACAGGTCAATAATGGAGCAGATCTAGAGTATGGTGGTAACCTAAACTCAATAGTCAATACAAATGGTGGTGGTAGTAAAAGTCAAAACAGTGACCTAGCTAATGAATTTAACGAGCTGAAAAATTTTCTAACAGACACCTCTGAAAACCTTTCCGGTTTAACCGCAAATAGTGATGTAGTAACTCCTGGCCAACAACCTGGTGCTGTTCGATTTAATTCTTCCGGAGACGAAATTGCTATCTTCAACGTTGATGCTGCTGACCTTTTCAGCAATAAAACCCAACAAATAGAACTAAACCTTAATGGTTCAGGAACTGCTATTATTAATGTTAGTGGTACGTCTGTAAACTGGAATCAAGGTAATATGGTAGGTGGTTTAGTAGGTGACTCTGTTCAGCAAAACGTTTTGTGGAACTTCTATGAAGCTGAAACACTTAACTTTGGCAATGCTTTTCATGGATCTCTGCTCGCTCCCCTTGCTCACTTAACAAACAATACTGAAGTAGAAGGTAATGTTGTAGTCAAATCTTTTAACCAACGTGGTGAAGTACACTTACCTGTTTTTAATGGTACCCTACCTGAAGCTCTTTCTGAGGGTCGTAGAAGAGTACCAGAACCCTCAACTCTCTTGGGACTTACATCAGTCTTTGGTTTAGGATTTCTGTTCAAGCGCAAACATTAATACCCACAAAATGTAGCAACCGAAGAAGGAGTCAGGAGACAGGAGACAGGAGACAGAATTTTAGAAGAAAATCATAGCTATCGTGATTGAGTAATCATGTATAGCAAGTATTTAGGGTTTGCTGAAAAAGTCTTATGGGTGAGGGTAGGAGTCATATCATGTCCGGTTGAATAATTAGACTTTGGTGGTCCGAAGGCAGGAGGCAGGAGGCAGGAGGCAGAAGGTTTTCTTTCATTGTCACCTTAATTTTATACACGCTCCGATGCTACCGGACATGATATCAGGAGTCAGGAGAAATGGGAATTATAGAGGAGATAGTAGTAAGAATCGTCCCTTGATTTTTCTGCTCAACTATGCGCCTAAAATACGCTCCTTTTTGAGGATTTTAGACTAAAAACCAGGCGTAGGTTGGGTTGAGGAACGTTAGCGCCAGCTTATCCGTTAGGATAAACCCAACAATAGTAATACGATTTCTCTGTAACAATGCGCTTAATAATT
>NZ_JAAHHG010000344.1 GCF_010692555.1 Okeania sp. SIO3B5 | reverse complement strand
GCCCAAATCTTGACCAAAATCCGCTCCTAAATTGAAGCATTACCACTTAAAACCTTGCACTTTTTGATACTTAAAAAGGCTAAAACCTTTATGTATAAATACTTTTAGATTTAATCAGCAAGCCCTACTTAATTCACGAAATATAGTCAGATTTTTTGTTTGCAAAGCTACATCAAACACTTATTTATTGAGCAGGTAAACAAAATAAATTACACATTTTAGAAGCTGAAATCCTTACTGTATAAACATAGCTTGTGTAAATAGGGTTTGCTGAAAGAGTCTTTTTAAGGAGTAGGGGACCCACCCCTCGCCCCTCCCCCTCCCAGGAGGGGAAAAGGGGAGTAGGGGAGTAGGGGAGTAGGGGAGAATTTTTTTGCCCAACTATGCGCTAAAAATGCACTCCATGCATGACCATGAAGAGCTGAAAACCATGTACTTTTTCAATGCCTAAAAAGGCTCAAACCTTTATCTGGCAATTATTTGAGATTTAATCAGCAAACCCTATTTAGGGTTTGCTGAAAAAGTATAAGTGGTAGGGGTAGGAGCCAGAATCCAGAATCCAGAATCCAGAATCCAGAATCCAGAATCCAGAATCCAGAATCCAGAATCCAGAATCGGTGAAGTCAGGAGGAATGGGAACTATAGAAGAAGTAGTCAGAAGAATCGTATAGTAGTTTCACTTAAAAATGAGACGTTTTTTTGCCTGAAACTCCCTCATAGCAAGAAAGCCTTGTCTCAATCTAAAGTTAAATGACTATAAAAGTGATTTTCTACCCCTCGAAATGCCGAAAATCCTAGATTTTTGAACCATTACCACCTAAAAGCTGGTACTCCCTTAGTACCTGAAAAGGGTAAAATCTTTACCTGTCAAGACTTTGATATTTAATCAACAAGCCCTAAATAGGGTTTGCGCTCAAAAGTCTGTTAGTGAAGGAAGGGAACAGGGAACAGTTTAGACCATCTACTACGGCCAAATTTTCTGATAGTCAGGGGAAAAATATTAGCATTTTGAGACAAATTGAACCAAAAACCTTGCCCCCCCTCAGCAAGATTTAACTCTGGAAGCCTTTACAGGTATTGATTACAATTTTATGAGCGCAAGCCCTAAATAATTCTGTGTAGGTGCTTAATATCATGTCCGGATAATAGCGTGATAAAAAAACCTTTTCTCTTCTCACCTTTTCTTTCCTTCTGCCTCCTGCCTCCTGCCTCCTGCCTTACCTCCTCCAAAGTGTAAGTATTCAACCGGACATGGTATAAATAGGGTTTGCTGAAAAAGTATGAGTGGTAAGGACAGGAGCCAGAATTTCCGTTTGTCACCGCGAAGCAAACAGAATCGGTGAATTTCCTAGGTCATGCTCCACAAACAGGAGGAATGAGGATTGTAGAAGAGGTAGTCAGAAGAATCGTCCCAAGATTGTTCTGCCCCTCGAAATGCCCAAAATGCGCTTCTAATTGAACCATTACCACCTAAAAACTGGTACTCCCTTAGTATCTGAAAAGGCACTTACCTTTACCTGTAAAGACTTTGATATTTAATCAGCAAGCCCTAAATAAAATTTTTGCCTTTGTGTTTTCCATAAGCAATACCTAACTTTGACTTTTGACTATTTTTTTTTTGATTTTGTCAAAAATGAATAATCTCAACAATTAGATTTAAGATTCAGAGTGAAATCCGGTTTCGATCGACACTATAGTGCTTAAAGGTAAAGGGTCAGCAGCAAATTGAAGATGCTAACCCTAATTTATTCCTATCTAGAAAGGTTTGGCTCCAAACCTACTATTTTTTGTCAATTCTATTGTAACGATGACAAATATTTTTTATCAATTTAATAAGGGTAAATATATTACCTCTTACCCAGGGCAAACTCAATCTAGACAACTACAAAGATATCCAATTGGCATCTTTGATAGTGGTGTAGGTGGAATTGGTGTCTTAAAAGAATCATATCGTCAACTCTCCGGAGAGACCTTTATATATTTTGCTGATACAGCACGACTCCCCTATGGTACAAAATCTCAGGCAGATATAGTACGATTTGTACGTCAAGTGCTAACATGGATGCAAAATCAAGGCGTGAAAATGGCGATCGTTGCCTGCAATACTGCTACTGCTGCAGCAATAGATCGAGTAGCAGTTGAATACAATTTTCCCATTATTGGTATGATTGAACCTGGTGCAAATACAGTTGTTAACAGAGGTAGCAAAAAAATAGGCGTCATCGCCACTCGACAGACAGTCAACAGTAATGCTTATCTAAATACTATTCTTAAATTAGATCCTTCAGTTTCAGTATTTCAAGTAGGAGCGCCTGCTTTAGTACCATTAATTGAACAAGGTCGCATTAATGATGTGTATACTTTTGAGGTAGTACGACAATATCTTAAACCCCTAATTGCACAACAGATAGATACCCTGATCTTAGGTTGTACTCACTACCCCCATCTACTTCATTTCTTTAGACAAATTTTAGGCAATTCAGTACAGGTAGTAGACCCTGCTATGACTGTTGTTAGCACTGTAGCTCGGGAACTTCAACGTTTGGGAATATCAAGCGATCGCCCTCCGCACTGTACTAGCTTCTATGTCAGTGGTAACCCAGAAGAATTTGCAAAAAAGGTACAGCTATTCCTGGGTTTTACTCCGAAAGTAGAGCAAGTTTGTTTGGAAGTGGAAAGAGTAACAGTTCAATCTGAATCTGTAGCTTGACTTATGTAGCAGGTAACAGAGAACAGCTCATCTGCGGGAAAAGTATTTCTATACTATTGAGGAAATAATTGATGAATAAGAGTGAGGGAGTAGGGAATATAGGGAAATAATTGACGAATAAGAGTGCAATAATTGATTTAATTTTTGATTATTGGAGATGTATATTTATCTCAACGTTGGTTGAATAACCGCGCTCTCCTGTAGGGGAGCGGAAAGATGGAAAAACCAATCAATAAGAGCGGTTTTACAGATAATTTGTTAAAATGCAAGTGTTACTTAACCAAAAACCAAGGTTGAGACTACTATTGCTTTTTAATCAAGTCGCCGAGGGGCACTGGGAGACGTTAAACGGACACCTCAGAAGCGTGGTTACTGGCAAGCCAGTATTTTCCCGTGAGGTGTCAACCCGCCCTGATATCATGTCCGGTTGAATAATTAGACTTTGGTGGAAGGAAGGCAGGAGGCAGGAGGCAGGAGGCAGAAGGTATTCTTTCATTGTCACCTTAATTTTATACACGCTCCGATGCTACCGGACATGATATGAGTCATTTGTTCAGCGAGTGTCTGTTTGAATGATGGATGGGAATCCCGCGCTGCAGGTGTAGGTCAGCGTCGGGAGGATGTCAATTACTTAGGGTTTGCTGAAAAAGTCTTTTTTAAGGAGTAGGGGAGTAGGGGAGCGGGGGAGTAGGGAAGTAGGGGAGTAGGGGAGTAGGGGAATAATTTTTTTTGCCCAACTCTATGCCAGAAATGCTAACTTTTTGAGCATCAAGAGCTGAAAACCAAGGTATTTCAGACCTAAAAAAGCTAAAACATTTATCTGCAAATGCTTTAAGATTTAATCAGCAAGCCCTACTTACAACACTTTTGAAGAAGCATGAGGTACAGTTGAATACTAATCTCTAATCTGTATATCCCTAAAATTAGTACAACTTTGTACCTCTTGAAAATATACTTTTTATTTGGCGCTATTATGAGACTTATATTGTATTCAGCAGCGTCAAATATTTTTTTGATGTATAAATTAGATTAATTTTATTGTAATACCAATTTGAAAAAAGAATGCTACAAAAAGGTAGATATTGATCAGATATGCTGAAAAATAGCTGCTCCAGTTCATTTGAGATAGTTATCTCTATCCTTTTTCCCTTTTTGTCAATATTTACCCCTTCTTCCTTCTTCCCTCTTCCGTAAGCATTCAGCCATCAGCTATCAGCTAGCCTCCTAGGTCAGAACTGCGGACTTCAGCTATTTATGAGAGTAGGAAAAGTCAAAGTAATTGAAAAATTGAGAGAGAATTAAAAGTTACTGCCAAGGTACGCTTCTTCAATCTGAGAAGGAATTATTTATTATTTGCTGAAGTGCTGACTGCTAAGAGCTGAATGCTTACCCTCTTCCTTCTTTCGTAGAGACGTTGGATGCAACGTCCCTACCATTTGTAACAAACATTTATCACGCTTGGTATAAGCATTCAACAATCATATCAAATCCGTTTAATTCGGTATAAAAAAATATTCCATCTTCACCCAGAGTGGAAATAGTTCTGAGTTCTCTTCCCTTCTAAATTCTGGATTCTAAATTCTGGATTGCAGAATTGCTGGATTCTGGATTCTGAATTCACTATCTTATTACACCGATGCTACCGGATTTGATATCAGATATATGAACTTATGCAAGCAATAACTGAGGTTAGGTTATAGCCAATTTCATGAATGAATTTTAATTCTCCTTGGTAGATAATTCCTCTCTAGTATGATAATGATTTAATAACAAATAGCTGATAGCTGATGACTGATGGCTGACTGCTTAATATTTACATTTTATTTTTTTAGAAATTATTTTTATTTTGTCCCATTTCAATTTAGCCTTAATTAATTGATTTGAATCAAGTTAAATTAGTTTATATGTATCAAAACTAGGCATAAATATATCCTATCTATTCACAAATTGTATTTGTTATGCTAAAATTTTGTGCATCAATCTGGTCATTACTAAGGAAAAAAATTTATGGCTGATATTACAGTTTTAGTGGAGAATGTAGCTTCTGGAACAGATGCAGATAGTAGTATATTCTTCTCCCAGATGTGGGTAGGATTTCAGAATGGTAGTGGTAACTTCGATATTTTTAATCCAGGTGCAGCTGCGACTCCCGGTCTGGAAAGGTTAGCTGAAGATGCTATTATTGAACCAACAGATCAATTTGCAACTACTTTATCTACTGAATTTGACAATAGTGGAGCTGGTACTGTTCAAGGAATAGTTCAAGGGCCAGTTGTTGAGAACAGCGATTTTAGGGATTTTTTCCAAGGAGACATTGGTGTTGCCCAATTTACTGTGGATGAAAATGCGGACAGCAGTAGCTACTTTAGTTATGCTGCCATGATCTTGCCTAGTAATGATGCCTTCATTGGTAATGGCAATCCCGTTGCTTTTGAAATTTTTGATGACAATGGTGATTTCTTAGGAGCTGATTTTGTTGTTACTGGAGATCGAGTTTGGGATGCAGGAACGGAAGATAATGATGAAGTTCCTGCAAATACAGCAGCATTAGAGCAGGCAGCTCCAGATACAGGAGTAGATGAAAATGGAACAGTTCAACTACACCCTGGTTTTATTGGCAGTGTGCGAGAAGGTAGCGGCACACCAGGGAATATTTTACAAGAACGCTCTGACGCTGATTTCACTACAGAAAATGATGGGGCAGATAATGAAATCGCCCGTATTAGTGTTTTACAAAATATGGTCGGTACTTCAGATGACAATCTACTCAACGGTTCCAATACAGAGGATTTTCTCTCCGGTCTTGGAGGTGATGATACTTTAAATGGTCTTGGTGGAAGAGACTGGTTAGTTGGTGGTGGAGGTAACGATCTGCTCAGAGGTGGTGATGATGATGATATTTTGGCAGGTCGCATTGGGAACGATATTCTGCTTGGCGGTGATGGTGATGATATTTTAAATGGTGGTCAAGGTCGCGATCGCCTCAATGGTGGTGCTGGCGACGATACCCTAATGGGTGGTGCAAGTATTGACCGCTTTATCTTCAACACTAATAGTCCATTTCCGACGGTAGATATGGGTGTAGATACAATTACTGATTTCAATCAAGGGCAAGACTTGATACTCCTTGACTTGACTACTTTCGCTGCTATATCAAGTACTCCTGGAGCAGGATTTAGTAATAGCAACGAATTTGCTGTAGTTGCCTCAGATGCTGAAGCTGAGGATTCTACAGCTTTAATTGTTCAAAGTACAGCAACTGGTAGTGTGTTCTATAATCCAAATGGTGCTACGGCAGGTTTTGGTAATGGTGCTGAGTTTGCTAATGTAGGTACTGGTGTAACTTTAACTGAAGGCGATTTTGTTTTGCGAGCTTAGAAGCTATCTAAAAATAAGAGGAAGTTTCTGAAACTCTAGGTTTAAGTGTTGAGGAAGTTCAGAAAATTTTGCAGCAATAAATATCAAAGCAATGTAGGGATGTTCTATGGAACGTCCCTACTAATTTGTCAGATAATCCGTTCTACTAAACTTACCCAAACTTACCCATCCATGATAACCTCCGGTTAAGCGTAAGCTATCGCATGATCTTTGGAGCTAGCTTCCTGCTTTGCTGACGCAATGCTGCGCAAACACTGAAGACCACTGACTGCAGTCTGTAAATTATCTTCTCCACAGGCTTAAATTCGCTCTTGACTCAAGCTACTGATACGCATAGTTTTTCAGGTTGATAGCAGCGTTTCCTACCCACATTCCGCACTTCAATTTGTAACATGGAAATTAGTATAAAATCCGTAGCAAACTTAAGTATTTATACTATTTGATCACTATAATTTACTTCTTATATCATGTTCGGTTGAATAGTTATGATTAGGATATAGATGGAAGAGATATCTCAAACCCGTATCTATTGCTTCCTTCCACTCCGTTTCAGTCGCAATGACTTTATTGTAAGTGATCATCCGAACATGATATTATTTCTTACTTTTGACTTTTGACTTTTGACTTTTGACTTTTGACTTTCATGCTACATTTTGTCGTGCGGAATGTGGGTTATCTCGCCATTCTCATGCATTGCTGTCAATATCAGGAGAATTCAAAAATTAGGAAAATAAAAATTTCCTATCTTAATGCTATGACGATTTCCCACAAACAAACAGCACAAAGCCTGCTGAAGTTATTGTCAGTTTAGCTGCTCTGAGCGAATAAATATTTTTTAGTGACGATATTCTGCCTTTGCAACCAGACTAGATGAAAATTTGTTTGCTGGATTGCCTTGCAGTAGCTGGATTTGATTTAGTATCTATGAATTGCACAGAATCAAAAGTATTAATCCACAGATGAGCGCCACAACTGGCTGGTTTGTAAGGTCGATAGACTATTTGGCAAGGACCTGAAATATATAACTCATAACCATAATAGTTATGACCGCCGTGCTTGAGTGACACTACAGCTTCCAATTCTGTTGGAGGCTTACCTTTATTACTTTTAATTTTGTTTTGATTGACATGAATCATTTTTGGTTTAGTAGATTCTTTCTTGCGCCACATACCTTTCGGACCCCGCCGAGCCGGAATTATTACGGGCATACCGCTCTCAGAAACTGGTATTTCCCAGAATCTACCTTTTTTCTCAGCTCCTTTAACTCTTCCTTGAGCGAGTAAAACTAATAAACGTTGACGAGACATACCTAATAAAAAAGATGCTTCTCTAGTACCCATGATTTTTTTCCTTAACTGTTGGACAATAGTTAAATATACTAGAATGGGAAAAAATAAAAAAAAGAAGTTACCTGGCCATAATTATAAACAAAATTGTTGCTTTTGTCAACAAGAGAGTTTGCTGAAAAATTATGAGTGGTTAGGGTAGGAGTCAGGAGTGAAGAAAATTATAGAGGAGGTAGGAGGAATAGTTGTCCCTTAATCTTTCTATGCTTGTCTGCCCAAAATCATAACTTTTTGGCCACTCAAGCTGAAAATTTTGCACTTTTTTTCGCTTCCAAAAGGCTAAAACCTTTATCTGTAAGTGCTTTTAGATTTTATCGGTAAGCCCTACCTAAATGCAGCAGATTCTGTGGTATTTGAGGTACAAATATTAAAAATAAAACCTTTGTAGCACAGGCATCTTGCCTGTGAAAGGTGTACTAGCTGCCTCACCAATTACCGCCATTGTGGGGGAGGGCGAGAAAGCAATTATTTTAGCTACATTTAGCAGAAGCCGTTCTTAGAAACCTACGATAATCTATAGAAATCTATGATTATCTGTTCTATTCCTGCTTCATTCTGGCAACGTCGGCGCCTGTCCAGTCCACAGGCTGTCACGGTCGAACTGACCGCCATAGCTAAATTTAAGGCTGCATTCAAATCCCGTTCGCGCGCTTAGTTGCGGAGCAATCACAGCTAAAATTGCAGTGTTCGCACTTAAACTCTCTTTCTGACAAAGGCAGAGACTCTTTAAGAGTTCCACACCTACTGCAGGTTTTAGAACTGGGAAACCATCTATCAATAACGATTAGTTCAGAACCATACAAGTCACACTTATATTCTAACTGTCTTCTAAACTCATAAAACCCCATATCGCCAACAGCCTTGTAGGGGCGATTCGCGAATCGCCCCTACTTGTGATTTGACATCATACCTGATACATTTAGGTCTTCTATTACTATCCGGCTGTGGTTTTTAGCTAGATAGGTAGTCAGTTTATGCAATGTATCTTTCCTGATATTGGCTATCCTGCCCTTGTAACTGAGCTATCTTAAGTTGAGATTTTTTCCAATTATTAGAAAATTTAGTTTTATGTCTGTTGAGGTATTGCAGTCGTGATAATTTAGATTCTAACTTTCGGTAAGACTTAGCACCTTCAAATACTTCACCAGTAGATAACGTAGCTAGAGATTTTATACCTAAATCTACACCAACTACATCTACAGATTTCTCAGTATTTATGGCAGCTGAGTCTCAGAGCGAAACTGACAAACCATCTATCAGCTTTTCTACTGATAGTTACTGACTTGGGAGTAACATTGTCTGGTAATATTTCAAAGGTTTTAACCCATCCAATTCTCGGTAATTTTATGTGATTAAAGCCTACCGATATTGAGCCATCTAAAGTAAAACTATCATCCCTACCTTTTTTCTTGAATTTAGGTTGACCAGACACTTTGCTGAATCTTCGTTTCCAAGCTGATGATAAATATCTCAAAGCATAGCTCGGCGCTGTTTTAGATACTTCATAATACCAATAGTTATTAGGTTTAACCATTGCTACTAATAGTTTATGAAGGTCAATTGCAGTGGGGAATTTAAGTTTACTATCAGGATTATTGGAATTGTGATTGAGAATGTTTCTAGTTAGCCATAATCCCCAATTCCAGGCATGGCGAGCCACACCTGCGTGTTTAGCTAGCAAGGTTTCTTGTTGGTTATTTGGGTGTAACTCTGTTTTGAATCCTAGTAGCATAAAATCAAATATAGATAATCATAGATTATACTAGATAATCATAGATTATGTCAAGCTGTTAATTACCCCACACTGAAAACGATACTGTCAGTGTGGGATGAATGCGTTAATTTTCTACAATTTTATCTAGTTCTAAATGTTTATCTTCTACATCATCAGGCAAAGAATCTATAAAGTTACTTATCACCTGAGTCATTGTTTTTTGTTTTTTAACTGCATATAAACGTAGCTTATTTAATCTTCTTTCACTTATTCTTAATATGAAGGGGTACAATTAAGCCTATTCTAATTAATTGGAGCGGTGGGGCATCCCGTGCTAGCTCGGTTCAATGTTCTCATAGAGAAGTCGCCGAGAAGCCCACACCTGATTCTTGTAATCAGTGTGGGAGTATGTCACTTTACTCAATTATTATTACCTGGAGCAATTTTTGCAATTACAATATCAGAATTATAGCAATTCCCAAAAAGCGTGAGGTACAAAATTTTAGGTTTGAGGGAACAGGGAACAGGGAATAAAAAGACAAAAAGATAACTGTATTTCACTAATTTGAGAAACGCTATATATACTAATAGCAGACAATTATTGAGTAACCGCTCAATAATCTGGGGTAAATCGGTAAATAGCAAGGCTCAAATGGCGTAAAATCGTTCCTGAACTGGTAGTCCGCCCCTATTTATTGAGCGGATACATTATTGACAATAAAATTTCCTCAAAAATTATGACTCAAACTCTTCCAGCAAAAGACGTAAACATCCGCTATCTCATTGATAACTTCGGACTTCAAAAAAACCAAGACGAGGAATTTTTCCGGGAATGGCAAGATAATTTACCAGAACTTACTGACCTAGAAAAACAACTCCTAGAACAAGTAAAAGCTGGATTTATTAACCTAACAGATTATCCGCCAGTGCTAGAAAATGTTGTGAGGATGGCAGTAGTTGACCCAATTTTATTTATTGGTCGATTTTTTTCTTTATCCATTATATATTCGTTCCGAACCTGCAATTAATTTAGCAGTCGAAGATAAGGGTATTATTATTAAAGGTAAGATTGATACTTTAGTGTTAAAAGACCAATTCTGGGCAATGGTAATTGAGTCTAAAAAAGCTGAATTTTCTACTGAAGCTGGGCGCGGTCAAATTCTTGCTTATATGTTAGCAAATCCTCATCCAAATCGTCCTAATTATGGGATGATTTCTACGGGTGGCAGTTTTATATTTGTTAAATTAGTTAATGGAGAACCACCACAATATGCTCTTTCAAAAACGTTTATTACTATTAATCCTGGTAATGAACTTTATGATGTACTTCGCATTCTCAAACGCTTAACTCAAATTGCGTTAGAAGGAATTGATTGAATGAAGAAGGAAGAAGGAAGAGGGAAGAAGGAAGAAGGCACAAGGCACAAGGCAGAAGGGAAAATTGCTTATGGATAAGTCTTCGACACGCCACTTTGTGTCTTACAGCGGTTTTCATTTAGGCAGACCATAGTAGGGACGTTCCATAGAACGTCATTACAAGG
>NZ_JAAHHG010000343.1 GCF_010692555.1 Okeania sp. SIO3B5 | reverse complement strand
TGGGAAAAAAGCGGTCTCCGGATGGATGGGTTTCCTAACCATATCCAATCAACCAAGAGAAGAAATAATATCTCCTGATATTCAATCAAGAGCGGTTTTAATCAAAGGCAATTATCCATTATCCATTATCCATTATCCATTATCCATTAATGAACTCACGCTTCCTCAAAAGTGCTGTAAGGATTTTTTTTAGCATTTCTGTAATCTCAAAAGCTTATCTAATTGTTCCATACCTTATGAGTTTTGGTCTGAGCTGAACCGTATTGGGACTTAAATATTTTTTAGTTATAAATTCTCTATTATTTATATAGTGCTTACTGATTAAATCTAACAGTATTTACAGATAAAGGTTTTAGCCTTTTTACAGCGAAAAAAAATGCAAATCTTTAAGCTTTAGCGACCAAAAAATTAGGATAAAAGGCATAATAATTGCAGAAAAATCAAGGGATAAAATATCTGACTACTCCTATAAATTCCCCATTCATCCTGACTCCTGAATCCTACCTCATACCTCATATAAAAAGACTTTTTAAGCAAATCCTATATTATAGTTTTATACCAATTTTAAAAAAGAATGTCATAAATAATAAGTGTAATTAAAAAAAACCGTGCAGAAGATGTTCCTTAGACTTTTCTTTTTACCGAATTATTAATTATTAATTATTAATTATTAATTATTAAATAATTCTGGTTTAAAGCCTCCCCATTTTAAGGGGAAAAAAAGCGGTCGAGGGATGGCGAGGTCTCCTCACCATATCCAATCGACTAAGAGAAGAAATAATATCTCCTGATGTTCAATCAAGAGCGGTTTTAACCAGAGGTAATTATCAATTATCAATTATCCATTATCCATTATCAATTATCAATTAATGAATCATTTCTTCTTCTTTGTTTCTTCTGCTATACCAAACTATTTAGGGTTTGCTGAAAAAGTCTTGTGGGTGAGGGTAGGAGACAGGAGACAACCCACCCCTCGCCCCTCCCCCTCCGGTGGAGGGGAAGACAGGAGACAGGAGAAATGGGAATGAGCGAGGAAGTAGGAGTAAGAATTTTCCCTTGATTTTTCTGTCCAACTCTGGCCTAAAATACTAACTTTTTGAGCGTGAAGAGCTAAAAACCAAGGTATTTCAGACCTAAAAAGGCTAAAAACTTTATATGTAAAGACTTTTAGATTTAATCAGCAAGCCCTATTTATAGGCAATATTTATCAATTTGGTATTAATGCTAGTGTAGCACTATAGTTTTTTTACATAATTATTGTCAAAGCAAAGACCTTAATTTTAACTTTTGACTTTAACTATATATAGCAATCTAAGCAAAGGTTAGGAAATATCAAAAGCTTAAAACTCAGACAAAATAATACTTTTCCTTCTTGCTTCTTGCTTCTTGCTTCTTCCTTCTTCCTTCTTCCTTCTTACTTCTTCCTTCTGCTATAACTCTTCAAACTAAATTAATTTTATTTACCACTCTTCGCAATACCCCATTAATAAATCTATACCCATCTTCACTACTATAACGCTTGGCTAATTTTACAGCTTCATTAATTGCCACTTGTTCTTGAATGCCAATAAACATCATTTCTACCACTGCAATTCTCAGAATATCTATATCTATTCTAGGCAAACGTTCTATTTGCCAATCTACTATTGATTCTCTCAATAAATTATCAATTTCCTCTTTATTATCATTCACTTTTATCAGAATTTCTAAAGCATATTTGCGAACTTCTGGTTGATTAGTTAACTGAATTAGTTCTGGTAATTCCACAGCAGTGCCAATACGATTAATTGCCGTTTGACCTAACTCTACTGCTTCGTGTACCATCGAACTTGCACTTTGGACATCACTAGCACTAATTTGACTATTGAGGAGGCGATCGCTCCCTCTCTGTAATTCTGCTGCTGCAGTTTCTAAAATATCTTGGACTTCAGTTCTAAGAGTCCTAACTGCTGCGAGTATAACTTCTTGAAGTTGCTTTTTTTCTAGACTGCCTGAATTTGTTGGTAATTGACTTAGACCAAGCAGAGCTAGTTCGCGAGCTGTGGAGCGAGGAGCTTTGTTCATAATTTTTGATAATCTTTTATCTTTTCAGTAGTGGGTTTAGTACCCAACTGTCAATAGAGGTGCTGAAAATTGTTCAGGGTTATCAGACACAGAGTGGCCAATCATTGACTATCATCATGCAATTAAACCTTCTGCCTTCTGCCTTCTGCCTTCTGCCTTCTGCCTTCTGCCTTCTGCCTTATTCAATATAACTCGTTCAATCCTCTTCAGTGGAAAATTTTTGATAGTCTTCTCTATCTAAAAGTAGAGGTTTGAGTCGATCATTTGAGTTTTTTTCTGGACGTACTGATTGATTTGGAGTTACTATTCCACCTGATATGAGAACTTTAAACGCATCTTCCACTGACATTGAAACGTTAATCACATCTTTTTCTGGAACTATGGCATACCAACCAGATGTAGGATTAGGAGTAGTGGGAATAAAAAGACTTAGCATTGAGTCTCCTAGATGAGATTTAATTTGACTACTAATCGTACCAGTGACAAAAGCTATAGTCCAAACTCCCCGACGCGGATATTCTACAAGTACCACACGACGAAATTTTTCGTTAGAATCCTTGAGTAGAGTTTCTAAGATTTGCTTGAGAGTGCCGTAGACTGAACCTGCAAATGGAATAGCTTGTAGTATTCGCTCGCCTACATCTAATAACCATTTTCCTGCAATGTTTCGGGCCATTAACCCAATCACTAGAATACTTAGCAATGGTACTGCTAGTCCTACTAAGAAATTTAGTAGACCCACTAAAGCTGGGTGTAAACCATCGAAGGGATTGATTTGTTTAGGGATCTTGGTCAAAAAATCTATTACCCACCGAGCAATAGTTATGGTCAACCAAATTGTTGTAGCCAATGGTATAACTACCAGTAGACCTGCAATTAGGTCGTTTTTTAAATCCTGCCTTATGCGTTGGAACACTGCTTACCCATTTCCTTGTAAATTGCTAGATTAAGAAAATATCTAGCTTGAAACCAATTTTTTTTAATTTAATTTTTATAGTTCTGAATACTTACAATTATTAACAACTGTCAAGAATTGTTGCAACTCTAAATTAAAATCAAAACTGGACTAATTTTAATCATCTAAAATATTCAGAGATATTTTTTACCACTTGTCCATAGGAATAATTGCACTGACAGTCGTGGTTAATTTCCAGATGATATTGCATAAGTTTATATGGTAAAACAATTTGTCTGTTTTTCTCAACTTTAGATTTCGCCACATAAGTCACAGGGATCAAAAGCAATAGAAGAGAAAAGGGAAGAAGTTAAAAAGATTTAATGTTAACTGTTGCAAAAGTATTCTGTTTAGAAGTTCTATTTAAGTTGTAAATTTTTGCTAGGAGAATAAAACTTTTATACTTAAAAGGGAATAAAAAATAGAGGAAGATGATTGATAGAGAATTTTTTTGGGTCAAAAATAATCATCTAGCTTCACGCCTAAAATTAAAACACTATAGCTGTCTTAAATAGGTTTTGAACAAATTTTAGTTACTTAAATACTGAGGATTATTTATTTTGATATGTAGCTAATATTCATCTTCTATCTAAAATAACTATTTGACATCCTCTCCCGTTAAATCTCGCGATTATAACGGGAGATTCCTAAACCTCACGATTTAGGGTTACTGTTTGAATGGCACTTATCTAGACTGTTGCCAGTCCCCGACAGTACGCCTACACAGTCAATTTGTTGGACCACGACCTGCCCGACCGCAGTGACACCTCGATGACAAATCACTTTTGCTGCTGCTACATCACGGTTGATTTCGTATTGGCATTCAGGACATTTATGAATACGTTCAGACAAATCTTTTTTACCTGTATGCGCTCCACAGTTTGGACAAATTTGACTGGTATATCTGTAGTCTACTTTGCCAAAATATACCCCTCGTTTCTTGCATACCCAAGCCAAGATACTAAAGAACTGACCAAACCCTGCATCTAAAGTATGCTTACCTAACATTCCTTTGGCCCATATTCTCAAGTCTAAGTCTTCCACAAATATCATTCCAGCTTGGTCGCATAAATGATGAGCTAGTTTAAAGTGAAAGTCTTTTCGAGTATCTGAGATTTTTTGATGAAGTCTTGCTATCTTTTTGTTAAGTTTATATCGATTTGCAGATCCCTTAGATTTTAGCTTTAATCTACGTTGCTGTAATTTTAACTTGCTTTGTAGTTGGCTTAAAAATTTTGGACGTTCAATCAATTCACCTTCAGAAGTTGCTAAAAATTTATCAAGTCCAATATCAATTCCTAATGGATGTCCTGAAGCTGGAGTATCCGGAACACTGACAGGACTTTGTAGAGATAACATGACAAAATACCCACTTGCTCGTCTGACTACTCTTACCTGTTTCAGTTTAAATCCTTCTGGTATTGGTCTAGATAATCTCATCGGAACTAATCCAATTTGGGGTAGTTTTATATACTCATTTGAGATGGGATTATTTTTAAACTGAGGGAAGACAAAGGACCGCATTCTGTACTTGTTTTTAAAGCGAGGAAAACCATAACCTTGCTCTTTCATGTTGTTAAATGCTTTTTCCAAATTCTTGAGAATTTGTTGTAAGACTTGAGCATTTGTTCTTTTCAGCTCTGGGTTAGTCTTTTTGGCTTTTGTTAAGTTGGCTGCTTGTATGTTGTAGTTAGGGTAAGGTGCATCCGCAGGGATTATGTACTCTTGATGCAATGAGCAAGAATTAACCGCACATTTCCTACTGTTAATCCAGTCTTTGCGCTCTCTCAAGGCATAATTCCACACCTTTGTGCAGACTGCCAACATATCTTCTATGATGGCTATCTGTTCTGGAGAGGGGATTAACTTAAATTCGTAGGTTAGTGTCAGCATATTCTTGTTATATCATGATTCTATCTCAATGGGGTGCTGGCTTGTTTGTTTGGTCGCGATTCCGAACCCGGTAAATCTGAGATTATACCGGGAGTCCTTTCGCTCCATTTCAGATAGATAGACTACAATGGTCAAAGCATTATCCTACTCCCTACTCTACTCCCTATTCCCTAACCTCAAATAATTTTCTAGCCTACTTAAACAAAAACCGCTGCAATAAGTTCTATGAAAAATTATCGTTTTCATCAAGATACCATTACAGAAGTAAAAGAAAGAGCTGACATTTATGATGTTATCTCAGAGCATGTTGTATTAAAAAAACGAGGTAAAGATTATGTAGGATTATGCCCTTTCCATGAAGGTGCGACTCGTTGGCCACTAAACTAGGAAACTAGGTATAAATGGCCGTTCCAAGTCAATACATGAGGACGACCTCGACTTGTGAATAACTCTTATGTCCTTGGTGGTGAAATTCCATCCGCCTTGTTGTTGGGTTGACAGCATAGACCACGGGGTAGCGACTGAACATCAATCTCCGAAGCTGGTTTAAAAGTGGGAAAATACCAGTTACCAGGAACGATACCGCGAGCAAAGGCTGACAAGTGGACGAACAGAAAGGTAATAAAACTCTCGTGAAAAGGAACCATCTCAAAGGTAGCTAGGGGATGTGGGACGAAAGTCAGAGGGTCACTGGATATAGATATCTTCGTGTCTGTATCAACAACCATATTGAACCCTCCGGGAGATTTTACCCCACTAAATCAGCCGTAATAAAGGCATAAGGGAACGAGGAAACCTCTCTAAGACACCTAAGAATATAGGTCGAGAACTTAGGAAGCCATTCAAGGTCAATCTACGCAACTGGACGTAGGTCTTAGGGAGAGTAGGATTGGATAAAAAGCAGTAATGCAGACTTATCCACTGTTAGACGTAATGTAAGGCAATGAATAGTAATGAATAAAGCTCAGACACTGAAAAGAAGATTAGGAGACCCTAAGCCATTTTTAAGCGTAGCAAGGGACACAGGCGATATACCTTCGCAAATTTCAATCAATCCTAACCTTAAATGGAAGGATATAAATTGGAAGAAGGTAGAGAAATCTGTATTCAAATTACAAAAATTGATTTACAAAGCATCCAGCCGTGGCGAATTCCGCAAGATGCACAGATACCAAAAACTTCTTTTAAAAAGCTATTACGCTAGGTTGCTAGCTGTTAGGCGCGTGACACAGGATAACCAAGGCAAGAAAACTTCCGGGGTAGATGGAATCAAAAACCTGACACCTATACAAAGATTCAACTTGGTGAACCTACTTTCATCACGTTATCTCAAGGCAAGTCCCACCCGTAGAGTCTATATACCAAAGCCAGGGAAAGATGAAAAACGCCCGTTAGGCATACCTACTATGTACGATAGAGCGTTACAAGCCTTGGTTAAATTAGGTATGGAACCAGAGTGGGAGGCTAGATTTGAGCCTAATAGCTATGGTTTTAGGCCAGGACGGTCAACGCATGATGCCATTGAGGCCATCTTTGAAAGTATCAAGCGCAAACCCAAGTATGTGCTAGATGCGGACATATCCAAGTGTTTTGACCGAATTAACCACGATGCGCTTTTAGGAAAGATAGGTCAATCTCCCTACAGACGATTAATTAAACAATGGTTAAAGTCCGGAGTACTTGACAACAATCAATTCCTAGAATCTGTGGAAGGAACACCACAGGGAGGGGTAATTAGTCCCCTACTAGCAAACATCGCCTTACACGGCATGGAAGAATGTCTAAATGATTTCGCAAAGACCTTACCAGGGAACAAGCGGGACAATATTAAGGCATTATCCTTAGTACGCTACGCTGATGACTTTGTAATCCTACACAAAGACATCAAAGTAGTTTTACAAGCAAAAGTCGTGATACAGGAATGGTTAAACCAGGTAGGATTAGAGCTAAAACCAGAAAAGACCAAAATTGTCCACACCTTGGAAGAATATGAAGGGAACAAACCTGGATTTGACTTTTTAGGGTTTACGGTGAGGCAATGGAAACATAAGACAACCAACCAAGGGTTTAAAACGCTGATTAAGCCATCCTCCAAGAGCATTAAAACTCACTATCGTAAATTGGCGGATATATGTAACTCACACAAAACCGCTCCAACAGAGGCTTTAATAGCTAAACTAAACCCGGTAATTAGAGGATGGGCCAACTATTTCTCAACAGTAGTCAGTAAAGAAGTATTCACTCAGATGGATCACCTTTTATGGAAAAGACTATGGAGATGGGCAAATAGAAGGCATCCAAATAAGTCAACTGCATGGGTTAAGAAAAAGTATTTCCCCAGGGTAAAGGATACCAGAGATTGGATTCTTAACGATGGCGAATATATACTAAACCAACACTCAGATGTTCCCATCGCAAGGCACATCAAGGTTAAAGGTAATAAATCACCCTATGATAATGACTGGACTTATTGGAGTAGTAGAATCGGCAAATACCCAGGCGTAAGGAAAGAAGTCACAACGCTGTTAAAACGGCAAAAGAATAAATGTGCATCTTGTGGACTAACCTTTAGACCAAATGACCTAATTGAAGTTGACCATATAATACCAAGGTCTAAAGGTGGTGACAACACATATAAAAACAAACAATTGTTGCACCGACATTGCCACGATACTAAAACTGCCCTAGATAAAAAGACATACGCAGAACCAAAGTTACAGGATTTACCTGATGGATATTTATGGGTTGAAGATATGTTGATACTAAGGCAGGGGTGTACCCATGACAAGGGACGTTTAAGAGAGGAGCCGTGATGAGGTGAAAGTCTCACGTCCGGTTCTGAAGACGAGTCGGTTTGGTAACAAACTGGCTTAGTTTAACAAAAAACTCCTAGCTTTACTGTTAGTACCAGCAAACAAATGTACTACTGTTTTGGCTGTGGTGCAGGTGGTAATGTTTTGAAATTTCTGATGGAAGTTGGTAAGTCTTCTTTTAGCGATGTAGTGTTAGATTTAGCCAGACGTTATCAAATACAAATTAAAACGGAATCACCAGAAAATAGACAAGAGTTTCAACGTCAAATTTCTCTGCGGGAACAACTTTATGAAATTTTGGCAATGGCTAATAGTTTTTATCAACACGCTTTGAGACAATCACAGGGAAAAATTGCTTTAGAGTATTTAAAATCTTCACGTCAAATTACAGAAGAAACTATTCAAAAATTTCAACTGGGTTATGCTCCTAATGGTTGGGAAACTATTTATGGTTATTTGGTGGAACAAAAAGGTTTTCCCGTAGAATTAGTGGAGAAAGCAGGATTAATTTTACCTAGAAAATCAGGTAATAGCTATTACGATAGATTTCGCGATCGCTTGATGATTCCGATTAATGATGTGCAAGGTAGAGTTATTGGTTTTGGTGGGAGAACTTTGAGTGATGAACAACCTAAATATTTGAATTCTCCTGAAACTGAATTATTTGATAAGGGTAAAACTTTATTTTGTTTGGATAAGGCAAAAACTGCTATTTCAAAACAGGATAAAGCTGTGGTTGTAGAAGGATATTTTGATGCAATTGCTCTCCATGCTGCGGGAATTAATAATGTTGTTGCTTCTTTAGGTACGGCATTAAGTTCTATTCAAATTAAACAACTTTTACGTTATACAGAGTCTAAACAAATTATTTTGAATTTTGATGCTGATCGAGCGGGCATTCAAGCTACTGAACGGGCAATTGGAGAAATAGAAAATCTTGCTTATAGTGGGGACGTTCAACTGCGAATATTGAATATTCCTGATGGGAAAGATGCTGATGAATATTTGCAAAATTATTCTGCTGAAAAGTATCGGGAGTTATTAGAAAATTCTGCTCTATGGATTGACTGGCAAATTCAAAATATAATAATTAATAAAAATTTGATGCAAGGAGATGAATATGCTCAAGCAACTCAAGAGATAGTTAAAATTTTAACTAAAATAAATAACAACAACACTTTAATCAATTATCTTCAATATTGTGCTGAAAAATTAAGTCAGGGAGATCATACGAGAAACTATTTAATATATAAAAGTTTGTTTGACCAAGTTTTGGCTTATTGGAAAAAACTGATAGCTGAAGATGAGTTTTTACCCATACCACTTCTGATAGCAGAAAGGTTAAAACCTTCAGTTTTGAGAATAAAAAAGAAAATTAATAATTCAGAACAAGTTTTATCTCCACCTACAAAAAGTAGTTTATTAGAAGAAGCAGAATATTTATTATTGCGTATTTATTTACATTGCCCTAAATATCGTCAAGATGTAAAAGATGCAATGGAGGCTAGAGATTTACAGTTTAGTTTGTCTCACAATCGATTTTTGTGGAAACAAATTATTTATGTAGAAAATATGTCTGAATATCAAATTACTGACTCAGATGATTTAATTTCAAAATTGCAAGATAATTGTTTAGATGCTCCAGATAAACTATCAGAAGTAGAACATCTTTTTCATTTAGATGAAAAGGCAGAGAGAAATCTTCTTAGAGCGCCTTTAGAAATTCGCTCTACCATAGCAGCTATCGAATTAATTATGTGTAAAAAACGTCGTAGTGCTGTTTTAAGTATGTGGCAAAATACGGATTTATCTACTGACTCTGAATTGGCTAAAAAATACCAAGAAAAATTCTATTCAGAATCAGAGTGGATTCAGGAATTGGAAGGAAAGAGCGCGGACATATTAAAGGCTAATAGCAAATGTTTTAATTCATTTTAATAAGCACCTACGCAGAGCGAATCACTTGTCTTCAATATACATCAAAATTGACTGATAGGGAAAAATCTTGTATTTATTGCATATCAATACTTGTAGCGTTTATGAAAAAATTGCTCATAGAGGCGCGAAATCGCAATTTTTCCCTAAAATTTGGCTTTCGATAGCTCATTTGAACTTTTTTTGTCAAAATTAGTTTAAATTATAAATATATTAATCAATTAATTATAAGTTTAATTAATATAGACTAATTTATCTAAATTTTGGCACATGATCGGGACATAAATGCAAGTATAAACATTTTGGCTGCGGGACTCGCAGTATCAGTCTGTGGAGCGACTGTAAGACTCGAAGAGAGTAAATCTCGTTTATACGGTTACTATGTTAGCGTTTGCGAAGCATGACCATAGGAAAGATCCTCCGGAGGAGGAAACAAAAAGCCCCTAGTAGTGATGCTAGGGAATCCCGCGCTGTCTCCTGTATAGCAGCGTCGGGAGGATATCAATCCCTCAGTCTTGATAACTTCAAATCAAGCCAATATAGCGCTACGCATTAAGGTTAGGATATTTCTAAACCCTGAAACCCTTTAACAGTTTACTATTCCCTATTCCCTAGCGCTATAAAATTAATCACAAAAGAGCGTATCTCTTGTGTCATTACCCGTAATAGGATTTGTACCTTGAGCTATTTTACATAGTTCCTTTTGAGTATCTGCTCGTAAAAAAGCATCTGTAAAATCTGCTCCATCAATAATTGCACCACGGAATTGAGCATGAAAAGCAAAAGCACCCTCTAAAATAGCATTAGTCAAATTTGCTTTGTTAAAAATCGCGTTATCCAAAGTAGAATAACTCAGATTAGCTCCTGCTAAATTCGCTCCTTCTAGTCGAGTAGGATTGGTCTGTTACCAGACCTCACCCCTCTAAGAACCGTACGTGAGCCTTTCAACTCATACGGCTCAAGCCATACTTCAAGCCTTATTTCACTCGGATTTATGTACCTGCTTATGACACATTTTATGTAGGTGTATAAGGTTATTCACGTCATCTGAACCGCCTTTCAC
>NZ_JAAHHG010000342.1 GCF_010692555.1 Okeania sp. SIO3B5 | reverse complement strand
CTCCTGTCTCCTACCCCCACCAAAAGACTTTTTCAGCAAACCCTAAAATATGTATTATAACACGCAATTGACGATTATATATAGCATTTTTGATTGCTTTTATGTAAGCATTTCCTGCGGAATGCTGCGCAAACAGCTATTAGCTGTCAGCGAGCCTCCTACAGAGGAACTGCGGACTTCAGCAACAAGACTCTCTCCTTAAAGGACGGTGTTTAAATTAACAACTGACTTTAAGGGCAAGGGAGACAACTTTTGTAGTGAGACAGTTAAATATTGCTTTTCTCCTAAACTAAAAGCAATAGCTGATAGCTGAAGTCCGCAGTTCCTCCGGTAGGAGGCTGGCTGACGGCTAATATCATGTTCGGTTGAATACTTATAAATAACTTAGCGAGGAGTCAGTCCTCAGGAGTCAGGAGTCAGGAGGGAAGAAAGGAGAAAAATCAAGATAATTTAAGTATTTCAAGATAATTTAAGTATTTATTCGGTACTGTCAGTTCTGAAATTTTATTTATAACTGATTATCCGAACATGATATAAATGCTTACTCTTTTGTAGCCAAGAGACAATATGAAGATGTTTCGCTCTTCTTTCTTCTTAACTTCTGACTTCTTCCTTCTTAACTTTTGACTTCTGACTTATTGAAGCGATCGCCACTCCAATTAACAATATAATTGCACCAAAAAAAACCATTATAGAAGGAACTTCACCGAACAATAAATAACCTAAAAAACTAGCTCCAACAGGTTCAAATAAAGTTGCCAAACTAACAAAAGTAGGAGATAACCAACGTACTACCCACATAAAACTTGTATTCCCTACTAATTGAGGAAATAATGCCATCAATAAGAAGTAAAAATAAACTAAACCAGGATAACCAGAGTAACCAACACCTAAAATTAAGGGAAGAGGCAATAATACAATTCCAGCTACAGAAAAAACTACCACAACATAGCCACCAACACCAAACCCTTTAATTTGAGCTTCCCGTCCCAGAAGTATATATATACTCACTGCCCAAGCTCCCATCAGAGCCAAAAAGTTTCCTAGGAGAGGGTTAACACCTGTAGAACCCCCACCAATATCTGCTAAACCAATGGTTAACCCTCCAACCATAGCTACTACTATGCCAATAACTGTCTGACGAGAGAGTCTTTCCTTCAACCACCACCGCGACAACAAAGCTACCCAGATGGGATTAGTGGTTACTAGAGTAGTAGAGGCAGCGATCGAAGTGTAGGATAAAGAGGTAATCCAAAAAGCAAAATGGACTGCGAGGCAAATTCCTGCTGCTACTGCATAGGGTATTGCTCCCGACTGGAGACTCTGCCACTGAATTTTTGACCATGCTGGCACTAATAATAAAGCAGCGATCGTCACCCGCGAGGCAGCTATTACGAGACTAAACCCTACCCCACTCATGCCAGCAGAGAGACTTGCCAACCTGATTAATATTGCACCTGTAGATATTGCCAAAATACCGATAGTTAAAGCTAATACAATTTGCCAGTTATGAGGTTTCATAAGAAAAAAAAATGGCATAATAAACGTTGTACATCAATATAGTCTTATGTAGTCAAAGAATGTCAAATATCTTCGTGAATTTGTACAAAAGAGCTACTAAATATTTGACAAAATTTAATAACTATCGATTATTATGTTTAATGATATAATCGGGGGTTTGCATTAAATTAAAAGCTAAATAACCATAATAAAGATTCATAAATTATCGAATCCTAATATAATTTTAACTCCTTGATTTATGAGATTAGTTTAGAGACATATCCCATACAAAAAATCATCGGTTTTATCCTGAAATTGACCGACTGTGTTTCTTGTCTAAAAATCTCTATAACTATTCTAATTATTTAGATTGAAAAAACTTTGCAATAAAAGAGAATTTAAAATCAACGATTATCTTGCATATTGCATCCTGTTTGATTATTGATACTCTAATTAATCAGAAAATAGGAACTTTGATAATTGGGCACAATGAAGAGTGGAAGCAGAAGATAAATTTAGGGAAAAAAACATTTCATATTTTGTCTTTGTTCCCTATAATAAATTAATTGAAATGTTATCTTATAAAGCCCAGATGGTAGGGATAAATTTCATTAATTATCAATTATCCATTATCCATTAATGAAATGAACGGTTCTTTGAACATAATGAAAAAAGCAGCTTCCTTTTGTCTTTGATATCGTGTCCGGTAGCATCGGAGCGTGTATAAAATCAAGGTGACACTCTTGAGAAAACCTTCTGCCTCCTGCCTCCAGCTCCCGCTGCCTTCCTTCCAGCAAAGTCTAATTATTCAACCGGACATGATATGACTATGGGATAGAGAAGCCAGTGCGTCAGGCGGGTTCCCCGACAGTCACGCAACTGGCGTGGTGTTGTAGTGCCTCCTCCGGAGGAACTTTCCTACGGAATGCTACGCAAACGCTAACACGAGCGTCAGAGTAACACCTGCGCTCCGAAGGATATGTTATATTTGACTATATTTTTATGAACTATAATTGAGTTTAACCAATTATTAATTAAATATGCTAAAGCTAACTATTATAGTTTTAATTATTCTCATAGGTTCTGCTCTTTGTTCTGCTACTGAAACAGCCTTACTTTCGGTTTCTCCTATCAAAGTACAACAGTTAGCACAGTCTAAAAAACCAGCAGCATTAGCGCTGTGGGGAATTAGGAAAAAAATTAATCGTCCAATTGCTACTGTTGTGATTATTAATAATATTTTTAATATAGTTGGTAGTATTTTAATTGGTAATATTGCAGCTTCGGTTTTGGGAAATGCTTGGTTAGGAGTTTTTTCTGCAATATTAACTTTTTTGGTAATAGTTTTTGGGGAAATTATTCCTAAAACTTTGGGTGAGCGTTATGCCATGCAATTTGCCTTAGCTGTGGCTATACCTGTCCAGGGGTTAACTTTTATATTTACTCCTATAGTTTGGTTGATGGAAAAAATTACTTCTCCTTTTACTAAAGGGCAGAAATTACCCACCACTAATGAAGCAGAAATTATGTTTTTGACCAGAGTAGGATATAAGGAAGGAGTTATTGAAGGTGATGAAGCTGAAATGATTAGAAGAGTATTTCGGCTCAATGACAAAAATTCTTTTGATATTATGACACCTCGAATAGCGACAACTTATCTCTACGCTAATGCAACTTTGTCTGAGGTAAAGTCAGATATTATTGCTTCTCAACATAGCCGCATTATTGTAATTGGAGATTCTATAGATGATGTACTTGGTGTAGCGTTGAAACATGAATTACTTAAAGGAATTATAGAAGGAAAAGATGGTAATAAAATTTATGATTTTATGCGAGATGTTAGATTTATTCCCGATACATTGAGAGTCGATCTATTGCTAAAAGAATTTCAGAAAAATCGTCAACATTTGATGGTAGTTTTAGATGAATATGGAGGAATGTCGGGGGTGGTGACTCTGGAAGATGTGTTGGAAGAATTAACTGGTGAAATTGTGGATGAAACCGATCAAAGTGTTGACTTACAAATTGTGGCAAGGATGAGAGGAAAAAGAAAGTTAAAAGATTAGTTTGAAGAAGGTTTTAGGTGGTAGGTTTTAGGTGGTAGGTGGTAGGTGGTAGGTTTTAGGTGGTAGGTTTTAGGTGATAGGTTTTAGGTGATAGGTGGTAGGTGGTAGGTTAATTAAGGGGAACTTATCCCACTATTTTTAACAAGCTTATTTGTTTAAGTAAAATGTGTTTTAAAGTAAGCATTTCCTCCGGAATGCTTACGTTTGAAAAGCTTAATTTTTCGTTTTGAACTTTCAAATATTATGTCTTTAAGTAGATTCTCTTTTTTACTTCCTTAATGTCAAGATAATTCTTAATGTAAAGATATAGCAGTCGCCACTATAGTTAGGACATCGGATAATTATAATGATTTATGACGCGAGCAAGATGCTCGCACTAATTGTCAAACACCAACCTGGGGATTGTTATAATTGCTATAATACCAATGCAAGCTTCTTCCTTCTTCCCTCTTCCTTCTTAGGACATATCAAAAACTCAAAACTCAGACGACAATGCAAGCTTTTCCCTTCTTCTTTCTTCCTTCTTCCTTCTTCCTTCTTCCTTCTTCCTTCTTAGGACATATCAAATTTTAATTATCCATAAAAAAAACAATGCTACCAACAGTTTTAATCACTGGTGCTTCTCAAGGTTGTGGTAAAGCAACAGCACTTTTATTTGCTAGAAAAGGATATAACATTGTCTTAGCTGCTAGAACATTAGATAAATTAGCAGAAACAGCTAATGAAGTTAGAGCAAATGGTAATTCTGCTTTGGCTATTCCTACTGATGTTACTGATGCTAAACAAGTGGAAGATTTGGTGCATAAAGCAATAGATTTTTATGGCAAAATCGATGTATTAGTTAATAATGCTGGTATTTGTTTGACTGGTGCAATGGAGTATACAACATTAGAAGATTTTCAACAATTAATGAATGTCAATTTTTTCGGTTATGTGAATACAATAAAAGCTTTATTACCTCATTTTTTGGCAAAAAAATCTGGCACAATTGTTAATGTTGGTTCTATTGGTGGGAAAATGCCTTTGCCACAAATGACCGCTTATTGTGCTAGTAAATATGCAGTTACCGGATTAACTGATACTTTACGTTTGGAATTACAGTCAAAAGGAATTAATGTTATTTCTGTACATCCAGGAGTTATTAATAGCGATTTTATGGAAAGAGCGCAGTTTCGTGGTGGAGATAATTCTGAAATAGAAAGTAGTCGTCAACAAATGAATTCTGTTTTAACATCTAATTTTGTTAGTCAGCCAAAAGATATTGCTGAAGCTATCTGGAATGCTGTGAAAAATAAGCAGTCTGAAGTAGTAGTAGGCCCGGCTATTTTAGCAACAGAAACTTATCGATTATTTCCTGGTTTAGTTCAGTTTATGATGGGAAAAAGTTTAGGATAATTTATTATTAAATAGTTTAGCGATCGCTATTAACGAAGTCAGAAGTCAGAAGTTATTTTTGTAACGGGGATTTGAGCCCCGCTCTAAAAATATTTCGCCTTTTGAATAGTTATAATTAGAAGCTTTCGTAGTTGGACTTGAGCAAGAAGATAGATATTTCAGTGGTTCAAGCCTAACTACAAACAAAAATTTTTTGTTTGCTGGCGCAAAACTGCGTTAACGTGTCAGCGGAACGGAGTTCTATCGTTAATTATCCGGACATGATATTAGATCGAATCTGTTAGCTTCTGAATAATATAAGTATGTAGATGCTAATAAACCTCACTATGTAAGGAAATATCAATGTAATTGAAACCTTTGAGATTGCTTCCTTCCACTCCGTTCCAGTCGCAATGACATAGTTGTAAATTTTCCCACTTACCTACTTAAATCTTGCTTTCAATAGGGGCAAACGGACGTTTTTCCTACAATATTTACTCTCTCAAAAACAAAAATATTAAAAGCCTAAATTTATTTCTTCAACCAACATTTAAAATGCCTAGATATCAAGATATATATCCATCATAACCACTGATACAAAGCCTCGATTTAGTACGTCCATTAGCAGCAGATTTATTTACTCTAGAATATTTTGAAGCCGAACCTGCTTCGATGCCTATAAATAAGTACGAACAACATCATATTATTATCAATTTAAAAGAAGAACCTCATAGGGTAGAAAATTGGCGCAATGGAGAACATCGAGATTTTATCTATCACAAAAACGAAATTATTGTTACTCCTGCTGGTATAGAAAGTGGCTGGCAATGGCACGTTCAAAGTAAGTGTATTATTATTACTCTCGAACCTATTAAATTTGAAAGATTTGCTCAAACAGAATTAGGAATTTTACTTTCTGAATGGCAATTAAAAGATTTACCACAATTTTTAGATGAAGATATTACTCAGTCGGGAATCCAACTTTTAGAAGCTTTAAAATGCGAACTCGGTTCCCAAATAATGTTTGAATCTTTTGCTCGTATATTTCTGACTAAACTAATTCTAAAATATGGCTTACAAGCAGAAGAATATGAATTTTCTAAAAGCTTCACTGCCAAACAATACAAACAAGTATTAGATTACATTGCCATTAATTATGGCAATAATATCTTACTAGAAGATATGGCTGCAAAAGCAAGTCTTAGTCCTTCACATTTTTCCCGTTTATTTAAACAAACTATTGGTCAAAGTCCCTATCAATTTTTGATGGCTTACCGTATAGAACAAGCAAAAAAAATGCTCGATAATCCTAATAAATTAATGGCTGATATTGCTTTTACCTGTGGCTTTTCCGATCAAGCTCATTTCTCCCGCGTATTTAAAAAGATAGAAGGTTTAACCCCCAAACAATATCGAAAAAAATAATACTAATTTTGGAACGGGCAAGATGCCCATTCCACAAAACTATTAAAATCATCCCGCATTTATGCAACGCCCAAATATGAAATAGACATCTCCGAAAAAGATATACACTTTTTGCACATAGCAGGCAACAGGCAACAGGCAACAGGGAATAGATTTTTAGGAAAAATGTACGAAAAATGATTTAGGGAAATAACTTTTACAACTCTAACTTATGTTAAATAAAGGGTAAGTTTATTTTCTGGAGATGTCTAATAGAAATCTCCAAAAATCAAAAATAAAATCAATTATTACCCATAAATTATCAATTATTCTTCCCTGTTCCCTGTTCCCTCTTTTCTGGAGATGTCTAATGACAATTACCGAAATATTGTGGTTTAAAGCCTCCCCTTTTAAGGGGAGAATAAATAAAAATTTTCATGATTAGTCAATCCTCTTCTTTTCAAGGAGAGGTAATTCTAATTCTAAATTCTTAATTCTTAATTCTAAATTCTTTAATTACTTTTTTCCATAGTCTTTTGCGACATTTTCAAAACAGTTTTTCTCGGCAGAAATGGTATAACCCAATTCAACATGAAACTCAAGGATGGTTCATTAATTTTGACTAACTCCCCTTTCATCATGGCTTCGTATCCACACTTCGCTACCGACTCAGGAGATGCTGCATTATCCCACATTGAATTCCCTTCAAGATTACCAGCTTGAACAAACCCTGTGGCAACCGCACCAGGACAAAGCGCCGTTGAGGTAACATTAGTATCAGCAAGTTCTTGAGCGATCGCTTGAGAAAAGGAAACAACAAAAGCTTTTGTGGCGAAATAAACTGCCTGTAAAGGCCCTGGAAGAAAACCTGCAGTGGATGCTACGTGCAAAATTTTTCCAGAATTTCTACTAACCATTCCTTGTAAGTACAGATGCGTCAGATTAACCAAAGAAACTATATTTACCTGCATCATTGCTTGGTATTTAGCCAAATCTTGTTCGTGGAATTTGCCGTGTCCCCCAAAACCAGCATTATTAATTAAAATATCGATTTGTATACTTGCTGCTTCAGTAGCTGCAAATATTTTCTCTGCCGAATCTGGTTGTGCTAAATCTGCTGTAATGACTGTTGCTTTTATGTTGTGAGCGTTTTCTAATTCTGATTTCAATTTATTAAGAGCTTCTTCACGACGAGCGACTAATACTAAATCACCCCCTTGAGCTGCGTGCAATTTAGCGAGTTCAGAACCAATTCCACTGGATGCACCTGTTACTAATGCAGTATTTCCCATTAGACATCTCCAAAAATAAAAAATAAAATCAATAATATATTCAAGTATATCATGCTCATGCCCATTTTGCCTTCATAATTTCCCTGACAGATACAATAGCAAGAATCTTCAAAAAATGAAGCAAAAGCTTTCAAGAGATAAATTTTCTGCTGCTTTATATTGAACATATATAGCACTAAAAGAATTGGTTAGGAAATTTTTCAATCCTAAAACCCTTTTACAGTTTGCTATTCCCTGTTCCCTGTTCCCTATTCCCTAGCGCGTAGCGCTATAAGATTCAAATTCAAGAAGAAAAGGAGCAAAAATTATGAAAAAATTACTTTTAACTGCTGCTACTTTTCTACAGTTATCTTTAGTATCTATATCTGAAGCTGCACAAATGCAAAATGTCACTTTCGAGAGCAATAATCAAACCTTAGCAGGGAATCTCTACCTCCCCGATAATTATCAACAGGGAACAAAATTACCAGGCGTAATAGTAACAGGTGCTTGGACAACTGTCAAAGAACAAATGCCTGCAACCTACGCTGAAGAAATGGCCGATCGCGGTTATGCTGTTTTGACTTTTGATTTCCGTAACTGGGGAAAATCTGAGGGAAATGAGCGTCAGTTAGAAAATCCCACTAATAAAACTGAAGATATTATCGCTGCTGCCAATTATTTAACTACACTACCTGAAGTAGACGCTAGTCGTATTGCTGGTTTAGGTATTTGCGCTAGTGCAGGATATATGGTAGATGCCGCAGTTCAGAGTGATGATATTCAGGCGATCGCTCTAGTTGCTCCTTGGTTACATAATCAAGAAATTGTTAATCAAGTATACGGTGGTGAGGAGTCGGTACAAAAGTTAATTGAAACCAGTCGTCAAGCAGAGGCGAAATATGAAACAACTGGTAAACTATCATTAATTCCTGCGGCTAGCACAACTGATGAAAACGCTCTGATGTATCAAGCACCCTATTATACAGAAGAAAATAGAGGTATGATTCCTGAATATGTCAATGAATTTAATCTTGCTTCTTGGGAAGGTTGGTTAACTTATGATGCAATTGCAAATGCCGATAATTTAACTAAACCAGTTTTGATTATTCACTCGGAAGCTGCTGCTATTCCTCAAGGTGCAAAAGAATTTTATCATCGTTTGTCTGGAGAAAAAAACCAACTTTGGTTAGAAAATACTACTCAATTTGACTTTTACGATTCTCCTGAAGTTGTTACAACTGCTAGTGATGCTGTTGCAAAATATTTTGAGCAAACACTTTCAACAATTAACAATTAATATCATGTCCGGTTGAATACTTATAAATAAATGACGGAGGAGTCAACCCACCCCTAACCCCTCCCAGGAGGGGAAGTCAGGAGTCAGGAGAAAATTGTTTCTTCTTCCTTCTTCTTTCTGCTATATTTTGGGAATTAAATACGCTCACAAGTTTCATTTACTACAGATTTCCAGTTTCCTTCATCGTCGGGAATAAAATAAGTCGCGGTAAATTTATCTTGATTATTTTGGATAATTTCTTGACGAAGTGGCGTTGAATTTCCCATTCTCACAATTGTTCCTTCCCAGATTAATTTTCCATCTTGCCAATTGGATGCTGTTAAATTGTAAGAATTACCATTGCCAACAACAACAGAGCGGACTAACTTTTTAGAAGCTGTGTTTTCTCCCATAAAATCTCGCGAATTAATAAGTTTTCCATCATTATATGACTTGATTTTTTCGGTGTTTCTCAAATACAAAAAGTTATTTAAGTCTCGTTTTACCGTCCAAGTAAAAATACCTGATGGAGAATCTGGTGTAGCAGGTTGTTGACAACGCCAACTTCCTTGAAAGTATTATATACGACTAAGTTCTGGAGGGGGTGAGATTATTCTAAATATTTTGATTTAGCCATAACACCATCATTAATAGTTGCCAAAATTACAGCTAAACTTATTAGCGATCGCCAGAATAATTTCATAATTTATCAATAACAATTTTTCAATATGCAAATTCAATTTACTAATTTTACCATGGGAGTACTAGCTATGACACTTGTAGTAACATCCTCTGATTCCATGAAAGTAGAAACACCAGACGAAGCTGCTATCAAAACCATAGTTGAAAGTGTGGCTACTTTAGCCGACAACAGAAATTTTGAGAGTTTAGAAAAGCTCTATGCAGAAGAGGTTGAGGTTGATTATACATCCGCTTTTGGTGGAGAAGTAGAATTAAAAAGTCCTCAAGCATTAATGACTCAATGGGCAAGCAGTCTACCAGGGTTTGAACGCACGCGACACCAAATATCTAATATCAAAACTGTAGTAAATGGAGACCGGGCAACTGCTACTGCTGATGTCGTCGCTAACCATTATTTAGACAAAATGTTTTGGCAAATTACAGGTAGTTATAAATATAATGTAGTTAAAGAAGAAGGAGAATGGAGAATTTCTCAGATGACCTTTCTTGCCAAATCTGAAAAAGGCGATCGCCAGATTATTAATGAAGCTGTAGAGGAAGCTAGTATCAACCCTGCACCGTATATTCAACGACAGCAGACAAAGCAAGTTGTGCTCGATTTCTTAACATCTTTGGAAGAAAAAGATATGGATAAATTAGCATCAGTTTGGGCAGAAGATGCCGTACAAGATATGCCATTCTCACCGGAGAATTTTCCTAAGCGCGTCACTGGAAAAGCTAACTTAATCAAACATTATGCTACTTGGCCAAAAATTAGCGGTAAAGCAAATTTTACTGAAAATTTGGTATTTTATCCCATGCAGGATGCAACTATGATTTTTGCTGAATGGCGAGGTGATGTAGAAATAATTTCCACCGGGCGTATTTATCAACAGCGATATGGCGGATTATTTCATGTTGTAGATGGCAAAATTGAACTGTTTCGAGAATATTACGATCCAATTGTGTTTAAGTATGCTTTTGGTTTAGATGAAGCAGAACGATCAGGCAATACTAATTATCCGCTTTAGGCAGGTGATTAGCAAAAATAACTAACTATCAACTATCATAGATATTGTTTGATTGACTAATTTCACTCACTTAACTATTTCGGAGTACATAACAAGATGCAATACAAATTATTAGGAAAAAGTGGACTCAGAGTATCCGAGCTATGCTTGGGCACAATGA
>NZ_JAAHHG010000341.1 GCF_010692555.1 Okeania sp. SIO3B5 | reverse complement strand
TGGCAACAGGCAACAGGGAACAGGTAACACCGGAGCTGGGAACAGGGAACAGGGAACCCACCCCTAACCCCTCCCAGGAGGGGAAATAATTGATAATTTATGTACGATCATTGATTTTATTTTTGATTTTTACCAGATGTCTAATACCAATTCGTATTTCATATCCAGAAAAGAGGGAACAGGCAACAGGCAACAGGCAACAGGCAACAGGCAACAGGCAACAGGGGGAAATAATTGATAATTTATGTACGATAATTGATTTTATTTTTGATTTTTACCAGATGTCTAATACCAATTCGTATTTCATATCCAGAAAAGAGGGAACAGGCAACAGGGAACAGGGAACAGGGAACAGGGGGAAATAATTGATAATTTATGTACGATCATTGATTTTATTTTTGATTTTTACCAGATGTCTAATACCAATTCCTATTTCATATTAATATTCTCTGATGACAAAGAATTAGCCCTGAGATATGAGGGCTAGAGCAAAACTACAAGCCTGATTATAACTTTTCTACTGGAGATGATATAGCGTTTCTCAAATTGGTGAGATACAGTTTTATATCATGTCCGGTTGAATAGTTATAAATAAGGGAGTAGGGAGAATAAAAAGATTTGTACTGCAAGTGACAGTTTTGGTTTTTTTCATCACGCTCTTGTCCGGACATAATATTAGATCCCCCCCTGCCCCCCTTAATAAGGGGGGAGATTTCAAAGTCCCCCTTTTTAAGGGGGATTTAGGGGGATCGTAAATGTATCTTTAATGATAAATGCTATATTATTGAAATTTAGACTAACTAATTAGACGAAAAACATGACAGCAATTATCCAAGCAAATAAACTAAATATGATTGATGTTGAGCTTGACATCCTCCCGACGCTGCTCTACGAGACAGCGCGGGATTCCCTAACATCACTGATAGGGACTTTCTGCTTCATAGCACCTGCCTCCGAGGCCGAACCTCTTTTCGGTCTTACGGTCGCTCCACAGACTGACACTGCTAGCCCAGCAGCCTTATCCTATTTAGGATAGCACACTATTGTAAGAACCGCAAGATTGATTGGTTTTCCCATGCGACGCTCCCCTTCGGGAGAGCGCGGGTCTTCAACCAACGTTGAGATAAATTTAGTCTCAACCAAACAGATGATATTCAATTCTTTAGAGAATGGTTTGATAATTTACACGAGATAACCGATATAGAAAAACAAGTGTTAGACCGAGCAAAAGCAAATTATTTGAATGCCATTAAACATCGGGAAATTTCAGAAAATTTGGTAAAAATGACAGTAATTGCTCCTCTACTTGCTTGGGCAAATTTTTATCAGCTTCCTTTTGATATTGTAGATGAAAATTCTATTGATGTTTCTGTGGAAACACAGGATGAACTTATCAAAGGTCGGATTGATATAATAGTTTTTAAACATCACTTATGGTTATTAGTAATTGAGTCAAAAAATGCTGGATTATCTATAATTAATGGTATCCCTCAAGCCCTTGCTTATATGATGGCTAATCCTCATCCAGAACAACCAATTTTTGGATTAGTTACTAACGGAGATGATTTTCAATTTATCAAATTAGTTAAACAAAATTCACCTCAATATGCTTTATCTAAAAAATTCACAATTTCTAATCCCCAAAATAATGAACTTTATAATGTACTCAGTATCTTAAAAAAATTAGGTAAAGTTATCAATTAAACATTTCTAATAATAAAAAATCAAATCAATAATTACAGCATATTTCGGGCAAATGAGGTACAAGGTAAATGATGAAAATATTGTAGTGCGGTCATCTTACCCGCTTCTGGGTGTACCTCATAACAACGGGAAGTGCTGTATCAATTCTTTCCCACTAATACCAATTTTAAAAAAGAATGTTATGAATAATAAGCACCATAAAAAGACTTTCATATAAAGTAAATCTCACGAAAAAGGTAACTTTAAACATCAAAAATAGCATTAAATCTATCAATTCTGCGTTATAAACTCTAAATTATAAATTAGAATAAATACCCTAACTATTTGTAGCAAAAATTTATCAATTTGGTATAATCTGTACGGACGTTGCATCCAATGTCCCTCTCTACTCCATATTTTCTGGAGATGTTTATTAATCAATTAATTATTATGTTAAAACGTCCTATATATCTCGACTGCAATGCTACTACTCCTCTTGATGAACGAGTATTAAAAACAATGTTGCCCTACTTCACCGAATATTTTGGCAACCCTGCCAGTGTCACTCATCAATATGGTTGGGAAGCAGAAGCAGCAGTTAAAAAAGCTAGAGAAATTTTAGCTTCAGCTATTAATGCCACTCCCGAAGAAATTGTCTTTACCAGTGGAGCGACAGAAGCAAATAATTTAGCAATCAAAGGAGTCGCTGAAGCTTACTTCAATAAAGGTAAACATATTATTACTATTGCCACCGAACATAATGCTGTTATCGACCCCTGTACATATTTACAAAACTTGGGATTTGAAGTTACTTATTTACCTGTAAATACAGATGGAATTATTGATTTAACTTCCCTAAAAACTGCCATACGTCCTGATACAATTTTAGTTTCTGTTATGGCAGCAAATAATGAAATTGGTGTCTTACAACCCTTGGCAAAAATAGGAGAAATATGTAAAGAAAATTCCGTTATTTTCCATACTGATGCTGCACAAGCTATTGGGAAAATTCCTCTAGATGTGCAGACAATGAATATTGATTTACTATCATTAACTGCCCACAAAGTTTACGGTCCAAAAGGTGTTGGCGCTCTCTATGTGCGTCGTCGTCATCCCAGGGTAAAATTAGCACCTCAAATACATGGAGGTGGTCACGAAAGAGGTATGCGCTCTGGCACTTTGTATACTCCCCAAATAGTCGGTTTTGGTAAAGCTGTGGAAGTGGCAATAGCAGAAATGGAGTCAGAGGCAAAACGGTTAACTACTTTGCGACAACAGTTGTGGGAAAAGCTGCAAACAGTGGAAAATATTTTTCTCAACGGACATCCGACTCAGCGTTTGCCAGGAAATTTGAATATTAGTGTTGAGGGTGTGGATGGGCAAGCATTGTTATTGGGGTTACAACCTGTGGTGGCGGTCTCTTCCGGTTCTGCTTGTACTTCTGCAAAAATAGCACCTTCCCATGTTTTGGCAGCTTTGGGGCGTTCAGAAAAATTAGCTTATGCTTCCGTGCGTTTTGGCATCGGGCGGTTTAATACTGTGGAAGAAATAGACTTGGTGGCTGAACACGCGATCGCTACGATTACATCTTTACGGAGAGCCACTCAAAGTCAGGGCTAGACACGGATTTGGCCACGGATGCACGGATGGATGTAGAGAGTCCGGTAGGGTGCGTTTTCGGTTGTCACCGACATAAAATGCTGCGCGATATGAAAAGTGGAACGTCACCTCAGTTATCAGTTATCAGTTATCAGTACTTCTGCAATAAGGAGGCTTGAAATAAGAAATATGTTCTTTTTTTTATCCCCTTAAAAGGGGAGGCGCATACCCACAATTTTTCGGTAACGCACCACTATACCCTAAAACCTACTGGACTGACTTTACGTCAAGCAAGTAGAAGTCAGGGCTAATTCTTAACTACGACGTTTGTATTTAAATAGAGCGATCGCTTTTGGGAATGTTCAACTTGATAAAAGTAGTAAAAGTAGGTTGGGTAGAACGACAGTGAAACCCAACTAATATCATGGTTATCAGTTATCAGTTATCAGTTATCAGTTATCAGTACCTCTGCAATAAGGAGGCTTGAAATAAGAAATATGTTCTTTTTTTTATCCCCTTAAAAGGGGAGGCGCATACCCACAATTTTTCGGTAACGCACCACTATACCCTAAAACCTACTGGACTGACTTTACGTCAAGCAAGTAGAAGTCAGGGCTAATTCTTAACTACGACGTTTGTATTTAAATAGAGCGATCGCTTTTGGGAATGTTCAACTTGATAAAAGTAGTAAAAGTAGGTTGGGTAGAACGACAGTGAAACCCAACTAATATCATGTCCGGTTGGCTTTGTTGCATGAAAGTATATAGCTGCCACACTTGCTCCGCATATCTACAACAATAACGCGCTGAAACTGCTGTAACTATTGGACAATAGATAAATAGGGTTTGCGCTCAAAAGTCTTATGGGTAAGGGTAGGAGACAGCTATACTGGAGAAATGGGAATTATAGAGGAAGTAGGAGGAAGAATAATCAAGGGATTATTCTCCGCAACTATGCGCCTAAAATGCTAATTTTTTGAACCATTACGACCTAAAAGCTTGGACTATTTTCAACTAAAAAATGCGCTCAACCTTTATATGTCAATGCTTTTAGATTTATTCAGCAAACCCTAAATAGAATATCAATCTTTGAAATCAAAAGGCTGAAACTATTACCTGTAAAGGTTTTGATAGTCTAACTGTTATCCCTAACTATTGGACAATAATATAGAACATCAATAATCGCGAAAGAGAGCGATCGCTCTGATGCAGAGCAATAACTATTGGACAATAGATAAATAGAACATCAATAATCGCGAAAGAGAGCGATTAAGCTGCGGAATGGATGTTAAGAACGCTACTTTCATGCAACAAATCCTGTCCGGTTGAACAGTTATATCATGTCCGGTTGAACAGTGATAAATAAATAACTACGGAGGAGTCAGGAGTCAGGAGTCAGGAGGAAAGAGGGAAGAAAGAAGAAGAACTGGAGTTGAAGGAGAAAGTTTTTTTATCACTAATTATCCGGACATGATATTATAAATAATTAGGGAGGAGTCAGGAGTCAGGAGAAAAGAATGTATCAGGAGAAAGAAGTGTTTCGATCGCTAATTATCTGGATATGGTATAGCGCCTTTATGTTTTGGGTTTCGTTAACTCAACCCAACCTACAAATACTACTCAAAGTCAAAAATCAAAAGTAATCCCTGACTGATAACTGATAACTGAAATGACACAGCGTTATGTAATTGTGGTAAAATCTAGATTAACTGATAACTGATAACTGAAATGACTCACGCTAAAATCAAAATAGACCTACCCCAACCCTTGCTCAACCATACTCAATTACCAGATGAAGACGGCACTTTTGTGAAAAATTTCCAGGAACATCCCCAAAGTATCCTTTTAACTGACTCCATCGGATCAGTTTTACAACAGCGACACCCAGATGGAAATTATGCCATCGGACAAGATAGTGGTATCTATTGGCGACAAACAGAACCACCCGAAAAAGGAGCAGAAGCACCAGATTGGTTTTACGTTCCCAATGTACCACCACTATTAGATGGTGAATTTCGTCGTTCCTATTGTCTGTGGCAAGAAAAAATAGCACCTTTAATTGCTATAGAATTTGCCAGTGGTGACGGTAGAGAAGAATTAGATAAAACACCTTTGTCAGTTTCCGAAGATGCCGAAACAACTAAACCAGGAAAATTTTGGGTCTACGAACGCATTATCGAAGTAGCTTACTACGGAGTATATATCATCAAAACAGGCAAATTAGAAATGTATCATTTAGAAGATAACTCTTATCGCCAGATGTTTCCTAATGAACGCGGTCACTATTTGATAGAACCCCTCGGAATAGAATTGGGAAAATGGGAAGGTTCCTATCAAAATCAAACTCAATTATGGTTACGCTGGTGGGACTCCGAAGGGAATCTGTTGTTAACAGGATCAGAAGGAAAAGAAATAGAAAAAGCCCGTGCAGAAGCAGAAAAAGCCCGTGCAGAAGCAGAAAAAGCCCGTGGCGATCGTCTTGCCAACCAATTAGAACAAGAACGCCAAGCACGAAAAAATGCTATTCCTCAATTATTAGCAACAGGAATGAGTGTGGAACAAGTAGCACAAACTCTTAGTTTTACTGTTGAGGAAGTGAGGAAAATTTCTGGTCGTTAGGGTAAGCATTCAGCAGTCAGCTATCAGCTTTATTACCTTTTTGACCCTGAAATAATTCTATTCTGCTAAATATATATCTGACTTTAACCATTTTTGTTGACCAAACTATTCGTAACATTCTTTTTTCAAAATGGTATAATATCATGTTAGGTTGAATACTTACACTTTGGAGGAAGGAAGGCAGAAGGCAGCTATGCTGGAGGCAGAAGGGAAGAAAAGGTTAAAAGGGATAAAGTTTTTTTATAACTGATTATCCGAACATGATATAATATCAAGTCTAATTGAATGAGCCATAATAAATTAGCTATCCTTAGTCATCTTTAGATGACTTCTGCTTTCAGCCAAGAAATTTATTTCTTGGCTTGGGGGATGATTTGAATATAAGCTTTTCTTCCCTTCTGCCTTCTGCCTTCTTGGCTTGGGGGATGACTTGATATAAGCTTTTCTTCCCTTCTTCCTTCTGCCTTCTGCCTCCTGCCTCCTGCCTTCTGCCTTCTGCCTCCTGCCTCCTGCCTTCTGCCTTCTGCCTCCTGCCTCCTGCCTTCTGCCTTCCTTCGGACATGATATTACCAAACCACTTGCAACCTTTCTGCTGCCACTCTCTGATAAACCATATCTGTTTGTTTCGCTATCCTACCCCAGCAAAATTTATACTCTAATTCCTGATAAGCATTACTAACCAATTTTTGTACATCATTAGAATCTCTCAGTACCTCCACAATGCCTTGTGCCAAAGAAATAGGATTACCAACTTTCGTAACAATACCTGTTCTACCATGTTCCACCACTTCTGGCAAACCACCCGTATCCGAAACCACCACAGGTACCCGCGCAGCAAAACTTTCCAAGGCAACAATACCAAAAGGTTCGTAAAGACTAGGAAATACTGCACAGTCAGCGATCGCTTGAAACTTATCTAAATTTTCATCAGACATAAACCCAGTAAAATGAAACCATTCAGAAACTCCCAAATGCCATATTTCTTTTTTCCAAAGGTCTGTTTTTCCGCCACCGATCATAATAAATTTTACCCTGTCTCCCATTTCTGCAATTACTCTCGGCGCTGCATGAATTAACACAGAAAGACCTTTTTCCGGGGTCATTCTACCTAAATAGTAGACTATTTTTTCTCTATCTTTTGCAAAATGTCTGCGGAAATTTACTGCATCAAACTCTTCTCTACTTGGTTTTTTTTCAGCACAAATACCATTATAAATTATATCTATTTTATCCCAGGGACTATCTAAAGTTCTTGCTACTTCTACCTGCATATATTTAGAGCAAACAATTACTCGCCAAGCATTATAAACTAGCTCTTTTTCCTTTGCATTTATGTACTGTTGACTATGATTATGAATACCATTGTGACGACCATTTTCTGTGGCATGAATTGTAGCTATTAACGGTAGTTTAAAGATATGTTTAAGAGCGATCGCTGCATCGGTGACTAACCAATCATGGGCATGAATTATATCAAAATTTTTCTCTTCTTTTATTAGTTTGCCTCCATGACGCCCCATAGCTTCATTCATATTTGCTATCCAATGAAAGAAGTTTTGACTTGGTCCGACTGGCACTCTATGTACTTCTATTCCTTCTACAATTTCATACATTGGTGCTTCGCCAGATTTGACTGTGATTAAATGCACTTCATGTCCTAATTTCACCATTTCTGGATATAATTCTGCAACATGACGTGCTATGCCTCCAATAATTCTTGGTGGAAACTCCCAGCTTAATACAAGAATTTTCATTACTACATAACTCCGTTTTTTTACAATTATTAATCTTTAGTGATTTGACTTTAAAGATTATTTTTAATATTTAATATTTTTCCCGATAAATATAATGGATGCTTTAATCTAAGCATTCTTGACTATAATCTTATATTCTTGACGATGTGAGTTAATTCCGGTTAATTACTATATCAAAAAATATGCTTAATAATGGTAAGCATTTCCTGCGGAATGCTGCGTAAACAGCTATTAGCTGTTAGCTAGCATCCTTGATCGGAACTGCGGACTTCAGTAACAAGACTCTCTCATATAGGAAACTGTTTAAATTAATATAGACTTTAAGAGCAAGGGAGGCAACTTTTGTAGTAATATCATGTCTGGATAATCAGTTATAAAAAAACCTTTTCCCTTTAAACTTTTCTTTCCCTTCTGCCTTCTGCCTTCTGCCCTCTGCCTTCCCTCCTCCAAAGTGTAACTATTCAACCGGACATGATATAAGAGAATTAATAAAGCTTTGATCGTCAACTAAAAGCAATAGCTGAAGTCCGCAGTTCCTCCGGAGGAGGCTAGCTGAAGTCCGCAGTTCCTCCGGTAGGAGGCTGGCTGACGGCTGTTTGCGCAGCATTCCGCAGGAAATGCTTACTAATAATACTACTTACCCAAGTCAGGTTTTTATCTTTAGACTATTTTCTTAATTTTGTCAAGGCTATTAAATGACTGCTATACGAATTTGATATTTTTAAAGAATTAGTATATACATAATAATTTTACTTAATATTAATAACTATTATCCTATTATCTTTAAGGTATCATTAATTTCCCCTAGTTCAAAATCTCAAACAATCAATAAAAATAAGTATAATTATACAAGTATGAGGAATTATCAATAAATATTAAGTAACTGCGATCGTTCTATTCAACCTGTAAGTAGTCTTCTAAATTTCCTTTCTCAACTCTCAAAGTATCAAAATCATTAGAGGCCAGAGTTAAATTATAAGTTATTGCCGTTGCTGCGATGAATAGATCGGCATTTCATATTAGTGTTCTTTTGGGTCTCAGGTCTATATTAACTTCTGATGATTTTTCAATAATTGATAAATTTTCTAACAATAAAATTTTAACTTCTTAACAAAACTCATTAAACACGGAAGCTTCAATCATCATATCCTCCTTTTAATAATTGATAATTGATAATGGATAATTGATAATTATCTCTCCCTAAAAGGAATAGAATTGAATAAAAGGAAAATATTTTCTTGTTTCTCCTTTAAAGGAGAGGATTTTTACCTTAATTATTCGGTAAATTGACTTTAATTAAACAGCGATATTACTCTATAGCAGTCCTATTTAAGTTGTAATATTTTGGTGGTATGAGTGAATGGCCATTCGCCATTACAGGAGTCAGGAGTCAGAATATGAAAGATTTTCAGTTCAAATTAACTATTATCAAAATTGTCACAACCAATTTAGGATTGCTATATTATATCTCTAACCAATTCTCTAATTTTATTCCCTCAACTCTTAACATATCAGAATCATTAGAAACCAGAGTTAAATTATGAGTTATTGCCGTTGCTGCAATGAGTATATCAGCATCTTGAATTTGTCTTCCTTTCCGTCTCAAATCTATGTGAATTTCTGTTGCTTTCTCAATAATTTCTAAATTGTCTAAGAATAAAATTGTAACTTTTTGACAAAATCTGTTAAAAGTAGATAGTTTTCGAGTAGCATTCACATATAATAATCCTCTTTGTACTTCATAAAAGGTAATGCAGCTAATATAAATATTCTGTTTTCTAATATCTACGTCTAGTAGTTTATCTATAATTTTTTGATTCTGATTCACAACTGCTGAAACTATATTAGTATCTAATAGATAATTCACTTTTCCCATCTCCCTTCTACAGCAGCATTAAACATTTCTTTTTCTTCTGGGGTAAAATCATCAAGTATTGTCGATAATAACTCTGTTGACATAACTCTCTCAACTCTTTCTTTTAGTTGTTCATCATTGAGAGGTAGGAGAATTTGAGGTGACACTCTATCTAATAATTTTGAGAAAGTCTCAATCAGTTCATCTCGATCTAATTCTTCTTGATAAAGACTATCATTTTCCATTGTTTGGTCAATCATTTCTGAAATTCTTTTAAGAACTGTATTCTTTTCTGTAGAAGCTTGAGTCATCATGTCCTCCTATAATTTTTTGATTCTAGTTTACAACTGCTGAAACTATACTAATCTTTAGTATATCACTTACCTTAATATCTCCCTTCTACAGCAGCATTAAACATTTCTTTTTCTTCTGGGGTAAAATCATCAAGTATTGTCGATAATAATTCTGTTGCCATAACTCTCCGAACTCTTTTTTTCAACCTTTCATCATTGAGAGGTAGGAGAATTTGAGGTGACACTCTATCTAATAATTTTGAGAAAGTCTCAATCAGTTCATTTCGATCTAATTCTTCTTGATAAAGACTATCGTTTTCCATTGTTTGGTCAATCATTTCTGAAATTCTTTTAAGAACTGTATTCTTTTCTGTAGAAGCTTGAGTCATCATATTCTCCTATAATTTTTTGATTCTAGTTTACAACTTCTGAAACTATACTAATCTTTAGTATATCACTTACCTTAATATCTCCCTTCTACAGCAGCATTAAACATTTCTTTTTCTTCTGGGGTCATTTCAGTTATCAGTTATCAGTTATCAGTTATCAGTACCTCCGGCTTTAGTCGGAGGATTGAAAATACTGAATTTAAATTCTTTCATCCCCTTAAAAGGGGAGGCTTTAGACCTCATTTTTTAGTATAGCAATCCTATTTTATTTGTGTATAAAAATCTTACCGCTTTTAGGGAACAGGGAACAGGGAACAGGGAACAGATGGGAGTTTCAGTTTTTTTCTCTACTTTTTGATTACCCGCAACTTATTTAGGATTGCTATAAAATCATCAAATATTGTTGATAATAACTCTATTGACATTACTCATCTAACTTTTTTTGTCATATCATGTCCGATAGCATCGTTTGTGTATAAAATCAAGGTGACAATGGGAGAAAACCTTCTGCCTCCCCCCCTTTCAAAGGGGGGTAGGGGGGATGCCTCCTGCCTTCCTTCCACCAAAGTCTAATTATTCAACCGGACATGATATCAGTCGTTCATCATCTAGAGACA
>NZ_JAAHHG010000340.1 GCF_010692555.1 Okeania sp. SIO3B5 | reverse complement strand
ACATATTAAGAAAAGCAGTCCCAAACGCTTTTAGCAATGGGATAGAGGGTGTTGTAGTTCACCCGGTTAAGATAACACTTAATTAAAACTAAGTCAAGGAATATTTTTCTATAGATTTAGTAACTATTTAGGTTTTAGCTGTTTGAACTGCTTAGTTGGGCATCACCTCCTGAGTATCTGTATAGGTTGTAAAACTTCCTTGTTCCAACAGTTATTATATTATACAAGATATTTGATATTTGTCAATAGATTGTACAATATTTTTTATACAAGGTTGGGCTATCTTATATAAGAAGTAAAAATGATAAAGAAAAATGCCAAAAAGCAAACACAAGGAACACGGCCAATACAAGGAGTGGATATCAGCCAGCGTGACACCGGAAGCAGCACAGGGATTGATGGAACAAGCGAACAAACTGGGTTTAAGTCGGTCAGCGCTGCTGGAAAAGATTGGTCGCAAGGAAATTAAGCTCAAGACATCTGGCAAAGAACAACTAAAAAACTTGTTGACCGCTTAATTGATTCCTGGAAAGATAGGCAGCGCGAAGCTGAAGACTGCTTGACTTGGTACAACAACTTACTATCCAAGTGCAACGATGAGATTGAATTCCTGGAATTGATGAAGGCGGAATTAGAAGCAAATACCGAAGAAGAATAAAAAATTAAAGAAGCCGATCGCAGTAATGTGGTCGGTATTTTTTTATAAACAGTTTCTTAACGAATATCTTGATAGAAACGTTTAAGAAAAGTGGGTGAGACACCAAAACCCCACAAAAAACCAATAAATAAATAGATAAAATTTGCTTTGAAAATTCCCCACTTAGCTACACGGCGATCGCTAGTATATACGAAGCGATTTACTAGATAAATTCGTCCATGTTTAACTAACTTAATACATAAGTCAGCATCTTCCATAATTGGTTGATTAGTATCAAAACCATCAACTTTCCAGAAATCTGTGCTACGACAGAAAATTACTTGGTCTCCACACAAAATCCGCAAACCTTTCAAGAATAAATGTGGGCGAAAAATTAGAGGAGCATAGAAAGTTTTGAAATAGTTATGTAAGACAATACTCCAGCGAGTAGTTTTGGCATTACACATAATGGAAATAAATCCACCACAAACAATATTTTGATTTGCCAAAGTTTGAGAAATTATAGAAATAAAGTCATTAGGTACTATAGTATCAGCATGAAGAAAACAGAGAATTTCTCCTGTTGCTTTTTGGGCGCCTAAATTCATTTGAACAGAACGTCCACGCTGGGGAGAATAAATAACAGAAACTCCAAAGGAGAGAGCAATAGAAACTGTCTCATCTTTGCTGTAACCATCTACTACTAATATTTCTTTTGGTGGAGGGGTAAGTACAGAAAGATTATGGAGGGTACGATATAAATAAGCTGCTTCATTGAGGGTAGGAATAATGATAGAAATATTGAGCATAAATTAAGTAAGAAGTAAGAAGGAAGAAGGAAGAAGGAAGAAGGAAGAAGGAGTTTAATTGTCTAGGATAGAACAAGTGTTCATTAATTGATAATGGATAATGGATAATTGATAATTGATAATTACCTCTGGTTAAAACCGTTACGGAATTGAATATAAGGAAATATTATTTCTTCTCTTGGTCGATTGGATATGGTTAGGAAACCCATCCATCCCTCGACCGCTTTTTTCCCCTTAAAAGGGGAGGCTTCAAGGCGCGAATTATTTAATTATTTAATGATTAATTATTAATTATTCGGGCGGTTAGCTATTAGTTATGAAGCTTTTATCGTCAAAGAAAGTCTGAATTAAGTCTGAATTAGTATTAAGATACTGAGTAAGAACTCAAAGTATAAAAAGACATCGACGTAAGTATTCATCCCGCAATTATGCAACGCCCACTAAAAAGCTGAAGGCTAACTGCTAATAGCTGAAATACCTACGTCAAGTAAACTAACAGTACAATCAAAAGTCAGATTATAGCAAGTATTTAACGAAGTCAAATAGGGGAGCCGTCGGATTGGCGACGTACAGAAGTTGTTTTTGTAACGGGGATTTGAGCAAGCCTCCAAAAATATTTCACCTTAAAAGGCGGGGTTGCGCAACCCAATTATTTTGATAAATTATGATAATATTTAGTAGTTATGCCATTTCACTTAAAAGATGTCACAAATAGTTGGTAACTTATGAAGTTAAACAATAAGTTTAAATTACTTTATAGTAGAGATTTTAAGTACTTATAATATCACTTTTTACTTCTAATTTTTTACTTTTGACTTTAGTGAAACGGTATTAGTAATTCCAGATACGAGTTCTAAATTCATAGCTATTCTATCAAGGAATCAAACGGTTTGAGGACTGTACCAATTACTAATTACTGATTAGTAATCATTAAGATTATTAAGATTATTAAAATTACGGATAAATCATCAATTAAAGAATTACTGGAAGACTTGAAAAATCCTGACGAATTAATTAGAAATAAAGCTACGGGTGAATTATGGCGGATTTGGTTTGAGCAAAAAGGTGTTGCTGGTTTAGAAGCAATTCAAAGTTCAGAACATTTGCTGCAAGTTGGAGAAGTTGCTAAGGCAGAAGCAGTTTTGAATAAATTAGTTGAAGATTTACCTGATTTTGCAGAAGCTTGGAATCGAAGAGCGGTTCTTTCTTACTCTTTAGGAGAGTATGAAAAGGCTATAAAAGATTGTGAGATGGTGGTAAAAATTATTCCTTTTCATTTTGGTGCTTTGCATGGTTTAGGATTATGTTATGCTGCATTGGGAAAATATCGAGAAGCTATTTTAGCTTTTAAAAAGGCTTTAGAAGTTCAGCCTTATTCTATTGAAAATCAAAGGTTAATTTTGGAATGTACGGCGAGATTAAGTTAGATATATTTTCAAGAATTTAGAATTTAGAATTTAGAATTTAGAATTTAGAATTTAGAATTTAGAATTTAGAATTTAGAATTTAGAATTTAGAATTTAGAATTACCTTTCCTTTAAAACGGATAGGATTAACTAATCATGAAAACTTTTCTTTATTATCCTCTTACAAGGGAAGGCTTTAAACCACAATTTTTCGGTAAGCATTCCGCAGGAGATGCTTAAAATATATTATTAATATGAAAAGGTGTGACGATCGCTTTCCTTGTTTTTTTCAATTCTTTCTGAAAAGTAATGAATAAATATAAGAGACATCTCCGATAATAAAAAATCAAATTAATTATTCCACTATATAAATCAAAAATCCCCCCCTACTCCTTACTCCTTACTATATCTAATAACAATGAAAAAAAATGACTTAGAGTTTTATGACTTAAGTGCTAATCAATGGTGGGATAAAAATGCCAAAATTTATGCTCTTTATTATCTCAATCAACCAAGGTTTGAATTTTTCGATGGATTTGTTCCTCATTGGCAAGGATTAAAGGTTTTGGATGTGGGTTGTGGGGGTGGTTTTTCTTGTGAATTTATGGCAAAAAGAGGTGCAATAACTTATGGTATTGACTCCTCGGCAAAATGTATAGAAGTTGCTCAAAAACATAGCGGTGAAAATAGTTTGGATATTAACTATAAAGTTGGGGTTGCTGAAAGTTTGCCTTATGAAAATAATACTTTTGATGTTGTGATTTGTGTGGATGTTTTGGAACACGTTTCTGATTATCGTCAAGTTGTTTCAGAAATATATAGAGTGTTGAAACCTGATGGTATTTTTTTCTATGACACGATAAATCGTAATTTTCAATCTCGATTTATGATGATTTGGTTGATGGAAAATTTATTACGATTAATTCCCCAGGGGGTTCACGATTGGGATAAATTTATTTTGCCAGAAGAGTTGAAAGAGTTGATGTTATCTTTGGGTTTTGTTGAGGTTGAGATGAAAGGTTTTGATTTGTTTGGAGAAATAGGTTTTGTCTTGGGAGAGTTGAATATTTTCAGAAAAAATCTCAAGTTTGATAAGTCGTTACAAGTATTTATTCGGAAGTTAATTCAAGTCTGGAAAACCAATTTTATTAATTATCAGCTATATCGAAAAACTGGATCTTTTCAAATTAGTATTAATGATGATATGTCAATTATGTATATTGGTAAGGCTTTGAAAAATAGGGAAACTCCTTATCTATGGAGTAGGGGAGTAGGGGAGTAGGATAGTAGGGGAGTAGGGGAGTGGCTCACACTGATTATGGCACGGATATACGGAATTGTCAGGGAGTGGGGAAGTGGCTCACACGGATTATGGCACGGATACAGGGATACGGAAGAGAGTAGGGGAGGAATTAAAAAATATATATCTTCACTATTACTATGCAGGACTACCAGTTAACGAAGTCAGAAGTCAGAAGTTATTTTTGTAACGGGGATTTGAGCAACTCTCCAACAATATTTCGCTTTAAAAGGCGGGGTTGCGCGACCCAATTGTTTTGATAGATTAGTAAAGTCTCAGTTGGGACATCTATACTACTTTTCTCGCAAATTTTTTTAGGAATAGGGTTGATTTTTTAGTCAATCTAGATTACGATCTCTTTTAAGTAGTCAAAAATAAGTAAGTATATATATTTGGGGGCAGTTTCAGCTAAAAGCTTTGCTGCATAGGTACTTAATCCAAAAAATAACCCCGATATTTGTGCTGTTTGCTTTTACAGTCGATACTGATATTCGATATGAAATCTGGTTAAACCCTAAGATTAGGGTTTGTTTCACCTGCTGATAACTGATAACTGATAACTGATAACTGAAATGGCACAACCAAAACTTTTAAATTCTCAGGACTTACAACCTTTTTTGGCCAATCCTGCTCTACTAAGTGAGCAAACTATAGAGCTACAGTTAGGGATCGCTAATTATCCAGCTACACCAACTAATCTGCTGGAAATCTTGGTTAATAGTTCTGACTCTCTGGTGGCAGAAGCAGCTAGTCATCATGTTAATTGGGCTGGAGAAATTACGGAAAATTGGCAACAAATAGCAGATACAACTTTACAAACATCGGTATTGAAACAGTGGAGAGAAATTTTAGCCAGTTTAAATGAATCAGAGCGTTCTGCAATTGAGCCTTTATGTAGGTGTATGTTACCAGTGATCGGTTTGGGTGGAGGGTTGCCATTACAAGATCGTTGGCTCGAAAAGTATCATCCTTTTACTTCAGAAGAATTTGCTTTGTATGGGTTGCTGATGCTATTGGGATTGACTACATAAAATCCTTCTAAGCGAGGTATTCCAGTAGCTATAGTGGGTAATCCAAACACACCCGCACCATTGCGAGAAGAGTTAAAAAATCAATTGCTTGACTCTAGCAAAAATCAGACTGATGTAATATTAGCACTTGCTTACAATTTATGCTCGCGAGTATGGCAGTCTGGAACGATTAGGTCGAGCTTATGAGGGCGCAAAGCGGGGCGAGTGGGCAAGTTATGAAGAAGTTGAAAGTGTTTTTTAGGCTCCATCAACGCGCAGCGAAACGGAGTTATATGGCTGTTGTTTTCTGGTAAATAGATAGAGCGATCGCTACATTTATCAAAACTTTTGACAATCTAGAATGAAAAAAGTAAACTATAATAATTGTTATTTCAAAAAATGGTTAAGCAGGTGAAATATTATGTCAGCAACGACGAATACTGAGAAAACGAGTATAACTTTAACTCTGGAACCAGAGCAAAAACAACTTTTAGAGAAGGCTGCTGCTTTGAGATGTTTGACTGTCAGCGAGTATTTGCTACAACTGGCTTTGGATATTACGACTGAGGAGATACAGAAACCAGAAGCAATTGTGGTGAGCGATCGTGACTGGGAAATAATAGAATCCGCAACTTTAAATCCACCTGCTGCGCTTCCGCTTCCCTATATCGCCCCTGAGATTTGTAGAGAGCTGCCAGGTTGTTGAGACTGGTGGCAATATATGAATGTGCAGAACCAAACAGTTGCTTTCTCATTTCCAAAGCTTTTGTATACAGAGGCTCCGCTTCCGTGTATCGCCCCTGGGATTTGTAGAGATATGCCAGATTGTTCAGACTAGAGGCAATCTCTGAATGTGCAGACCTAAACAGTTGCTTTCTCATTTCCAAAGCTTTTGTATACAGAGGTTCCGCTTCCGAGTATCGCCCCTGGGATTCGTAGAGACTTGCCAGATTGTTCAGACTAAAAGCAATATCTGGATGAGCGCACCTGAGTCTCCGGATCGTAATCCTCTGGCGGGTTTAAGTTAAGTTGTGACCTAGCAAAATTAATAATTTGAATCCCCACATCCACACCACGCCTCTCTAACCAACAAATTCCACCAGGATAAGTCTTTTGTTGGAGGTGAAGACGAGCATATTGGAGAGCGAGTTCAGTTTTACCGATACCACCCATACCAGTAATAGAAGCGATCGCCACCCGTTCAGTTTTTTGTAGCTGTTGGTGCAGGAAAACCATTACATTATCCCTACCAACAAATTTCTTAGCGCCACTCCTAATATCATGTCCGGATAATTAGTGATGAAAAAACTTTCTCCTTCTCTTCTTCTTTCTTTCCTCCTGAATTCTGAATTCTGAATTCTGAATTCTGACTCCTGAGTAGTTTATTTATAACTATTCAACCGGACATGATATAAGCAGGTTTTGCGGAATGCCTTTTGGCTGTTGGGTACTTTCCTTTACCGGTGCCCATCCCGGCGGCTGCAGTCAAAAGTTAGCGTTTTTAATCTTGACAGTTTTATTGCCAACAATACCTGTATTGCCAACATTACCCCCACTAATAATACTTGCCTGAACCAAAGCATTAATTTTCTCAGGAGTTGCTTCTTGAGACTTAATTTTCTCAACCTCAGACTCAAGATTTTTAACATATTCAGGATGTTCCTGTTTAGCAGCTTCAAACACATCAATAATAGCTTGCCTAACTTCTGAGTCCTCATTAGCAACAGTTTCCAACTCTTGTGCTGCTTGATAAACATCAACATTAGAAGCTTCTGTTTCAGCAGATTTCAAAGTAGGCAAGATTCCCGCAGGTTTTCGTTGTATAAGTTGCCAAAGCTTATCCACCTGCTCCAACATCTTTCCACCAAAACTGTCCCCTATCTTTATCCCCTTTAATCCTTTCTTCCCTTCTGCCTCCAGCATAGCTGCCTCCTGCCTTCCTTCCTCCAAAGTGTAATATCATGTCCGGATAAGAGCGTAATAAAAAACTTTCTCCTTCTTCTCCTTTTCTTCTTCTTTCTTCCCTCCTGACTCCTGACTCCTGACTCCTGACTCCTACGTCGTTATTTATTTATAACTGTTCAACCGGACATGATATAAGTATTCAACCGAACATGATATTAGCTATTAGCAGTCAGCTTTAATAACTGTTATTGAATTTAGAATTAGTGTTTTATTACAGGAGAAATTATGGAAACCATTCGCAAAGTAGTCTATGTCGGGAGCGATCGCAAACTGGAAATTAGCCTACCTGATACTGTAGAACCCTGTTTAGTAGAAGTTGTGGTGGTTGTACAGTCTTTACCGCCAGTAACGAAAATTTCCCAAGAGGGGGAGGAAACTTTAGACTTTTTTGGTTTTTTGCCAAAACGGATAGATACTCTTGAATTTCAACAAGGGTTAAGGGCGGAGTGGCATGACTAAATATTTGCTAGATAATAACATTTTTATCTATTACTTCAATATTGTTGGGTTGCGCTGTCGCTTAACCCAACCTACTAAACCGAAATAATTTCCTGGCTTAAATTCTTACTTTTGACTTTTGACTTTTGACTTTTAACTTCCCCATAGTTGCACTAGCTTTTAGGTGTTTGTGGTTCTTCCCTAACCGCCTCATCAATATCAGAATCAACAGTTTCTGTTGTAGAATCAGCTTGATTTTCTAATGCACCATTACCTACAGTATGTCTATTATGATGATCTTTGATACCATCATCAACAGATTCATATCCATTAGAATGAGCATCATCATAATTTGACAAATCAGGTCGCTCTGACTTCTTAGGTTTTTCACCCTTCAACAACCATCCCTCCAAATTTTTAACAGCAATATATAAATTAGGAGTAATCAACAAACTCAAAAGAGTACCAAACAACATTCCTCCAAATATTGCAGTACCAAGAGACCAACGACTGCCCGAACCTGCGCCAGTAGCAATAACTAGAGGCATAAAACCAATCAAACTGGAGATTGCCGTCATCTGAATTGGTCGGAAACGCTGCTCTGCCGCTGTAATTGCTGCCTTAGTAATATTTACACCCTTATCCCTTAACTGGTTAGCAAATTCTACAATCAAAATTGAGTTCTTGGAAGCCAAACCAATCAACATAACTAAGGCAACCTGAGCATACACATCATTTGTCACCACTGGCCAAACAGAACCAGCCATAAGTATATTCGATCTAAACCAAATAGCTACCAAAGCGCCTAACACTGCTAGTGGTACCGAGAGCATAATAATTAAAGGGTCGATGTAACTCTCGTATTGTGCTGCTAGTACCAGAAACACCATCACAAAACCCAAGCCAAAAATAATCGGTGCTGCACCACCAGAAGACTTTTCCTCCAACGCACTACCCTGCCAAGCATAACCAAAACCAGGGTCTAACAATTTTTCCGAAGCTTGTTCCATAGCAGCGATCGCTTGTCCAGAACTATAACCAGGAGCAGGCCCACCTTGAATTTTCATGGAACGGAAAATATTATAGTGGGTAATAATCTCCGGTCCAACAAAATCTTTGATTGTGACTAAACTTCCCAGGGGAATCATTTCTCCATTAAGAGAGCGGACATACAATTGATTAATATCATCAGGTTTAGAACGAAACTCTGGTTCTGCTTGAACATAAACCCGATACTGGCGTTGTCCTAAAACAAAATCATTTACATAAGACGAACCGAAATAAATTTGTAAGGTAGAAAATATATCATTAACATTCACATTTAATGCCTTAGCGCGATCGCGTAAAACTTCAATTTGCTTCTGAGGCTTATTAGCGTTAAACTGACTGTAAACACCTTGTAAACTAGGATATTCTGGGGAATAAGCTGCTCCAATTAACCGATTACCATTTTCGAGTAATGCTTCAATAGGCAAACTTCCAGTACGCTCTTGCAATTGAAATTCAAAACCTCCTGTACTACCTAATCCTGGTACTGGTGGGGCATTCACAGCAAAGGCGTTCACTTCTTTAATTCCTTGCAACGCTCCATTTAATCTTCTGGTTATGCCATAAACAGACTGCTCTGGTAAAGTTCGTTCTTCCCAAGGTTTAAGTAAGACGAAAAATACCCCTTGACTAGGGTTGATACCATCAAAACCAAATCCAGCAACACCAAAAGAAGATTTGATTTCGTCAATCTCCTCAATTTCTTTTTGAATTTTGGCTGCAGCATCAGTATTATAATTGAGGGAAACTCCGTCAGGAGCTTGATAAATTATAATAAAATAACCTTGGTCTTCTTCGGGAACAAATCCACCAGGAACTAAACCATACATCCAAACAGTTGCCACTAAACCCGCAATAAAAATCCCCATTACTATGATATTAATGCGGGTGAGAAAGCTGACTAATTTACCGTATTTGTCTTGTAGCCAACCAAAACCTCGGTTAAAGGTATCAAATATCCAACCCAAAGGTCCGGTAGCTTCTTTTTTTGGACGTAGTAACAAACCAGATATACTAGGAGAGAAAGTCAGAGCATTAAAAGTTGAACAGGCAACAGCAAAAGCAATAGTCAAAGCAAATTGTTTGTAAATTACTCCAGTGGTTCCAGGGAAGAATGAAACCGGAATAAATACAGCCATCAATACTAAGGAAGTAGCGATCGTTGCTCCAGTGAGTTCCTCCATTGCATCCAATGCTGCTTGCCTTGCCTTCATTCCTTGTTCAATTTTACTAGAGACTGCCTCCACAATTACGATCGCATCATCCACCACCAGACCTGATGCCAAAGTACAAGCAAACAAAGTTAGAGTATTAATTTCAAAATTTAACATCTTTAAGCCAGCCATTGCCCCAATCAAAGCTACAGGAATAGCGATCGCTGGAATCAATGTGGCTCGCCAATCTTGTAAAAAAATAAAGATAATCAAAACCACTAATCCTACAGCTTGAAGTAGAGTAATAACTACCTCTCGCAGTGAGACTTGCACAAACAACGTTGTATCGTATGCAACGCTATATTTTAGTCCTGGTGGAAAACTATCACTGAGATCTGCCATTGTAGCTTTGATTTGATTTGCTGTTTCTAGAGCATTACTACCGGGAAGTTGATAAATTGCTAAACCCGTAGTTGGGTCTCCATTGTATGTGGTAACTAGATCGTAATTTTCCGCTCCAAGTTCTGCTCTACCTATATCTCTAACCTTAACCAAAGTACCATTTTCATCAACTTTCAGCACTAAATCCTCAAATTCTTGGGCATTTTTTAACCTACCAATAGCTTGCAGAGGAATTTCATAAACTAAATCTGGTGGTGCTGGACTTTGACCAATTTTACCTGCTCCCACCTGAATATTTTGTTCTTGTAAAGCATTGACTACATCCTGAGCTGTTAATTCACGAACTGCCATTTTCTGGGGGTTAAGCCAAATGCGCATGGCATATTTCCGCTCCCCTAAAACTGTCGCCTGACCAACTCCAGGAATACGCTTAATTTGATCTAAGACGTTCAGATCGATGTAGTTACTCATAAAGTCAGTGCTGTAGAAGAAATTGCCATTTTCATCTTTTTCTGAATAAGTGGCAATTACTAATAAAATATTAGGGGATGCTGCTTCTACAGTAATACCTGTTTGTCTGACTGAATCTGGTAAAGAAGCTTCTGCTTGAGAAACTCGGTTTTGAACATTAACCTGAGCGGTATCTC
>NZ_JAAHHG010000034.1 GCF_010692555.1 Okeania sp. SIO3B5 | reverse complement strand
TCTTCAATCTCTCAAGCAACCGACTTTTTAGGTGAAACTCCAAGTTTTTGGGGACGTTATTTTGAAGGTCCTTTTGGGGGTAGATGTACAGATCCACAACCGTTTACTTCTCTACAATATGAACCAAGCCAGGAAAATCAACCCCTTAGTTCAAGCAACATTGCTTTACTCCCTGTGGCGTCTTCAACCCTGGATGTGAGCTCTAGTAGTGTTCAATGTGCTCAAAAAGATGCTCAGGTACAAGCTCAGACTTTCTTGAAAGATCTCGGCGAAAATAATCTGGCTTCCCAGGGAAAAGAATTTTACATTTTCCTGGATGTAGAAGAGTCTGAACCTCCACTCAATCCAACTTATTATCTAGCTTGGTCTCAGGCTATTCAGAATGCCAGTACTTCTGAAGTGAAACTACTGCCTGGTGTTTATATGAGTGTTGCGGACAACGCTTCAGCAGAACAACTCAATAGTTCTATCGCTGGCGGGGCTATATGCTCTGGTCTTTGGATTGCAGGTTATCCCTACGCTGAAGGGTGGCAAGGAAGTCTGCCAAGTTGGAATGAGGGGTATGAAGCAACACCTGAAACTCCCGTGAATTGCCCGGTTCTGATCTGGCAGTTTGCCCAGAATCTAGACACTGTCTTCGATCTCGATATGTTAAATCCCCAGTATGCAGAACAAACTTTGCATCGATTAGCCGTACCCCCTTCTTCCACATTCTGAACCAGTGCGAACACCCTTCGCGGTAGGTTGGGTTATACCAAATTGATAAATGTTTGCTACAAATAGTTAGGGTATTTATTCTAATGCGCGAATTTAGAATTTAGAATGCAGAATGGATAGATTTAATATCATGTTCGGATGATCACTTACAATAAAGTCATTGCGACTGAAACGGAGTGGAAGAAAGCAATCTCAGGGGTTTGAGATATCTCTTCCATCTATATCCTAATCATAACTATTCAACCGAACATGATATAATACCATTTTTGATGTTGGAAATTACCTTTTTCGTGAAACAGACTTTATCTGAAAGTCTTTTTATGGTGCTTATTATTCGTAACATTCTTTTTTCAAAATGGTATTATTGAGTATTGACGATCGCATCTGGTTAGTTCAAGCCCTATGGGACAGCATCAGTGCCGAACCAGAGCAGCTTGATCTCACATAAGCACAGCAGCAATAACTATCTCGTTGTCTCACGGATCATCATTTGATATTACTGAGGTATTAGATTGAAAATAAAATAGGGGATTCCCTCTGCAATCAAAGATTTGAAGAGGAAAATTCCCAATCCATTGTTAAATTTGGCTGAAATTAGCTGGATTTTGATCGCGCCGATCGCGCACCGGAATAGGTATTCCTTGACGATCGCCAGATAAAGCTGCCGTGGTTTCTAATGCTTCTCTCAGTCGTTTAGCGGCATAGATGGACATATCTCTCGGTACACTAATACGATCGCGCAGGTAGCGCAGAGCTGGGTCAGAAGCAGATGGTGGCGGACATAGTTCTCCTGTTATCATGTAAGTCAGAGCGCAACGCAAGGCTTCATCAAAAAGGCGATCGTCCGCTGGATTAACGCGAATGATATTATGACGATGCTTGATTGCCCGGTGCAGAGCTTCTGTTCGGGACGTTTCGGGTTCTGGGTACATCACATCTGGTAATCCGAACCAAGGACCGCAATCGACTCGTTTTTGATTAATCTCAGTTTGAGATTCTTGGTTAGGATAGCATCCGCCCATTTGCGGTGGTAAATCGTGGGCATGGGTATGAAAATCGCTTTGTGTCCCTCGATAGGTGGATCGGGTTTCCATAGCATCAAACCAATCAGAGAACTTTGGGTTTTCTTCCCGCAATGAATAGCCTTTGTAATAGTAGAGGCTGGCATTCATCCGCTCAACATAGGGAGTAAAAACCACATCAACTATACCAAATTCTTCCAGAAAATAAGGTCCTGGAGTATTGGCCAGAGCCGCTTCAACTTGAGCCACGATGGTGGTAAATTGATCTCGACTGCGTTGTTCCTCCCTTTGCGATCGCGTGGGGTAGCACAACCAAGTACACCAGCCACGAAAGAGTAGGCGTTCTAGCTGGCGCAGAGGCAGCGCTCGGCGATCGCCCATTCCTACCTGATTTAATGGGCCAAATGCCTTTTCTAATGCTAACAAGATATCATCACTTTCTGTAATTAACTGACCGTCAAGTTCTACCGCTGGAAGCATTCCCGATCGCACCTTTTGCTTATACCACTTTTCTTTCGTTCCATAACAGAACATAGTGACTTTCTCGATACGGTAAGGAATCTGCTTTTCCTCCAACCACAGCCACACTTTTTGGCAATAAGGACACCAAGCATGATGATCGCGATAAAGAGTAACTCGCACATCTGATTCGGCTTGTCCAAACAGCCGCAATCTCGCTTGGGAATTGGTTGGTCCGTTAATGGTATCTCGCTCAAATGTAGCGAGTTGTTGTAGTTCTTCCCAACTCAAAGGCAAAGATTTGGTCGTTCTCATAAATTATATCATGTCCGGTTGAATAGTTACACTTTGGAGGAATGAAGGCAGAAGGCAGAAGGCAGAAGGGAAAAAAGATTAGAAGGGATCAAGTTTTTTATCACTAAATATTACTCCAGAAAAGTATGTTCAGTTTGATCACAACTTCATTTCTCCGACTCGGAGTCTGATGGTTAGCAGTTTGAGGACTATAGAAAACCATGGTTTGATTAGGAAGGAATACGGCGCTCTCAGTTAATTGTCCACTTTCTCTTCTGTAGAGGAAGCGGACGGCTTACTCTCTCCTTCCTCCTCACTAAGTATTTCTCCATCTTCGTTTGCTGAGGACTCTATAGAGAATGACCCGGGGGTGGTTGCTACTGGGTCTTTATCCGAAGCAGAGGTGTACACACCAATAGGAGCAGCCGTCGGCTGTTTGACATCTCCCACAGAAAAGGTAATCGCGGTGGGGGTAAAAGTCGCATCGGTAGTGAGGTCCGCCCCGCCGACAAATTTCAGCTTGGTTGTATTGTCACTGGGCAAGAACTGACCCCCGATGATGTACTTCTCCTTGACTGAGAGCTGCGATCCAGAAGGTACTTGATCGCCCCCCTTGGTTTCCAGAAAAAATATTTCGGGTTTCCGCAGCACCAAATCCTGCAGCCAATGTATCATTTCAAGATACTGTGGGTCAGAATTGACTGACTCCAGATCTCCGGCATATTGTTTGATGAAGCTTGGAGACACAAATAAGTATGTATCTTTGTGGAGTTTCCACTCCGTGTTCGTGGAGCTTGCCTGAAAGCATGGCCCGATCTTTATTTCGCGTTCGTTTTCTAGGCAATCGACATAAACCACAATCGCACTGACGAGGGGCATTCCTAGGAGATATTCGCAAACAAATATGATGCTGGCCGCTTTAGAATCAGTTTTCGATGTTGAAGTGCTCAACGTAATTGCTTCTTGTCCAATGGAGGCGATCAAGCCACGTGCAAACCCGATCTCGGATTCGGCGAAGGCTATGCCTATCAACGCCTCAATCAGCCCGGTGCTGAAAGTTACACCTACACTATTTGTGCTGTACATCACGTCTTCCTCTTGGATGTGAACGAACAAACCCGATCCACTGATAATGGCTGACAAGGCATTGTAGTTATATAGAGAATACGGTTTGTTTGTTGTTGGGTTAATCGTTTGTTGTATTGCTCGGGTCATTCCCGCAAAAAACACGGACACCTCATTAAAAAGAGAGCGAGCCGACTGTTCAATAGCCTCATTTGACTCAAGAGTGGTGACAAACATGATATTGCCAGTCTCATTGAAAACGTAATACTTCTTTGCTTGGATGTTATTAGGGTTTTTTGCAGGCGGTTGTAGTTGCGTGTAATCGTTTTTGGTCATAATTTTCCTTTTTGCAGGATAAAATGAGAAAAGACAATCTGAGAAAAAACAGTTGCGATCGCCGACTCTACTTGATAGCTTAAATTTAACAATGACTTGAAATTCGCCAGTGTGAAATTGTGAGATAACCTGTTACAGATTTGAATCGGCGTTCCGTATAGCGGGCGAAATCTACGCACTGTGGGCAAGCACTCATGCATAAGCCCCGCTCGGACGCAATCTAAATGCGCGACAGCTTAACTTGAATGATATTCAACAGTATAAGGCCAAATATCATTATTTTAAGTTTGTAGTTATTCTATTATAATTCGGCGCAGTTTAGCAAGCTGATCGCAAGCGGCAATCATAAGTAGGGTAAGTTCATAAATTTAAAATCTAAGCCTGGCAAAGATTTGAGGCTGTTTTACATCCGGAATGCAGCTACGAAAATGCGTAGTGCTATATCTCTCAAATCTCTAAAATACCCGAATTGGAATCTCGGCTGGTTCTAACAACAAGTCTTTCAACTCATCATCCACCTTACATAAGGTAATTGACATTCCGGCCATTTCCAATGAGGTGCAATATTCGCCCACATAGCTGCGCCACACCTTGATACCTTTGGCTTCCAACTGTTCGTGAGCATAGCCATACAGCAGATAAAGTTCGGAAATTGGCGTACCCCCTAAACCATTGATCATCAGTGCCACTTCATCGCCACTATTAAAGATGGGGGCAGCGGTTTCGGTTTCTGAGATTGGCTTGGAATCGGTGATAATGGCTTCCAGCATTTGATCGACTATTTCATTGGCGCTGGTTAGTTTTTCCCGGGCCCGGCCTGGTTCCCCATGAATGCCGACGCCCATCTCAACTTCATCTTCTGCCAGGGTGAAAATGGGTTCGCCTTTTGCAGGGGGAGTGCAGCCAGTCAAAGCCATCCCCATAGAACGGATAACATCATTAACACGATTACCTAGAGCAACCAATTCATCTAGGGAAGCGCCTTTTTCTGCCGCTGCGCCAACCGCTTTGATGACAAAAAAGTTGCCAGCTACCCCACGCCTACCTACAGTGTAGAGGCTGTCTTTAACCGCTACATCATCATCGACAAAAATAGTTTTTACCGTAATCCCTTCATCTTCCAATTCTTCAGCGGCATCGCGGAAAGCTGCTCGATCGCCTGTATAGTTGTTGACAATATGCAACACTCCTTTGGCTGAGTTGAGTAGTTTGGAAGACTCGACCACATAATCAATTGGCGGGGCCGAAAAAACATCCCCCGGACAGGCCCCGTCAAGCATCCCCTGGCCGACAATCATCACATGGGCTGGTTCGTGGCCGGAACCGGAACCCTGAATGATCGAGACTTTATTGTCATTGGGAGCATCGGCTCGCATAATCAGGTTGTAGTCGGGGACGTATTTGACCTTACCCGGATTAGCAAGCTCAATTCCCTTGAGCATTTCGGGAACAAATTGTTTGGGATTATTAACAAATTTCTTCATTGATTTTTTTCCTGCTTCATAAAAAGGTTTTCAGTGGGTTTTAACCCTTAAAATTTTGCCCAGGCAGTGGCGACATTCTCAAACATCACAGCCACAGCTACTGCCCCAGCATCATAAGTATCTTTACTGCGTTCGCCTGTGTAAGATGCGCGACCTCGTTTGGCGACCCAAGCTTTCGTGATTTCTGCCTGCTCTCGTGCTGTTTTGGCCGCTGCATCGATCGCTTCTTGAGTATTACCACCATTGGCGATCGTTTGCTCAAAAGCATCTGCCGCTGGGACTAAGGCATCCAGCAACGTTTTGTCGCCTAAGTTTGCTCCCCCGCGATCCATAATTCCATCTGCCGCAGCCCGAAACATGGTCACGACATCTTCGGCGGTCAGCATTTCTTTATCGCTAATGCTCTTGCCAGCACTCCGAAAAGCAGCCCGCCAAATTGAACCGGAAGTGCCGCCAATATTTCTGGAGATAATTTTAGCACATCCGAGCAAAAAACTCTCACCGCTACTGCGGTCTATTTTGTCCCATTGTGACAAAATTGCACCAAAGCCACTTTCCAGGGAGGTGCCGAAGTCCCCATCACCGACCACACCATCCAACTCGGTAAAATATTTTTCATTATCAATAGATGTTTGGGCGATCGTGCGCACGACCAGTTCTATATTCTCCAAACTACTTCGCGCCATCTTTCTCTCCGATACTTTTTGACTAACACTTGCCAACAAATACAATATCTAAGATAGGGTGGATCAACCAATGCACGAAGGAAAGCCCTCACGCACCTTTTAAATCCCGATCGACTTGCGGGAACAGATTTTGGCGAATCTGCACCCCAAGCTGGACTATCGGGCGGTTTTGCGCAAGTTTCGCACCTCTATCCTCAGCCAACAGCGACGACTAACGCGGATGAAACCGAATCGCTGCTATGGGTTCGCCTACATGGGCAGTCGTCGTGACTTTTTTAATAAACTTTATGCGAAATTGAATAAAGAATAAAACTTTCGTTAGGATTAACTCAACTCCTTCTTTAATGTTTCCGTGTCTAGCTCTGTGCTGAACCGAATAGTTTGACGATCACTTTGGCTCTCCTGAAAAATTCGTACCCGCCACTGAACTTTTCAGAGCGTGAGGTGTTTACCTAGTGCAATCGCAAACATTTTGTTTTGAGATCGCTTGCTATACTTCCGTTCTTAGAAACCTACGATAATCTATAGAAATCTATGATTATCTGTTCTATTCCTGCTTCCCACTCGGTAACGTCGGCGTTATCCAGTCCACAGGCTGTCACGGTCAAACTGACCGCCATAGCTAAATTTAACGCTGCATTTAAGTCTCGTTCGCGCTAGCGTTGCGGAGCAATCACAGCTAAAATTGCAGTGTTCGCAATTGAAAACGCGCTCTGATCACAACAGAGACTCGCGATTCAGCTCCACACCTACTGCAAGTCTTAGAGACTAGGAAACCATCTATCCATAACAACTAGCTCAGAACCGTATAACTCACACTTGTACTCCAACTGCCTACGAAACTCATAAAAACCTATAGACTAGGGCGGCCTTAGCTAGCTTGTGATTTGACATCATTCCTGATACATTTAAGTCTTCACCCACCCCTCTAGCTCCCCTCCCGGGAGGGGATGGGGGTGGGTTGTGGTTTTTAGCCAAATAGGTAGTCAGTTTATGCAATTTATCTTTCCTGATGTCAGCTATTTTGTTGTGTAATTTAGCTATTTTTAGCTGTGCTTTTTTCCAATTAGACGAAAACTTGGTTTTATGTCTGTTTAGGTATTGCAATCGTGATCGTTTTTTCTTTCAACTACCAGAAAACTGTTGTGCTACTTGTCTGACTTGTTCGACTTCTAATTCTAAAGCTTAGGCAACTTGTTCTACGTTCAACCCCAAAGCTAATAACCGAGGTATGGATTCTAAACTTGGCTTGAATTCTACCTTCCTCTCTACCTTCCCTGCAATTCACACACCTCCCAATATTCAATGTCCTTATTTACCCAAACTGCTCCCTCTTTTTCTTCACACAACTGTTCAAATAATTTTATATCATTTCTACTACCCGAAAAATTATTTATCCAACTGTTTCCGTTTAATTGAACCCTTAACCCTCTCCTCTCCATATTCTGTATAAACTCACTCACCTCATTCCATAGACTTATTTGTTGTCTATCTTCAAAATAAGTCTCCCCAGCTGTCGCTGCTTCAAGGCTAACTATCATCCCAACACACAAAATCATAGTCGCTAAGACCAAGCTTACTAACTTTTTCATGATTTTTTCAAGCTCCTAACTTTTAGCTGCTATTCAAACTACATCATTTATTCAAATTACATCATTAATTTTATAATATTTTTATTTTTGTTTTAATCAATCCAGATTTTACAGCAGTTCCCGCAGTTATGAGGTACAGTAGCAGCGTGGTAAGCATTACGTCCGTGGCTTGCGTATTATATCATGTCCGGATGATTAGTGATGATTAAGCATTTCTAGTTTGAGGCCACAGCGTGAAAACAGGTTAAACCCTGAACAAATTCCTGCTGCTCCATAATTTTCTGGCAGCGATAGACCAGCAGATGTTCGAGCTTCATCTAAGTTTTCCGGCGAGTGGTTAGCGATCGCTTCATTAGTTAAAGGCCACAAACGTTCTGCGGGTTGTAGTTCTGGTGAATGACTCGGCAGAAAAAACAGATCAATGATGAAAAGGTCTTAGGCTTGGGAATCAGCCAAAACCTGCTCCAGATCATCTACGGTAAAATATCCCTGTGGTTTAACATTAATCCGATTTTGACTGATCGCGATCGACTTGTTACCGGGTTCTCCGAAATCTGACAACACTAATGCCGCTTCACTAAAATCCTCATTTTTGGTCAACTCATTGTATGTGACTATACAGGTCATCCGGGCAGCAGTAGCAGCGAGCAAACCATTTCGCGAATCTTCTATGACTACGCAGTTAGCCGGATCTAAGTTTAATTTTTCCACAGCGAGATTATACACATCTGGGGCGGGTTTTTTGGCTTTTACCATATCGCCTGCAAAAACTCCAGCGAATTGACTAGCCAATTCAACTCCCATGACGTGACGCAGCACTGCCTCTACAGAAGCGATCGCAGAAGTCGAACAAACTGCGAGGAGCCAACCATTTGCGAAAGCTGTCTGGGCTAGGCGTTTAACACCGGGACGACCAGGAATTTCCCCGGAAGCGATCGCCTGCTTATAAATTTCCGTTTTGCGCTTATGCCAACCCATGACAATATTCCACCAGCCTGACTCCGACTCTGGAACCGGATACACAGCCCGAAAATCGTCATCTTTTCCCAAGCTGAACATTCGTTCTTTGCCTCCGCCAATTTTAACTTTCTGGGCATATTGTTCCAGGCTCCACTGCCAATTGATGCCATGTTCGCGCCACATTTGGTTAAATGCTACTAAATGACCATCTCGCTCGGTGTCAGCCAAAACCCCATCGCAATCAAAGATTAGTGCTTTTTTCATGCTTTTCCTTCACTGCCAAACAACTTACAATAGTGCTGCGTCAATTTTATTACCTCACTATGTACTGCCCCAACCAATTTCAAGGGGTTATATTCGGTTGGTCGTTCTTCGAGGTACGTGCGGAAGCGATCGGCATAAGTTTGCTTGAGTGCAGTGGAGATATTCACCTTAGCTGTGCCCAGACTAATCAGCCGTAAAAAGACATCATCAGTCAGACCGCTGCCCCCGTGCAAGACCATTGGAGTATTGGTCGCTGCCACTATCTGCTCCATTCTACCGTAGCGAATTTGTGGGGTCGCCTTGTAAAAACCGTGTGCGGTACCAATAGCAGGTGCATAACAGTAAATCCCAGTTTCCTTGACAAAGGCGATCGCCTGTTCAATTGATATCAGTTGCCCTTCTGTATCGCTACCGATGTCGTCTTCAACACCACCCACGGCGACCACTTCTCCTTCTACATGAGATCCGTACTGAGCCGCATATTTGGTAATTTCTTGAGTCGTCCGAAAGTTTTCCTCAAAAGAGAACCCCGATCCATCAAATAGTACCGAGTTCCAACCCAAACGGAGCGTTTCTTTCACGATTTCGGGGTCTGGGCAATGATCCAAGTGGAGGGTTACGGGGACTGAGGCTCGTTCGGCCATGTTGCTAAACATATCCTGGATGACTTTGGCTCCCCAGAATTTAATCGTTTTAACTGAGATTTGAATAATTAAGGGGGAGCGAGACTCCTCTGCACCCTTAATCAAGCCATCCATCGTAATATCATCGAAAGCATTAAATGCCGGAACCCCGTACCTATTTTCAAAGGCCGGGTTCATAATTTCTGGTAGGGTGACAACAGTCATTCTTATCTCCTTTCTGTATGAGGTTAAAGACTACATTTACCTCACGATATCGTCCAAGCTGTCATTGAGAAATGCGATCGCATCTTTGAGAAGCTTTCAAAAAACAAGGAAACAAGCAGCAGGGACATTGTATCTTGTGATACAAATTACACTTAAAACCCATTCAATTTCTAAACATATCACGATTTTTGTCTATTTTATATGTAGTTTTATGAATTTTAACGGGACTTAGACAAAATCTAAGCCCAAAATAAAGCCGAAACTCGCTCTTGTAGCGGCAAATACATCAACACTGTTGACTAGGCAAAATTTTAGGCAATGGCAAAAGCCTTCATATACTTCAGGTTGCGCAAGTTTCGCACGTCTATCCTCAGCCAGAGAGATGCACAATTCAGTTCAAAAATAGCTGTTTTATCTATTTCCGTTCAAAGTTTGCTGTTCTAAAAACTATATTCATGCTACTTTTTATCTGTTTCCGTTCAAAGTTTGCTGTTCCAAAAACTATATTCATGCTACTATGATATGATAAGTCCTATTAAAAAAGTTTAAACAGACAAAGTGAAACAAGTAAACAAAAAGAGATATCTAAAATTAGCACTTTTGTATGCAGTTCTATCTTCTGCAGTTTTATCATCAGAGGCTCAAGCTATAGCAATACGAGATATCCCTAACCTCACATCAGTTACTTTTTGGGAAAGAACAGGCGGCAGCTCGCCCACACCATACACATTCGGTATCAATAGCTCTCAGCTTACTAATCAACTCAACAACCCATTAGGCATAGGGAATAATGATTTTAGTGGCGTAGTTGGTAGAGAGTTTTACGATGTATACTACTCTAATGCTGATGGTACATTTAATCTTGACGGGGAATTCCTGACAATTTCCAGGATATTCGACGCAACTTCGCCTGCTGGTGGTGGCTTGAATCTGGCAGAGATTGGTCTCAACTTTACTGGAGAGCCATCTGAATTTGGAAACTTTGTGGCTAGCTTTACTGCTCTCGGAGATAATGCATTTCCTTCAACAGTTGAAAACGCCATTGATGGAAATTTATTGACACATACTACAATGGGCAATACAGTCGGGCAAATCGATAGACTCCATTTAACTTTAGGATTTCAGTCTTCATCAGAATCTCCACCTGCTGAATCTGTTCCAGAACCTGTCAGTTTATTTGGATTGATAGCAGTATTTGGATTTAGTGCAATGTTACGACGTCGGTGATGTACTCAAGGAGCAGATCGCCAAGTCTAACTAAAGCTGATCGTGTAGGGTGCGTTAGCAGGGAAGCAATCTATTAGACATCTCCAAAAATAAAAAAACAAAATCAATTCTTATCCAGAAATTATCAATTATTCTTCCCTGTTCCCTGTTCCCTGTTCCCTCTTTTCTGGAGATATCTATTAATAAATGGAGAATCTCTCCTTCTGCGTAACGCACCAAAACCCTTTGCGGAACCAATCTAGCCACAGCAGTAAGGTATGTTAACAAAGCGCGAACATACCACAGGATTAACTCAACTCATCCCTGAACGTTTCCCTGCCTAGCCCTATCCTAAACCAAACAGCTTGGCGATCGCATTGCAAATAAGCTCGCTTAAGTCTTCTCTGTCTGCGGGCAGCAAAAGTTTTCGATATAATGTAAGTAGACATTTTTCCCTCATGCCAGTTTATGAACTACCGAGATATCATTACAATTGAGCCTGAAAAACGTGGTGGTAAGCCTTGCGTCCGTGGCTTGCGTATTACAGTCTATGAAGTCCTTGAGTACCTAGCTTCCGAGATGACTGAAGCAGAAATTCTCGACGATTTTCCCGATCTGACGCGAGAAGATTTAAAAGCCTGCATTGCTTATGCTGCTGACCGCGAGCGTCGGTTTATGACCGCCCCATTATCCCCATGAAGTTACTTTTTGATGAAAATCTATCGCCTAAATTACCAAACCGTTTTAGCGATCTTTTTCCAAACTCGCTTCACGTTCGAGATGTGGGCATGAAAGCGACAATCGACCCAATCGTTTGGGATTATGCAAAAGACAATGATTTAATGATCGTCTCAAAAGATGCTGATATGCACGATCTGAGTTTAGTATTTGGAAATCCACCGAAAGTGATTTGGCAACGCCATCGGGAACTGTTCGACATTACAAGTTGAAAATTTGCTGCGTCGGGAGTTTAGCGCTATCGAATTATTTTACGAAGATGAGACTTTATCCCTGCTTGCTTTATCATGATGCGCTAGGTGTTTACCTACTGCGCTCGCAAAACAAAATGTCTGCGAGCGCTTGTTATACTTCCATCAAAGACAGTCCATACCGATGAGACAAACACCGGGCCTGAAATTTGTATATTTTTGTAACGATTGTGGATTGGATGAGGCGCGATCGGTTATAATTATCAGGACTTACGGAAATTATTAGATAATACACTATTTTTATTGCAGGAGTATAGTTATGGAGCGATCAACAGCCCTACAACAAGCCAAAGCATTGAGTATTGAAGATCGCATCTGGTTAGTTCAAGCCCTATGGGACAGCATCAGTGCCGAACCAGAGCAGCAAAAGCTCACAGAAGCACAGCAGCAAGAACTATCCCGTCGTCTCACGGATCATCAAATTAATCCTCAATCAGTGGTCTCTTGGGAAGACATTAAAGCTCAAGCACTTTCTAGAGCAGGAATACAGCAATGAGTTTGCCAATTGTATTTCGGGTTGAGGCACAGGCTGAATTCGATCAAGCGTTCGATTGGTATGAGCAACAGCGAAGAGGACTTGGAGTTGAGTTTCTCACCTGTGTTACTGAGGTATTAGACCGTATTCAGTCATTTCCAGAAGCTTGTGAGATTGTTTTTGAGGATGCTCGCCGTGCCATTGTCGCTAAGTTTCCATATTTAGTTCTGTACAAGGTTGAACCTGATCGGATTGTTATATTGGCAGTATTTCACAGTAAGCGTGACCCACAGATATGGAGATATCGGATGTAGCACCATCAATGCAGCCGAATAAGTAACCACTGTAGTCAGAAGTGGTTAACCCTACGCTGCACCAGATGGCTTGGCGATCGCTTTGGCTTTCCTGAAATATTCGTGCCCGCCACTGAACTTTTCAGAACGTGAGGTGTTTATCTGCTGCGATCGTAGACATTTTGTTTTGCAATCGCTTGCTATACTTCCATCAAAGACAGTCCATACTGACTAGACAAACACCGAACACATTAAAAACTGCCAGAGTAAAACAATGGTGAAACTTTCAATTCTTGACCCTGCCGCAAGTTACAGCTTTAGCCAGTATAGCACCCTACCCTTTGACACCGCCGATATTCTAGCTGAATTTGGAGTTGCTTTCCAATCTGCTTCTCTCCAGCTCCCAGAACAGCAACCTCTAGATCCCACCCCACTGACTCATGAATTGGCAGAAAACTTGGCATTAGTCGATCCCATCTCAGAAATTGCTCGTCGAGAATCGCTAATTTTTCCAGTGCTGAAAACCGTATGCAAATTTATCCAGTCACCCCTCAAGATTGAGTATTCGATCCGAGTCAGCAACCAACTCAAGGGAAATCTGGATTACTTCATTCCCACACCTCAAAATCTCGTGATTATTGAAGCGAAAAATGCCGATATCGGTAAAGGATTTACCCAGCTTGCAGTGGAACTGATTGCCCTAGACAAGTGGATTGATGCCCCTGGAGACTATCTCTATGGAGCGGTGACGACAGGAGAAACCTGGAAATTTGGTCTGTTTCATCGCCAGAAAAAGTTGATTCAAAAAGATATCAATACCTACGGTGTCCCCAATGACTTGGCTAAAGTTCTCGCGATTCTGTTTGGGATTACACTCCAAACACCCAGTACGAATTGACTGACTATCGCACGATACCAGACCCCAAGATGGTAGGAAAATCTCCGAAGTGGTAGAATTAAGTTGTTCGGGACACATAGTTATATCATGTCCGGTTGAATAGTTATCATTAAGAATAAATAGGAGAAATATCTCAAACCCCTGAGATTGCTTCCTTCCACTCCGTTCCAGTCGCAATGACTTTATAGTTAGTGTTTATCCGGATATAATATTAATTGTGTCCTGATCGTCCAGATTCAACGCCAAAGTTCAATAGCATTCCATGTTCTACAGTAGCTTTAAAACCCTTGCCAACATCCAAAACACCTTTGGACTCGAACTTGACGAAAGTCAAAATCTTTTTTCTCAAACAAAACCACGTCAGCCCAGTGACTACCTAGCGATCGCCCTAGCAGAAAATGTGCCCCTCGCTAATGCAGTGAACACTGAAAAAGCTCGGTCTGAGCTGATTATTGCCCCCGTTCTGCTCGAAATTCGTCGCAGCTTTCAGGGGCAAGTGGGCTTCTTTTCAGGAACTGAATTTAGTGTTGAACCAGAAAAGGGATTGCACGGCTATTGCGATTATATTTTGACGGCTTCACCAGAGATTTACGAAATAAAAGCGCCCATAATCACTATAGTGGAAGCCAAAAATGAAAATATTAAAGGTGGACTAGCCCAATGTATTGCCGAGATGGTGGCAGCTCAGAAATTCAATGCAGCAACCAATAATATTGGTCTAATTCTCGGTGCAGTCACTACCGGAACCCTGTGGAAGTTTTTGACCTTAAATGACCAAGTTGCTGCTATCGATCTGGATGAGTATTACATCAAGGAGGTTGCCAAAATCCTTGGTATCTTAGCAACTCCTCTTCAGGAATTCATAAAGAGGGAGTAGGGAGTAGGGAGTAGGGAGTAGGGAGTAGGGGAGTAGGGAGTAGGGGAGTGGGGGAGTGGGGGAGTAGGGGAGATAAAGACACCTAGAAATCAAAATCTATTGCACAGTTTTAGCTGTGTCAGTCTAGTAGGGGGAAATAATTGATGATTTATATCCTATAATTGATTTTATTTTTTATTATCGGATATGTCTAATAGGGATTATTTATGGCTTTTAGTGATTATAAAACTATTGCTCAAGTTCAAGAAGAATATAATATCAAGTATTTGGAAGCATACTTTATTGAAATTACCGATTTAAAACCTTCCGATCTGTTTGTTCAGGAATTGAAATTCAGTGAACAGAACATGGATATATACACATCTGAATATTCAAGATGCGAAAATATTATTTATCCAATTTTAAGAGAAGTTTATAAAAGTTTTGTTGATAAATATACTCTTTGGAGCCACAAGTCTATAACTTATGATGCTAAACTAAATGGAACGCCTGATTACTTGTTCTCAACCAAATCAGAATTAGGTAAAACTGTTTTGGGTTTGCCAATCGTCATTATTGTTGAAGCAAAAAAAAATGATTTTAGCGAGGGATGGGGGCAATGTCTAGCTGAGTTGATTGCTGTGCAAAAATTAAATAAAGCCGAGGAACTTCCTGTTTATGGGATCGATATTCCTCATGTTCCGACTGAAATCACCGAGGCATATCGTGTAGTAGCAAAACGTTTTGATGCCATCATTGATGTAGCACTCCAATACGAGAACGATCTACACATTCAGGCATTTCATGGCAATGAAGTCTCAGAAGAATCAATACGCTTTGTATGTTGGGCTTATCAGCAAATTCACCATGCGATAACTGCTTACAGCCTGGAAGCGGCCTCGATACTCGACCTACAAAGCCTAATGTCTGCACCCATTGGTGTGGAAATTTTAGCTTCAACACATACTCAAAGTGGCGATCCGTTATGTGAGGTTGCAGCAACCGGTATTTATTGGGATAATGGCCGGAAAGCACTAACTACCCAGTTTCACCCAGAACTTGATGAATCCTTAATAACCGCATCTGAAGGTTGGGCACCTTCCTGGGAAAATATGAAAAGTTCTGATGGAATTCGTTTGTTAGCACGTATACTTCAGTCAGTTCTCTAAAAATGAGTAATATCATGTCCGGTTTCCCATCCATTTACTGTCTGGAATGATATACCTAGTGCAAAAAGGCAGCTATGCTGGAGGCTTTAGTTATCTAGGATAGCAGAAGGCAGAAGGGAAGAAAGGTTATTGTACAAGCTTTTGAACCTTTTTTAACTGGTCAGTTATTTCCGCCATCCTGCACTAGATGCTTGGCAAATTTGGACTGATGTCATGTCTGATAGCATCGTTTGTGTATAAAATCAAGGTGACAATAGAAGAAAACCTTCTGCCTCCAGCATAGCTGCCTTCCTTCCACCAAAGTCTAATTATTCAACCGGACATGATATGAGATACTCCTAAATGTTCTCTCAGGGTAAATAACAGTTTGACAAAATCTATGATTATCTAGTATAATCTATGATTATCTGGTATAGTCTATGATTATGACTGACAAATTCATCAACAGGACTTACGCAAAGGCACTATATAAGGGCCATCGCTCAGTTACGCTAGCGCTAACACACCCTACTGGACTGACACAGCTAAAATGGTGCATTAGATTCAATTCAAAAGTCAAAAGTCATGCATTCAAAAGTAAGAATTTTCAAGTTAAAAGCTAATGCACAGTTTTAGATGTGTCAGTCTACTGGATTGTTTCACCTAAAATAGTGCATTAGCTTTTTTCGTCACTTTGATATTTAATCAGCAAGCCCGACATAAGGGGCATCGCTCAGTTACGCTAGCGCTAACACGCCACTACCAATAGCGTTCATGGGTAAGTCCTATTAAAATCTCCCACTTTTTAACCGCACTCGATCGCCATAATTTAACAACATTTCCAAAGCAGCTAAACGATTTTGCCAAGTCTGAACTTGATAAGCATTTTCCCTCCCATGAACACTCATAGAACTCCTAAACTGTAACTGAAATCTTCTCAAACTATTTCTAGCTTGGTTCAAATTACTATTGTCGGGATTTTCAGCCAATTTATTCAAATCTGCTGCCAATTCCTCAGCTTGATTCCGCCAACTCTCAAGTTCAGACTGCCTTATAGAAAGTTGCTCATTTGCCAACAAAAAACTCCATTCCTTTTTCAAAGCTTGAAAACGATCTGCTGCTGCTGCAAACGGTTGCCTATAAGGAATAGGACCATCCACAACATGGGAAGGGTTCGCAAAAGCATTCAATGAAGCTCTATTATTATTCCCAGTTTCCGGTCCTCCCTGAGTACGAGTCAAAAATCCATGTAACCCACCAGTAATTCTTTCAGCAGCAAAAATAATGTAACCCCCTGTAGGCAAATCCCTAGCCGCTTGAATTTGGTCAACAGCTACAATTTCAGGAATATTCAAAAGCTTAACTGCTGGCGTTATCAAAGTACTACCTAATACTCGCGTACTTGTCAGCGGTTGCGTAATTTGCTGGAAACGATTCGTATCCAAAGCATAAGTCATCGGAGTCAACAAATCAATATCACCCCTGAGAACCCAAGTTTCCCAATCTTGCTGAATTTTATCAAACCGCTCATTGCGTGGAAAAGGAAACACCGCTGCCGACAAAATCATCCTTGGATATTTCTGTTTGAGAAATCTGGAAGTATCCGCAACAAAGCTATTAACTTGATTAATCTTAAACTCAGTCCACTTCCACCTATTTTGGCGATCGCGTGAAGAAATCTTCATCGGGTCTACACCATGCAACCGCTGAAACTGCTGGCGAGCTATTGTGCTGTAACCATAAGAAAAATTCCGACCAGGATTTTGAAAAGGATAGCGAATATAGTCAAGCTGAATCCCATCAACCTGATAGCGACTAGCAATTTCATCTATTATCCTCAGCAGATATTGCCGAACATAAGGATTAGCAGGGTCCATATATACTTTGCCATCAGAAGGGTGTCTTTTCCTACCCTTGTTATCAGTCATCACCCAATCAGGATGAGCCGAAATCACCGGGCCCAAATAACTATCTGGCTGACCGAGAGCGCGATTATGAGCCTTATTTCCCGTCGCAAACGTCCAGATCCAAGCGTGTATCTCCATCTTCCGCTCGCGAGCCAATTTAACAGCAGACTCAAGTGGGTCCCAGGAAATTGTCAAAGGGTTCTGTCTGGGAGCAACATTGCTGGGATAAATTGTGTAACCAGCATTCAGAGTTTCAAAGAAAACAGTATTAATACCAGCAGCAGCAAGTCTGTCAAAAACCATTGCCAAACCACGTTCTGACCGCGCCCTCACAATTGTACCCCTGTCTAACCACACAGCTCTAATCTCAGCTCCTGCTCTTTCTCCATCAGTGGGATAATTCTGCCACAACATTTGCCTTGTTTGCAGCCATTGATTTCTAGCAGTAGCATATTGTTTGGATGCTACCTGTTGGGGAAATCTTTGAATTACCAAGCGTGCTCGTTCGACTATTTGTTGAGCATTACTTATTTCTCGATTTCTTTGAGCAAGAAATGTACTACGATCGCTACTGGTAGCTACCAAACTACCTTGATCTGCTGACAAATTCACTTCCACATTTGCTGACTTAGCTGCAACCAAAGCACTCTCAAATCTACCCAAGAGATTATTTAGCTCTTGCAACATTGCCTGAGCTTCTGCTCTGCTAATTGGATAGTTTCCTTGTCTGACTTCCAAACCTACAGGTGCTGATGCTGATGAAGGATCTGTTTGGGAGTTTGGTACTTGTATCTCTGGTGGAGGCAAAGGTCGGAGTATGGCAGCTAGGGGGTTACGGCGAGAGGATGGTGTAGTTGTTTGTTGTCTGGCTCTATTCCAAATATTGCCTCTATTATTTGCGGTTTCTGCAGTAGGGTTATCGGTTTCCTTGGTACTGATATTTTGAGTTGGTTGATTTTGTTGCTCAGTTTGTTGTCTAGCTCTGTTCCAAATACTATCTCTATTATTTTTTGTTGTTTCTGAACCAGAATTTTCCAGTGAATTAACAACATTTTCCTTGGTATTGATATTTTCAGCTTGCTGCTTTTGTTGGTTTATCTGTTCTCGAAATCTGTTCCAAATGTTGTTACTCTTGGGAGCTGTACTTGTCTGTGGGGTTAAATTATTATTTTGACTACCTAATGTTTCTGGTGGTTGATTTGGTTGTGGTGGTTTTTGTTCGGTAGTTGTCTGTTGTTGCTGACTTCTAAGCCAAATATTATCCTGCTCCGTAGTCGAGTTTTGAGTTGTAGTCGGAGGTTGATTTATATTGGAATTTACAGGTGCAGTTCTAGGTTGAACTCTTACTTGATTCTTATTTTCAGTCGAGTTTTGAGGTGTCGTCGAAGGTTGATTTATATTTGAATTTACAGGTGTAGTTTTAGGTTGAACTCTAACTTGATTCCTATTTTCAGTCGAGTTTTGAGTTGTCGTAGAAGATTGATTTATATTTGAATTTACAGGTGTAGTTTTAGGTTGAACTCTAACTTGATTCCTATTTTCAGTCGAGTTTTGAGTTGTCGTCGAAGGTTGATTTATATTGGAATTTACAGGTGTAGTTCTAGGTTGAACTCTAACTTGATTCCTATTTTCAGTCTTTGGTGCTGCAGAGGAAATACGGGGTCTAATTTTAACTGGGTTAGTACTAGGAATAATGGGAGCAGTCGGTATACTATTCGGTGTGGGTAATGGATTATTATTTCTAGCTGTAAATTGTGGCTGACTCTGATAACGATTTAATACAGCTTGCAACCAAGCACTATCTAACGTTGCAGAGGTACTACTACCCCAGTTCCAACCGAAGTAAGTTGCTTGAGGAGTAATTACTACTGCTGAAGAACCCGAACTTCCTTTCCAAGTAGCTGCAGTTGTGCTGCTTAACCCTGCCGGAATTAATACTCCACCCTCAACAGTATCTTGGTCATTTCCCATCGGTGCCCAACTGGTAGATTTTTTGCAGGCAATATCTAAACAACGATGTCTTCCTTCTGGTGTTGCAGGTTGACTCAAGGGAAAGGCCCAGTAAGAGCCAAGGAGCGATCGCAATTCTTGCCTTACTCCTGGTTGAGATTTTCTCCCTACCTGGCCACTAGCTATTAATTTCCCTCCCTGTTTTACCCACTCTTCTATAATGTCTACTTGAGTTTGAGTTAAGGTTTCAATGTTTGGTAAAAAGATAACTCTCGCCCCAGATAGATCGGCTACTGTATTAATTTGTGTTAGATCGATGGGTTGATAACTGATACCTAGATTGCGTATTCGTGTAATGATATTATTCCATTCATTTGTATTTCCTGAGTCTCGAATTATTCCTAATAAAGTATTAGCTCTACTTGGGGTTGGTAACAGTACAATTAAACTTAATAAGGCACTTGTTAACTGTGGTAAAATTTGTTGATATATATGCTTTTTTTTACTCATTATTTCTCTTGATTTAATCAAATTAAGTATTCAAATGAAATTTATTAATAATTGCTTTGATTAATAGTTATTTTATTTCACAAGTTATTTTGTTCGGATAAGTTTTATTAGCATGAAATGGTTGAGGCACTCATATTTACAGCGAATTCCACTTTGGTGAGGTACACCCGCGCGAGCAAGATGCTCGCACTAAGAACATTTAACTATTAATATCTGTACTTCATATACTTGGAATCTGCTGTATCTATAAATTAATTGCAATTCTCTACTTTACTCTACTTCATAAATTTTATCTTTAGAAATATTAGACATTTTGATTTAATCTTAAAAATTAATTTATTTAGCAGATTTGAGGCCAGTTTAATTTGTTCTCGTTCCCTCAAAATATGGTGGCAATGACCAATTATTTTTTTTAACATATTCAAGCTTTGATGTCAAACAAAAATATTCACAGAATATAAATAATATAAGTACTTACTAGATTTTCAATATTGTCTCATAATTTATTTAATCAATCTACAGGTGAAAATTAAGTAGTGTTTATTTATTCTTTATCAATAAATAGAACTAACTTTCAGGATTAAATTATATTTTAATTTCCATGATTTTCCTTCAGTATTTTGAGAAAATTTACTCAACTTTTGTAAGCATTCAGCAGTCAACCATCAGCACGTCCCTGCGGGATGCTATGCAAACAGCCATGTATTATTAACTCATTATCATACTAGGAGGGAATTATCTATCAAGGAGAATTAAAATTCATTAATGAAATAGGTTATAACCTAACCTCAGTTATTGTTTGAATATGTTTATGCATCTGATTGCTGAATGCTAATAGATGTTTGCGCACCATTCCGCAGGAAATGCTTACCTTAGTAGTTTGATTTGAATTATGTAGAAAATCTCTTGAAATTAGAGAAAAGGGCAGATTTAAATGGGAACAAACTTAAAATTTTCCAAGTGTTTAAATATACAGTCTAAGACAAAGTAAATCCTACTGAGTTAAAACTACTGTTGATAATTAATAGATAATTACTATGACTATTTTTAGTATCGATAGGTACAAAAAAAATATATATAAATCTAAATAGCTTTACAGATATAAGTTTGAGCTAGTTTGTAAAATAAAAATTAAAGATTATTACTCAGGACTTACGCATGAACACTATTGGTAGGGTGTGTTACGCTACCGCTAACACACCGAAACCCTATATATATTTCCAGTGCGTAAGTTCTGTTGCTAATAAATAATTTTATAGATATATAACCTTTTTTGCTTGGATAAGCTACAAAATTTCTGATTCTAGGGAATAGGGAAAAAATTAAGAATAAATACCAAATTAGATTGAGAAAAACAAGTTCTAGTACAAAATTTTAACGACAGGCGATCGCTAATCAAAAAAAGCATTTTAACTGTCCTGATTATTCGTAAAATTATTTTTTCACCCTTGGAATAACAACTGATAACTAATAACGGAAAAAAGGGGTTGACAAAAAAACTTGACATGGTATTATAAGCATAATGGAAAAGGTGCGCTCATATATATTCAAATAAATTAGGCTAAAAAAGCTATATTCTTCATACTAAAATGTATGTGTGAGGGGTGCTTTATATAAATTTAGTAAAAGCGACTATATACCAAATGAAAATTGGAAAAATACTCATCTTCTTAGGTTTAGGTGGTATCAGCCTAATCAGCATAAACATATTCGATAGTATCAACATAAACATATCTTTTCCGCAACAAGAAAATGATACTGAAAAACAGCCACCACAGGAAAGAGTCCAAAATACCAAAAGAAATCTAGAAACACCTCGTCGATCATCACCAGAACCAGCTTTAAGAAATTACTACCAAGCTTTAAACAATTATAAGTATCAAAGTGCTTGGAATTCTTTATCCTCTAAAGAGCAATCAGAAGGATATAACTCCTACATAGAATGGTGGACTAGAATTAAAAGGATAGAGGTACTAAGTACCAAATTGGTATCAGAAGATAGGTTTAATTCTACAGTAGAAAGCAGATTACGGTACTTTGCAAAATCTGGCCGAGAAATCAATCAAATAATTCGCTTCAATTTTGTTTGGGACACAGGTTCGGACTGTTGGCTAATTAATAAAATTGAACCTTTGGCGTTACTGGATTAGGTGATGAATTCATTAAGGTTAGATAGTCCCTACTGTGCTCTACCTATAAAAACTGCTGTAACCTGAGTCTGCATGATTCTATGAAGCTTCAAAAAAAATCTGTAGTGGTGCATTGTAATCTTATAAACAGTGGGAACATCTTGCTCCCTTTCTCATTGCATCCCAAAAAAAATTATGGTAGTTATAATATTGTAGGTTGGGTGGCGCTCTCGCTTCACCCAACAAAGACAAGGTAATGGTTGGGTTTCCTTTGCTCCGCAACGCTTACGCGAACGTCAACCCAACCTACAAAGTATAATTTTTTTATTATCAATTTAAAGAAGATAAAGCACTGATAACTGATAACTGATAACTGGAAAACGGGGTTGACAAAAAAACTTGACATATACTCAAAAAAATTAGGCCAAAAAAGCCTTATGCTTCTACTAGGCAGTCTGATAACTAATAACAGAATTTATGATTCTAGAGAATAGGAAAAATCGTAGGAACTAATACTAAATCAGAATCAGATTCGGAAAAGCAACTTCTTCTAGTACAAAATTTTAACGACAGGCGATCGCTCATCAAAAAAAGCATTTTAATTATCCTGATTATTAGATATCTCCATAAAAGAGAGAGTAGTAGGGACATTGCATGCAACGTCCCTACAGAGTAGGGGGAAATAATTGATGATTTGTGTACGATAATTGATTTAATTTTTGGGCGTTGCTGAAATCTCCTTTGTTTGTAGTAGGGTTTTAGCCCATTAAATATTTATTTTATTTCTCAACTCCTACTACTAATATCATGTCCGGTTGAACAGTTATAAATAAACTACTCAGAATTCAGCAATTCTGCAATTCAGAATCCAGAATTCAGGAGGGAAGAAAGAAGAAGAGAAGGAGAAAGTTTTTTTATCACTAATTATCCGGACATGATATAACTGGATACTGATAACTGATAACTGAAAAAAGGGGGATTGACAAAAAAACTTGACATGATATTATAAATATAATGGAAAAGGTGCGCTCATATATAGTCAAAAAAAATAGGCCAAAAAACCATACTTGCCCACTAAATAATTAGTAATGAATGAGTTTAATTCTTTAATGCTAATTGTTGAACAATAGCTGATAACTGATAACTGAATAAGAAGAAGTCTAATAACTGGTAACTAATAACTAAAAAAGCTGATAACTGATAACTGATAACTGAAAATGCAGTCTGGAAAAATCCTGAGAAACCACTACAAAATAATAGACATTCTAGGAAGTGGAGGATTCGGAGATACCTACCTAGCTCAAGATTTAGACTTACCAGGCAAACCTAAATGCGTAGTCAAACACCTCAAACCCAAAAGCTCAGACTCAGGAATTTCACCCGTTGCCCAAAAGTTATTTGAAAGAGAGGCAGAAACCTTATACAAGCTAGGCGAAAATTCAGATCAAATACCAAAATTATTTGCCCATTTCCAAGAAGGAACAGAATTTTACCTAGTACAAGAATATGTAGAAGGGCATAATATTAGCAAAGAACTAATACCAGGAAAAAAATTAAGCGAATCTTATACCATTGCCCTACTCAAAGGAATATTGGAAGCATTAGAAAAAGCTCATAAAAACAACATAATTCACCGAGACATCAAACCACAAAATTTGATGCGTCGTAAGTCAGACAAAAAAATAGTATTAATCGACTTTGGAGCAGTCAAAGAAATAAACGTATTAACCACAGCTAACCAACCAGGAACAACAATCTTAACCATAGCAGTAGGAACACCTGGATATATGCCAAGCGAACAGGCGATCGGTAAACCAAAACTGAGTAGCGATATATATGCAGTAGGAATGGTAGGAATAAAAGCACTCACAGGAAAAGATCCCCACAATTTACCCACAGATCCAAAGACAGGAAATGTTATCTGGCGAAATGAAGCAAAAGTAAGTAACCATCTAGCAAATATATTAGATAAGATGGTACATGAATATTTTCCACAGCGTTATGAAAATGCTACCAAAGTATTAGAAGCGTTAGGTTTAACAACTTCACCACAACCAACACCAGCACCAAGAACAACACAAGCAAAAACAGTATTACCAGTTTCTTCTCCTCAACAGCAAACTCTACCCATACTAAAACCCAAACCTATATCAGTAACACAACCACCAAAAACATTATTAGCATCTAATACAAATATTTCCATTCAAGAATTTAAGACTGTGACAGTAAATATCAGAGGAGAAATAAAAAGTCGCCCTCAACATCAAACAGAAGTAATAACAGAAAACCTCGGTAATGGAGTCACCCTAAAAATGGTAAAAATTCCCGCAGGTAGATTTCTTATGGGATCTCCAGAAACAGAAGCAGAAAGAGATAATAGTGAAAGTCCGCAACATTATGTAGAAGTGCCAGAATTTTTCATGGGAAAGTATCCAGTCACTCAAGCACAATGGCAAGCAGTAATGGGAAACAATCCTTCTTACTTTAAAGGAGCAAACCGTCCTGTAGAAAATGTAAGTTGGAACGACGCGACAAAATATTGTCAGAAACTCTCACAAAAAACAGGCAAAAAATATAGTTTACCAAGTGAGAGTCAGTGGGAATATGCTTGTCGAGCAGGAACAACCACACCATTTTATTTTGGCGAAACTATAACGTCTGAGTTAGCTAGCTATGATGGCACTTCTACTTATGCTGATGAACCGAAAGGAAAATATCGTAAAGAAACAACAAATGTGGGAAAATTTCCCCCTAATGCTTTTGGTTTGTACGATATGCACGGTAATGTCTGGGAATGCTGTCAGGATGTTTGGCACAGTAATTATAATGGAGCGCCTACAGATGGTAGTGCTTGGGAAACTGGAGGTGATAGTAATTACAGAATACTCCGTGGCGGTAGCTGGATCAACAATTCTTTTAATTGCCGGAGTGCGAGGCGTAACGACAACGATGCCGACTACCGCGACAACTATAGGGGTTTTCGGGTTGTCTCGTCGGTGTCGGTAATTACGGAGTTGACAAAAAGACTTGACATGATATTATAAACATAATGGAAAAGGTGCGCTCATATATAGTGTTTGCTGAAAAAATTGGTTGTGGGGGTAGGAAACGGGGACGCGGAGACGCGGAGACGCGGAGATGCGGAGATGCGGAGATGGGAGTAACAGGCAACAAGTTTAGATTATCTGTTACGGCCAAATTTTCGGCATCGTCAGGGGAAAAGTATTAGCATTTTGAGGCTACAATAGCCAAAAACCTTGCACTTTTTTCGACCAAAAAAGGCTGAAACCAATATCATTCAATGTTTTGATCTTTAATCAGCAAGCCCTATATAGTCAAAAAAATTAGGCCAAAAAAGCTTTATGCTTCTGGTAGGCAGTCTGATAACTGATAACTGATAACTGATAACTGAAAATGCAATCTGGAAAAATCCTGAGAAACCACTACAAAATAATAGGCACTCTAGGAAGTGGAGGATTCGGAGATACCTACCTAGCTCAAGATTTAGACTTACCAGGCAAACCTAAATGCGTAGTCAAACATCTATCGCCTAAAAGTTCAGAACCAGGAGTTTTAGCTATTGCCCAAAAATTATTTGAGAGAGAAGCAGAAACCTTATATAAACTAGGCAAAGACTCAGACAAAATACCAAAATTATTTGCTCATTTCCAAGAAGGAACAGAATTTTACCTAGTACAAGAATATATAGAAGGACAAGATATTAGCAAAGAACTAACACCAGGGAAAAAATTAAGCGAGTCTTATACTATTACCCTACTCAAAGGAATATTATCAGCATTAGCAGTAGCTCATCAAAATAATATAATTCACCGAGACATAAAACCACAAAATTTGATGCGTCGTAAGTCAGACAAAGAAATAGTATTAATCGACTTTGGAGCAGTCAAAGAAATAAACGTATTAACCACAGCAAACCAACCAGGAACAACTACTTTAACTGTGGCAGTTGGAACACAAGGATATATGCCAAGCGAACAGGCGATCGGTAAACCAAAACTGAGTAGCGATATATATGCAGTAGGAATGGTAGGAATAAAAGCATTCACAGGAAAAGATCCCCACAATTTACCTACAGATCCAAATACAGGAAATGTTATCTGGCGAAATGAGGCACAAGTAAGTAACCATTTGGCAAATATCTTAGATAAGATGGTGCAGGAGTATTTTCGAGAACGTTATAAAAATGCTACTGAAGTATTAGAAGCATTAAATATTCAAACTCCACCACAACCAACACCAGCACCCACAATTCCATCTATACCAAAAACAAAATCCATACTCACACCAAAACCAGTACCAATCATTTCATCTATAACAAAAATTCAAACCCAACCTGATAAAACCAGAAGACAAATACTAATATTAGGAGGTTTAACAGGAAGTTGGTTTGTAGCAGCAATATTAAGTAGAAATTTTGGGAATAAACTATCTCCAAAAATAACTTCTACTCCCCAACCAATACCAGAAACAACACCAGAAAATATTTCTCCTCCCCAACCAACTCCAGCACCTCCCCCTCCACCACGATCTGAAATTCCCATTCAGACATTTACCACGGTAAAAGTTAACCGCAGAGGAGAAATAATAAGTCGCCTCCCAGATCAAGCAGAAGTAATTGCAGAAAACTTCAATGGAGTCTCCCTAGAAATGGTAAAAATTCCCGCAGGTAGATTTCTCATGGGTTCTCCAGAGACAGAAGCAGAAAGAGATAATAGTGAAAGTCCGCAACATTATGTAGATGTACCAGAATTTTTTATGGGAAAGTATCCAGTCACTCAAGCACAATGGCAAGCAGTAATGGGAAATAATCCTTCTAGGTTTAAGGGTGAAAACCGTCCTGTAGAAAATGTAAGTTGGAACAACGCGACAGAATATTGTCAGAAACTCTCACAAATAACAGGTAAAAAATATAGTTTACCCAGTGAGAGTCAGTGGGAATATGCGCGCCCGTGCTCGAACAACAACACCATTTTATTTTGGCGAAACTATAACGTCTGAGTTAGTTAACTATGATGGTAATTATCCCTATGGTGATGCAACGAAAGGAAAATATCGTCAAGAAACAACAGATGTGGGAATTTTTCCACCCAATTCTTTTGGTTTGTACGATATGCACGGCAATGTCTGGGAATGGTGTCAGGATGTTTGGCATGATAACTATGAAGGTGCACCTACAGATGGTAGTGCTTGGGAAACTGGAGGTGATAGTAATTACAGAATTCTCCGTGGCGGTAGCTGGTACAACAATTCTAGGAATTGTCGGAGTGCCAGGCGTAAAGACTTCAATGCCGTCATCCTCAAGGACTATTGGAGTTTTCGGATTGCCTCGTGTGTTCCGGTTGTTTCTGCTTTTGGTTCCTAGGATTCTTCCCCTTTATTCTTTTCCTCTTTTCCCCTTTTCCCTCTTTTTCTTTTTTCTTTTCCCTCCGGCAGAGCGGGTAAATTTTTTTTCAGAGCAAGAGAAGTTGTTGTCAGAAAAGGATTTTGCTACAGATGTAGGAATGATTAATCTGCATTCTGTGAAGCTCTAAAAATTAAGTCGGGCGGGAAGGAATTTCCCCTTGCATTCCTAAAAAAATCATAGTAGTATGTAATTATTGGGGGTTACTCGCCCCTACGCATGACTTTTTATTCAACGCAAAAACAACACATCGCCACTGAATATATATAGAAGAGATACTCCCACCATCAGCCAGACAAGGATTTTGCCACGGATGCACGGATGATTAATCTGCATCTTGTGAAGCTCAAAAAAACGGCAAGGATATTCCTCTTGCATTCCTAAAAAAATCATAGTAGTATGTAATTATTGGGTGTTACTCGCCCCTACGCATGACTTTTTATTCAACGCAAAAACAGCATTTTGCCACTGAATATATATAGAAGAGAAACTCACACCATCAAAGCACCAGAAAAATTATTATCTTGTGAAGCACTACTAAGAAAAGAAGTAGCGACAGGAAAAAGGAATATCTGGCACGGGAGCAAGATGCTCCCACTGTTACTGCCGCGCCTCGTAAAAAATAATGACAATGCACCACCACCAAATTTTCTACCATCAACACATCAATATATTTTATTTACTCATGTAGAAGCGATGTAGCTACCGCCAGGCTCCGCCAACGCTACCCTCAAGTCAAAAGTAAAAATTCAAAAGTTAGAAGTTAGAAGTTATATCATGTCCGGTTGAATAGTTATAAATAAGGGAGTAGGGGCGAATCGCGATTCGCCCGTACAGGAGTAGGGAGAATAAAAAGATTTGTACTGCAAGTGACTGTTTTGGTTTTTTTCCAGATCGCTCTTATCCGGACATGATATTAGAAGTAATCCCTGAGTGAGTTTGAGTATTGATAATTACCCTAGCCTATTTACCCAGTGCGCTATATTCACAAACAAAGAAAATCATCATTTTGTGAAGCTCAAAAAAAATCGGCAAGGATTTTCCTCTTGCATTCCCAAAAAAATTATGATACGATTTAATTATTGGGTGTCGTTCGCCCCTACGTATGACTTTTTATTCAACGCCAAAACAGCGTATCGCCACTGAATATATATAGAAGAGAAACTCACACCATCAGCCAGACAAGGATTTGGCCACGGATGCACGGATGATTAATCTGCATCTTGTGAAGCTCAAAAAAACGGCAAGGAATTTCCCCTTGCATTCCTAAAAAAATCATAGTAGTATGTAATTATTGTGGGTTACTCGCCCATACGCATGACTTTTTATTCAACGCCAAAACAGCATATCGCCACTGAATATATATAGAAGAGAAACTCACACCATCAAAACATCAGAAAAAAAAATCTCACTTTGTGAAGCACTCCCAAAAGAAGTAACAACAGGCAAAATTTTCACCCCATCAGCCAGACAAGGATTTTGCCACAGATATACGGATGATTAATCTGCATTCTGTGAAGCTCAAAAAAATCGGCAAGGATTTTCCTCTTGCATCCCCAAAAAAATTATGATACGATTTAATTATTGGGAGTAACTCGCCCATACGCATGACTTTTTATTCAACGCCAAAACAGCATATCGCCACTGAATATATATAGAAGAGATACTCACACTATCAAAACATCAGAAAAAATCTCATTTTGTGAAGCTTTAAAAAAAAGAAGTGAAGTAATGATAGGAAAATTTTTCACCCCACCAACACATGAATATATTTACTCATGTAGAAGCGATGTAGCTAACGCTAGGCTCCGCCAACGCTATATTCAATATTCACAAACAAAGAAAATCATCATTTTGTGAAGCTCAAAAAAATCGGTAAGGAATTTCCCCTTGCATCGCCAAAAAAATTATGATAGGATTTATTCATTGGGGTTCGTTCGCCCCTACGCATGACTTTTTATTCAACACCAAAACAGCATATCGTTACTGAATATATATAGAAGAGATACTCGCACCATCAACACATCAGAAAAAATCTCATTTTGTGAAGCATTAAAATAAATAAGTAACAACAGGCAAAATTTTCACCCCATCAGCCAGACAAGGATTTTGCCACAGATACACGGATGATTAATCTGCATCCTGTGAAGCTCCAAAAAAACAGAAGAATATTCCCTTGCATCCCCAAAAAAATTATGATACGATTTAATCATTGTGAGTCATTCGCCCCTACGCATGACTTTTTATTCAACGCAAAAACAGCATATCGCCACTGAATATATATAGATACTCACACCATCAAAACACCAGAAAAATTATCATCCTGTGAAGCTTTCAAAAAAAGAAGTGGAAAAACTTTTACTCCATCAACACACCAATATATTTTATTTACTCATGTAGAAGCGATCGCTCATCAAAATATAGAATCTGCATTCTGTGAAGCTCAAAAAAATCAGCAATGATTATCCCCTTGCATCCCGAAGAAAATCATGGTAGTATGTAATTATTGGGTGCTGCTCGCCCTTGCGCATGACTTTTTATTCAACTATTGTACAACAATAGTAATAGCAGTCGAAGGAAAAGGCGCAGACATATCAAAAGCTGAAAACTCAGACAACGCAAGATTTTTCCCTCTTCCCTCTTCTCTCTTCCCTCTTAGAATCTAGGAAATTTTAATATAGAATCCGGTTATGTACTATACGCTATATGTTTATAACTATCAGGACTTACGCAGAGACTCTACTTATGGCGAGGGCGCAATTCGGAGCTTGGCGTTAGCCAATACCATTTGAGGGGTAAATGGTGCTTTAAAAGTCAATTTGCGTAAGTCCTGACTATACTTCAAGCCTTCAATCTCCCCTACTCCCCTACTCCCCTACTCCCCCAGAAACATCAAACCCTACTTAACTTCCTCATTAACAGGAAAACGGTCTATCAACTGCATAGCCCGATAAGCATTCCGGCGCAAAACATCAGGTAAATGAGGCACATGAGGAATCTGAGAAAGAAAATCCAGAGTCCGACGTAAAATCCGGACAACATCACCCTCATCCAGACTCGTATTTTCCACCAACACCTGCCATTCCACCTCCAGTGCCCACTGTTCGACCAAACTAATCAAATCCCTTTCTAACCAAACAGGTAAACTTACCCGATACCGACGCTGCACCTGAAATAACTGATGTCGTAAACTACGCAAACCACCTAAAGCATCTTCCACCTCCATAGACAAATCATAACGCGACCAACTATCAGGTCTACTAATCTCAGTCACCAGAGCAGCACAAGCAGCAGCCAAATGATGAGGATCGAGTGAATCAAGAACACCAGACATCAATGCCAAACCAAGCCACAATTCATTATCACCTCGGATCGCCGCACAAGCTTGACCAATATCCGTAGGCACAACTTCATGCAGACAACCAAAATACTGCAAAATTTCAATGAGATTGAGAAACTCCTGCCAATGGCGAGCCAACTTATCCTCTAACTCAGTTTGGCGATCGCCTATTTCCATCTCCAACATACCCATTCGTCGCCAACCCTTCAACAAAATACGAGGACTTCCCCATTCCTTCAGCGGATGTTCCTGAATCTTTACTTCCACCGTTGCGACTTTCTGCATTTGTACCAAAACTTCTGGAGCATCTATTGGTGGAGGTACATCTGGAATTTGTTCAGATAAACTCAGATAAATTTCATCTCCTTTACGACATTGCCCCAACCTAAAATCTATCTCAGCAGGCAACTCCATCTGTTCTACCTCTACTAAGCGAGGTAAATCTGGGTGTAAACTGACAACATCCATTGCTGCCACCACATACCATCGATTATCCTTACCCAAACACACATAGTAAGAAGACTGTCCAGAACCAGGAACTTTAGCTACTAAAGCAGCAGCAATAGGTTTAGCATCCGCCCTCTTCGCAGTAGGAACGTGCTTTCCTTTTAAACTCATAATAGTTCCCGATAAAGCAAAAGACAAAGACAAAGACATTTCTTTAATGCGATTTTCATCCGCTTGCCTTTGCAAAATTTTCAGCAGTCGTTTTTCTTCTTTTACTCTTTCTCGTATCTTCTCATAGTCTCTCAGCAACTGCTCCAGATTTACTAAATCATTCTCTCCATAAATTCCCAATTTATTTTGCAAAGAGGTTAACTCTGCTTGCTGTTGCTCAATTTCTATACGTTCTCCTTCTAGAGAAAGGGTAGACAAATATTGACCAAAACTACGTTCGACTAACTCCTTTGCCTCCTCCAAAGTATGAGTTTGCAGCAAATTCAGCACCATGCCATAACTAGGAGTAAACTGACTTACCAGGGGATCGGCTCCTGAAGTAGCTAAATAACTTGCCTCCTTCGCACCCTCAAACCTAGTTTGAACAGTTAAAACATAACCCTGAACATCCATCCCTCGTCGTCCAGCTCTACCTGCCATTTGTAGAAATTCTGACGGTTTTAGCAGTCTGTGGCCTTCATCTGTGCGTTTGGAGAGACTCGATATCACAGTAGTGCGAGCTGGCATATTGATTCCAGCAGCTAAGGTTTCGGTGGCAAATACTACTTTGATTAAACCTAGCTGAAATAATTCCTCGACTAATCCTTTCCAGACTGGTAACATTCCGGCATGGTGAGCTGCTATGCCTTTGCTTAGAGGTTCGAGTTTTTTGGAGTGAGCTAAGTCTGGGTTACGAGTGAGGAAATTTTGAATTAGGTTTTGCAGTTTAGTTGCTTCTGCTTCGTCGATTAAGTTAAGGTTACTAGCTTGTGCTATTTCTGCTACTGCGCGATCGCAACCTCGACGGCTAAATATGAAGTAGATAGCTGGCAACATATCCCGCTCTTTGAGTTGAGATAAAACTGCTGGTAATATTGGTTCTAGTTGTTTTTCTCTGTAATCTCTACCTATTCGTCTATTTTTAGGTTTTAGCAGGGGATTTACTCTTTTCTGGTTCTTGCTCAGTAGAGGAAAAAGACCTTTACTGTTAGAGAAATTAAATTGGAGAGGTACTGGCCGAAAGTCAGAGTAAATCAGTTCGGTTGGCCCATGGACTCTATTGATCCAATCTGTAAGTTGGTCACTGTTGGCAACTGTGGCGGAGAGAGCTAATAGTTGAATTTCTGGTGGGCAGTAAATTATTAATTCTTCCCATACTGTGCCTCGTTGCCGATCGTTCATGTAGTGGCATTCGTCAAGGACTACGGCTTCTACTTTTTCTAGAGATGTGCCTATTTCTCCTATAGGAGTACCATAGAGCATATTGCGGAATATCTCTGTAGTCATTACTAGGACTGGTGCTTCCCTGTTAACTGAGGTATCTCCTGTGACTAACCCTACTCTTTCTGCTCCAAATTGGTCGCGGAAGTCCCGCAGTTTTTGGTTTGACAGAGCTTTTAGGGGTGTGGTGTAGAATACTCGGCGTCCAAGACTTAGGGCACGGTAGATGGCGTATTCTCCAATTAAGGTTTTGCCTGAACCTGTGGGGGCACAAACAACTACGGATTTTTCAGCGTTAAGGGCGACGATCGCCTCTTTCTGGAAGTCGTCTAGTTCAAATGGAAATAAGGTCTTCAGATCCAGCTCTCGTCTGTTCTGGGTTGAGTATGACACTAATATTTATTTTCTTGACTTTATAAAGGTTTTGTGATATAGTCTATTTTTTTCTAGTTAACCAATAAATTTATAGACTCTATCTTTTGATTTTAACTACGATATATCGAAATAGGGTTCCCAGGCTTGAGGTTAGAAATCTTCAGAGAGAAAGTTTTCAAGAAGGGTGGTTATAGCATAAGGAAGAACCAAGAAGAAAAAGTTTTACATTGTCTGAGTTTTAAACTTTTCACTGTCCACGCCTTTTCCTTCGACGGCTATAAAATTAGTTTTTTGAGGATATCTGAAAAGTTGTTTAATACTGAAATTTTGCCCCCCTAGCCCCCCAATTCTGGGGGGAACAAGAATCCATTAGCTGATAAAAGTCCCCCAAAATTAGGGAATTTAGGAGGCTTTTATGTAGCAATACAGACTTCTCAGATAACCTCATAATAAAATAGGAAAACTTTTTATTCTAGATATTAAATTTTAGGCGTTGCACAGTGACGAATGATTTGAGATTTTTGATGAAGAGGATTTTGGATTTGAGAATTGCTAGAATGATTAATATTAGGTTTTTTTGAGTCAAAGTCTAAACCTATTTCTTAATTTGTAACCCCAAAAAACTTTACTCTTCACTTATTACCTTAAAACTCTCTCTTCTTCCTTCCTGACTCCTATACAAAATTTTCAGATATTTCTAACTAATATTTTTACCGAATAATTAACTAATTAATAATTAAATAATTCTGGTTTAAAGCCGACTCTTTTAAAGGGAAAAAAAGCGGTCTCCGGATGGCGTTTGCTATCGCAAAGCTGCGCTAACAGCGGAGCGGCTCTTATAAGAGCGGTCCCCTCGCTGTCCTCCAATCAACCAAGAAAAGAAATAATATTTCCTTATATTCAATAGACATCATCCAAAAATCCAAAATAAAATCAATTATCGTACAGAAATTATCATTTATTTCCCCCTATTCCCTATTCCCTATTCCCTCTTTTGGTGGAGATGTCTAATTCCGTAACGGTTTTAACCAGAGGTAATTATCAATTATCCATTATCAATTATCCATTAATGAAATCTCTTATCATATTCTTTATCCTTCAAAATATTATCTATGCATAGCCTTGACAACTACTAGAAAATTAAGCAAATTAGAAGCAAATTGGGAAACTCGCCTGAAAATTGGCTTGAGAAAATCCACAAAAATTACTGAATTTTTGACTTAAAAAAAAGTAGTATGACAACAGGAACTCAAACTCCAAAGATAGTAGTAGTTGGTGCTGGTTGGGCTGGTTTAGGAGCCACTCACCACCTAGCCAAAAATGGCTATGATGTTACACTCCTAGAAGCTGGCCCTTATCCCGGTGGTTTAGTCGCTGGCTGGAAAACTCCCGGAGGCCGTTCCGTAGAAGTGGGCATACATGGTTTTTGGTATCCCTACCATAACATATTTTCTCTTGTCAAGAAATTAAACCTCGCTCCTTTTACTCCCTGGACTCGTTCAGCTCAATATTCTCCTGCTGGGTTAGAGGTAGAATCACCTATTTTTCAAGACTTACCACCTTTACCAACGCCTCTTGGTACTTTTATTTATACTCAATTTAAAAGGTTGCCTTTGAGCGATCGCCTTTCTGCTCTCCCACTGCTTTATTCTGTGATAGATTTTGATAATTCGGATGAAGCTTGGCGAAGATACGATGCAGTAACAGCGAGAGAATTATTCAAACAATATGGCGTGACAAACAGATTATATGATGATGCTTTTAATGCCATGTTATTAGTTGGTTTATTTGCTCCGGGAGAACAATGTTCGGCTGCTGCTGCATTGGGAATGTTATATTATTTTATCCTAGCTCATCAACCAGATTTTGATGTAGTTTGGTGTCGCGGTACTGTAGGAGAAATGATATTTAAACCTTGGGTAGAAAATATCGAAAATCTAGGTGGAAAAGTTCTGACAAAACAGCGAGTTACTGACTTAATTGTTGATGATAATGGCAAAGCAACAAAGGTTGTTTGTGAAGACCAAATATTTGAGGCAGATGCGGTAATTTTTGCTGTTGGTATTAGCGGAATGAAAAAGATTATGGCAGGGAGTGAGGCTCTGCAAAGTCGTCAAGAATTTAGGAATATTAATAATTTAGGTGGAGTTGATGTATTAGGAACTAGATTATGGTTCGACCGAAAAATTTCAATTCCTCGTGCTTCTAATGCTTGTTTTGGATTTGATACAACTACAGGCTGGACGTTTTTTGATTTGAATGCTTTACATGACGAATTTCGCCATGAACCAGGAACAGTTGTAGAAGTAGATTTTTATCATGCTAATCAGTTTTTGCCTTTGAGCGATGGGGAAATTATTAAAATGGTACAGACATATTTAGCAACTTGTATTCCAGAATTTATAGAGGCAGAAATTATTGACCAAAGTGTGGTTAGAGTCAGAGAAGCTGTTACTCACTTTTTTCCTGGTAGTTATCAATATTTACTCTCTGCTAAAACAAGTTTTGATAATGTATTTATGAGTGGAGATTGGATTGTTAATCGTCACGGTTCATGGTCTCAGGAAAAAGCTTATGTAACAGGATTAGAAGCAGCTAACTTAGTAGTAGATAAGTTTAAGTTAGGAGAGAAAGCTAATATTATTCCCGTAGAAAAAGATGAGGAGCATATTCAATTTGCCAGGACAATTAATAAGTCAGTTAGAGAGATAGGAAAATCAATATTTCCTAATATTTGGTTGTAGTATCATGTTTGCTTGAATACTTATACCTTGGTGGAAGAAAGGCATAAGAAAGTCAAAAGTCAAAAGTCAAAAGTAAGAAGAAAAATATAGTGGTCAATAGGAATTAACGATCCCTTCTAAGGAGTAGGGGAGTAGGTAGGGACGTTGCATACAACCTCCGTACATGGAGAAAACCCACCCCTAACCCCTCCCAGGAGGGGAAATAAACATAAGAATAATTAACATTAACTTTACAGATCAAAAGCCTAAAACTAAGATAAAACAATATTTTTCCTTTTTGCCTCTTGCTTCTTCCTTCTGCTATAAAAATCAACTAAAATCACCAAAAATTTAGCAGGACTTAAGCACTAACAATAGATAGGGTTTGCTGATTAAATCTAAAAGCATTGACATATAAAGGTAAAAGCATTTTTTAGTTAAAAAAAGTCCAAGCTTTTAGGTCGTAATGGTTCAAAAAATTAGCATTTTAGGCGAGAGTTGCGCAGAATAATCCCTTAATTATTCTTCCTCCTACCTCCTCTATAATTCCCATTTCTCCTGTCTTCCCCTCCTGGGAGGGGGAGAGGCGAGGGGTGGGTTGTCTCCTGTCTCCTGTCTCCTAACCTTACCCATAAGACTTTTTCAGCAAACCCTAGATATAGTCATTTATGCGTTATGCTACCGCTAACACACCCTACTAATAGCGTTCATGCGTAAGTCCTGAATTATTTCTTTCTGTTCCCTGTTCCCTGTTCCCAGCTCCGGTGTTCCCTCTTTTCTGGAGATGTCTAATATATTGAAATATATTGATAAAGGCAAACCACAGAAAAAATCAAGAATGACCTCAACCCTAGTCCAACCAACCCTCGAATCTCTCAACGCCCCTACTATCCACCAACTATCAAATGGACTTACTATCATTGCCGAATATTTACCAGTTGAAGCAGTTAACCTCAATATTTGGCTAAACGTTGGTTCTGCTGTTGAATCTGAGGCAATTAATGGTATGGCCCATTTTCTCGAGCATATAATTTTCAAAGGCACTCCCAAACTCCCTAGTGGTGAATTTGAACGCTTAGTGGAACAACAAGGTGCTGTAATGAATGCTGCCACTAGCCAAGACTACACCCACTTTTACATTACCACTGCTCCTAAAGACTTTGTAAAATTAGCACCTTTGCAGTGGGAAGTACTCCTCAATGCCAGTATTGCTGATGATCCTTTTGAAAGAGAACGTTCTGTTGTACTAGAAGAAATTCGACGCTCAGATGATAACCTTAACCGTCGTTGTTACCGAAAAGCCATTGAAACCGCCTTTGAAAAATTACCCTATCGTCGTCCGGTATTAGGTCCTGCTGAAGTTGTTTCTCAACTGCAACCCCAACAAATGCGCGACTTTCATCAGACTTGGTATCAACCTACTTCCATGACTGCTACTGTAGTCGGAAATTTACCAGTAGAAGAATTAATTGATATCGTTGCCAGCTCATTTACTGAAGCTGAAAACAGCAAAAATATTCTAGAAATACCTCCACTACCACCCACAAATAATTTCACCCCAGAACTACCTTTTACAGAAATAGTCCGCCATGAAGTAGTTGACGAAGCTCTTCAGCAAGCAAGATTAATTATGCTTTGGCGAGTACCTGGGTTAACTGAATTACATGAAAGTTATACCTTGGATGTGTTAGCAACTATTTTGAGTAGGGGGAAAACATCTCGCCTGGTGCGTGACTTACGGGAAGAACGAGGTTTGGTTTATTCTATTGGTGTGAGTAATATGAGTCATCGTCATCAAGGTGTTTTCTATATTTCTGCTAGGTTGCCAGAAGAAAATTTAGCTGAAGTAGAAGCAGCGATCGCTCACCACATACATACTATCCAACAAGAGTCGGTGACAGAAACAGAAATTCAACGCATTCGCACATTAGTCGCCAACAGATTTGTTTTTGCTAATGAGACACCAAGCGATCGAGCTAATTTATATGGTTACTATCACTCAATAGTTGGAGACTTAGCACCAGCGCTAAATTATCCTCAACATATTCAGGCACTTGACTCATCAGATATTCAACAGGCAGCATCAAAATATTTGTCTGTTGATGCTTATGGAGTAATAGCGTTTCGGCCTATAGATTCAATTCAAAATTCAAAAGTCAAAAGTCATGCATTAAGAATTTTCAAGTTATATCAAGCGTGAAAAAAGAATGCTACAAAAAGGTAGATATTGCTCGGATATGCTTAAAAATAGCTGCTCCAGTTCGTTTTAGATAGTTATATCTATCTTTTTTCCCTTTTTTTCAATATTTATCCCTTCTTCCTTCTTTCGTAGGGACGTTGCATGCCACGTCCCTACCATTTGTAGCAATGAGCGCTCAGGTATTTACAAGGCCCAGCTCAAAGTGCATTCTAGAAAAGGTGTACAAAAAATAATGTGTAAATATGCCAGCGCACATTGCTATGTAACAAACATTTATCACGCTTGGTATTAAAAGCTAATGCACAATTTTATACCATTTAAAAAAAAGAATGTTACGAACAATAAGCACCATAAAAATACTTTTAAATAAAGTAGATTTCACGAAAAAAAATGATTTTGTACATTAAAAATAGTATTAAATATATTTATAATGCATTCTAAATACTAAATCATAAATTATAAAAAATGCCATAATTATTTGTAGCAAACATTTATCAATTTGGTATTAGCTGTGTCAGTTTAGATTCAATTCAAAAGTCAAAAGTCAAAAGTCATGCATTAAGAATTTTCAAGTTAAAACCTAATGCACAGTTTTAGCTGTGTCAGTTTAGATTCAATTCAAAAGTCAAAAGTCAAAAGTCATGCATTAAGAATTTTCAAGTTATATCAAGCGTGAAAAAAGAATGCTACAAAAAGGTAGATATTGCTCGGATATGCTTAAAAATAGCTGCTCCAGTTCGTTTTAGATAGTTATATCTATCTTTTTTCCCTTTTTTTCAATATTTATCCCTTCTTCTTTCTTTCGTAGGGACGTTGCATGCAACCTCCCTACCATTTGTAACAAACATTTATCACGCTTGGTATTAAAAGCTAATGCACAATTTTAGCTGTGTCAGTTTAGATTCAATTCAAAAGTCAAAAGTCATGCATTAAGAATTTTCAAGTTAAAACCTAATGCACAGATCTAGTAGTGGAAGATAATATTAAAAATAATATAGTATGGATTTTCCTGTTATATCGTAATTATTATGAATAATACTAATAATGCTGCTTGATGAGAAAGTAAATATTTCAAAAAAGCGTAATTTTAATTAATGAAGAAAAGAAAAAAATCTATTTTTAGGCATCAATGGCAAGTATTTTGCCTAACAGTAATTGCTTGCACCCTAACGCTATGGGTATCTCCTGTTAGTTCCCAAGAATCAGAAACTTCTGCCACAATAACAGCAATTACTACTGAAGAACCGGAAATTCCTGTGGATGAGCTGAAGCTTTTGCTCAAACCTCTGACTCAGGAGGAGTTAGCAGTCGAGGCTAAAGCTTGGCAGAATTTGCTAAAAGCCAAAGTTCAGGAGATTAGCGATGCTGAAATTGCAATCAAACGCAAGAATAGGGAAACCCGAAAATCTGAAGAAGCGGTTGATGCTATAGAAAAAGCTCAGAAATCTCTTGAGGAAGCAGAGGCAGCAAAAAAGAATGTATCTCCTGGTTCTTCAGAAGCAGAGGAAGCTGAAAACAATCTAGAAACTGCACAAAAAGAACTTACCAAAGCTCAAGAAGCTATTGAAGAAGCTGTTGAGGTTAAAAAGCAAAGTGAAGGAACTGAGGAAGCTACCCAAAATCTAGAAGAAGTAGCAGAAGCGATCGAAGATGAAGTCAGTAATACAGATGATATCGATAGTCAACAGGCATTAGCAGAGAAAGAAAAACAGTTAGAAGCATTATCTGAGCAATTAGAAGATTCTAGTGAAGAGGCATCGGAAGTCAAGACTCAATTGGTTGTTGGTGTTACTGAACTTCAACAAGAACAAACTGCTCTTGCCGATCGCTTTGATACTGTTTTGGATGAATTTGAGAGTAAAGGAGGCGAAGCTGAATCTTTCCGACAATATATTCAATCTGTTAGTGGTGTCGAGATTGATGTGAGCGATACTGAAGGTTTGTGGTTAAGGATAGGTGGTTGGCTAAAATCAGAAGAAGGTGGTTTACGTTGGGGCACAAATATTGGTATCTTTTCTGCAATTGTGGTTACTTCTGTAATTGTTGCTGGGATTTTAGGCTTTGTTACTAATAGGAGTCTGCGAGTTGTAGGGGGAGTTTCCGAGCCTTTGCGTCAATTATTGGTCAGAACTGTGTGGCAAACAACTGTTGGTGTTGGTGTCTTATTAGCATTGACTGCTTTGGAAATAAATCTTGGTCCAATTCTCGCTTTAGTTGGTGGTACTAGCTTCATCTTGGCATTTGCTTTGCAAACCAATATTGGTAATTTGGCTAGTGGTTTAATGATTATGATCTATAACCCATTTAATGTCGGTGATGAGGTAGAATTATGTGGGACATGGGGCTATATTGACTCCATCAGTCTTGCTCATACAAAAGTAAAAGGTTGGACTGGTCAGATTATTACAATTCCCAATAACTCAGTTTTGAGTAGTGTAGTCGTTAATCATAGTGCGAGAGATACTCGTCGCGTTAGTTTGCAAATTCGGGTTGGGTATAGTGAGAATTTGTCTAAAGTTGAGCAATTACTTTTGGATGTTTTTAAATCTCATCCTTTAGTATTAGAGCAACCAGCACCGAGTACATTTGCATGGAAATTTGAAGAATATTTCGTCGATCTGTATGTAGGAGGATGGACTAAAACTTCAGATTATTGGAAAGTATATAATGAAGCTCTTCATCAGATTAAGGAACGATTTGTTCAAGAAGGAATAGAGATTCCTGTTCCTCAGCAAGATCTTCGTTTAAATGAGATGAAATAGTCCAAATAAACATCTCCAGAAAAGAGTCAGTAGGCAGTAGGGAACCCACCCCTAACCCCTCCCAGGAGGGGAAATAATTGATAATTTATGTGTGAGAATTGATTTTATTTTTGATTTTTGGAGATGTCTAATAGTCTAAATCGATTAGGACTTACGCAGATACGCTATATATAGTACTCATAACTATTGTCCAATAGTTACTGGACTCTATACACAGTGTCTTTGCGTAAGTCCTGTAGATATCTCTAGAAAAGAGGAAGTAGGGAGTAGGCAGTAGGGCTATCAACAGTATTGAAATAATTAGACAAAGTGATACATAATTAGACATTTACTATGATATAATAGATTTATGTCTAATTTATTAACTATATCAGAATCAGCAGAACTGGGCGCTTAGTGTCAACAAAAACAATAATCATGAAATCTTTTAAAACTAAGCTCAAACTTAACAATCAACAAAAAACAATACTTGCCAAACACGCAGGAGTAGCTCGTCATGCTTATAACTGGGGATTAGCAACTTGTATTACTGAGTACGAAGAAACTAAAAAACGCCCAAGCGCCATCACCTTGCATAAACGTTTAGTAGCTGAAGTAAAATCAATTAATCCCTGGTATTATGAGGTATCGATCGGGTGCCCCACAACAAGCATTAAGAGATTTAGACAGAGCATTTAAAAACTTTCTAACTATTCCTGAACGTGGATTCCCAAAATTCAAGAAAAAAGGTAGAAAAGATAGCTTTTACTTAGAAGGAAGTATTAATATTTTCCAAGGAAACTACATACAATTACCCAGAATAGGAGTAGTAAAAACTTATGAAATCTTACCTTCCTACAGAGTAAAAAACGTCACCATAGCCTCTTTCAGAGGAGCTTCGCTAACAAAAAAAGCAGATAGTTGGTACATCAGTTTTAAGTACAATTTTGAATTCTATCCAACAGAAAAAATAGGAGAAACTATAGGTGTAGACATAGGCATAAATACATTAGCAACCTGTTCTGATGGCAGCAAATTTACTAACGTCAAAGCCTACAGACAAGCCAAAAAACAATTAGTTCGTCATCAACGTGCAGTCAGCAAAAAAGTTATTGGTTCCAAAAACCGACGCAAAGCAGTAAAAAAACTAGCCAAAGTTCACAAAAAAGTCGCTGATATCAGAGCAGATGCACTACATAAACTCACAACATGGTTAGCCAAAAACCACAGCACCATAGTAATTGAGGTATGACAATGTAAGTGGAATGCTCAAAAATCACAAACTAGCAAGTGCTATTGCTGATTGTGGCTTTTATGAATTTAAGCGTCAGCTTACATACAAATGCGAATGGTACGGCAGTGAATTAGTCATAGCGGATAGATTTTATCCAAGTTCTCAAATATGTTCAAACTGTGGACATCAACAGAAAATGCCGTTGCACTTGAGAACTTATGAGTGCAGTGAATGCGGTTTTGAAGGTGATAGAGATTTGAATGCTGCTATCAACCTGAAAAACTATGTGAATCAGTAGCTTGAGTCAAGAGCGAATTTAAGCCTGTGGAGAAGATAAGTTTGCAGACTGTGGTCGGTGGTCTTCAGTGAAACAGGAAGCTAACTCCAAAGCTTATGCAATCGTGTATGGGTAAGTTTGGGTAAGTTTAGTAGAACGGAAGGTTTTCAGTTTACTCCCGCTCAGGTGACTAAGCCAAAAGTAGGCAATAATTTGAATTATCAACATACTGTACCTGGTGAGAATTTTTATAAAGGTATGAGTGGGGGAGCGGTGTTGAATGAGAGGGGGCAGTTGATGGGTATTCATGTGGGGTTGGTGAAAAAAGATGGAGATGGAGATGGTGTTTTGATTTCGACTTTGTTGCGGGATATACCAGAGGAGGTGAGCAGGGTTTTGGTGAGGGGAACTCCTGTTGCTTCTTCTTCTTCAACTAGAGAAAATGAGGAAGTTAACTTACAGCAACAATTGGAGGAGGAGCGACGGAAGCGTGAGGAGGCTGAACGGCGAGCGCAACAGCTAGAAGTTGATAGGCAAAAGCAACTTCTAGCGGCAGAACAGAGAGCAAAACAAGAACGGGAAGTTGAACTACAAAGGCAACGACAACAACTGGAGGAAGAGCGACGGAAGCGTGAAGAGGCTGAACAGCGAGCGCAACAGCTAGAAGTTGAAAGACAAAGGCAACTTCAAGAGGCAGAACAGAAAGCCAAACAAGAACGGGAAGTTGAACTACAAAGGCAACGACAACAACTGGAGGAGGAGCGATGGAAGCCTGAGGAGGCTGAACGGCGAGCGCAAGAGTTAGAAGCTGATAGGCAAAAGCAACTTCTAGCGGCAGAACAGAGAGCAAAACAAGAACGGGAAGTTGAACTACAAAGGCAACGACAACAACTGGAGGAGGAGCGAAGGAAGCGTGAGGAGGCTGAACGGCGAGCGCAAGAGCTAGAAGTTGAAAGACAAAGGCAGGGAGAAAATCGGACTGTCAGAAATTCTGGTAATGTTACTTCATCTCAAATCCAGGAAGCTAAAAACTACTTTAATCAGGGTCTTGAACACTCTAATAGAAGAGAGTCTGAGCAGGCGATCGCTGACTATAGCCAAGCTATTCGACTCAATCCCAAATATGCTGAACCTTATAATAACAGGGGTAATGTTTACCTTAACCGAGGAGAATATCAAAAGGCGATCGCTGATTACAACGAATCTATCAGACTAAACAATCCCGAACTTTGGCTGCCTTACAATAACAGGGGTATTGTTCACAGCAGACAGGGAAAATATGAAAAGGCGCTCGCTGACTATAACCAAGCTATTCGACTCAATCCCAAATATGACAAGGCTTACAATAACAGGGGTAATGTTTACTATGACCAGGGAAAATATGAAAAAGCGATCGCTGACTATAACCAAGCTATTCGACTCAATCCCAAATACGCTAATGCCTACTATAACAGGGGTGTTGCTTACTATAAACAGGGAAAATATGAAAAGGCAATCGCTGACTATAACCAAGCTATTCGACTCAATTCCAAATATGCTCATGCCTATTATAACAGGGGTTTGATTCACAAGCGTAATATCATGTCCGGTTGAACAGTGATAAATAAATAACTACGGAGGAGTCAGGAGTCAGTCCTCAGGAGTCAGGAGTAAAGAGGGAAGAAAGAAGAAGAACTGGAGTTGAAGGAGAAAGTTTTTTTATAACTAATTATCCGGACATGATATAACAGGAACATTGAAAAAGCCAGATCAGACTTTAAAAAAGCTGCCGACTTATACAAACAACAAGGAAATCAAGAGGATTATCAAGACTCTCTAGATCAACTCAGAGAATTACAATAATACTAAATCCGGTTTAGATAGGAGATTTATTAGACTTCTCCAAAAATCAAAAATAAAGTCAATTATTATCCAGAAATTATCAATTATTCTTCCCTGTTCCCTGTTCCCTGTTCCCTCTTTTCTGGAGATGTCTATTGAATACTAAAAGTCAAAGGATTAGAAGGATTTGGATAAACTACCTTTTTCTAAGCGGATTTGGTATATAGTAATGAGCGCTGGTATATTTACAAATTGTAGGAGGGGCTAAATAGCTAAAAGTCTTATATTATAGGCAATTTATTCCCCCTGTTGCCTGTTGCCTGTTGCCTGTTGCCTGTTGCCTGTTGCCTGTTGCCTGCGCACAGCGCTATAATTCTAGAAACCTTTGCGGAGCATTCCGTCAAACCTATCTCAAAATGTTTAAAGAACCAAATAACCAAATAACCATAATGAAACATATTACTAAACTAATAATTGGATTAATCACAATAGCTCTAGTTGGCTATAGTAAATCTGAAGCAGAAATAAGTACAGTAGAAATTGTTACTCCAAGTTCTTCAACTGGAGACGATAGGTTGAATCCTGGTAATTCAGAGGCGATCGTTAGTCAAAAAGATTCTAGCGCTCAGGATGCTGAAAGTTACTTGAAAAAGGCTGTTAAGCACTATAACGAAGGAAAATATGAAGAGGCGATCGCTGACTTTAACCAAGCTATTCGACTCAATCCCAAATATGATAAGGCTTACAACGGTAGGGGTCTTGTTTACACTCTCCTAGAAAAAAATGAAAAGGCGCTCGCTGACTATAACCAAGCTATTCAACTCAATCCCAAATATGCTCAAGCTTACAATAACAGAGGTATTGTTTACCGCAGACAGGGAAAAAATGAAAAGGCGCTCGCTGACTATAACCAAGCTATTCAACTCAATCCCAAATATGCTAAAGCTTACAACGGTAGGGGTATTGTTTACCGCAAGCAGGGAAAAAATGAAAAGGCGCTCGCTGACTTTAACCAAGCTATTCGACTCAATCCCAAATATGCTCGGGCTTACCATAACAGGGGTTTGATTCACAAGGGTAACAAAAATATTGAAAAAGCCAGATCAGACTTTAAAAAAGCTGCCGACTTATTCAAACAACAAGGAAATCAAAAGTTATATCAAGACTCTCTAGATCAACTCAAAAAATTACAATGATATTATTAATAATTAATAATTAATAATTAATAATTAATAATTAATAATTAATTAATTAGCCATAATGGCTTTGTTGCATGAAAATATATAGCTGCCGCACTTGCTTGTGCATATGTACTTCATAATACGCGGAAACTGCTGTAACTATTGGACAATAGATCAATAGAACATCAATGTTTGAGGTGAAAAAGACTGAAACTTTTACCTGTAAGAGCTTTGAGGTTTAATCAGCAGAGCAATAACTATTGGACAATAGTAAAATTAACATCAAGCCATCACCAAAGATAGCGTACGCTTTCTCAGTAGAGCAATAACTATTGGACAATAGTAAAATTAACATCAAGCCATCACCAAAGATAGCGTACGCTTTCTCAGTAGAGTCATAACTATTGGACAATAGTAAAATTAACATCAAGCTATCACCAAAGATAGCGTACGCTTTCTCAGTAGAGCAATAACTATTGGACAATAGTAAAATTAACATCAAGCCATCGCCAAAGATAGCGTACGCTTTCTCAGTAGAGTCATAACTATTGGACAATAGTAAAATTAACATCAAGCCATCACCAAAGATAGCGTACGCTTTCTCAGTAGAGTTATAACTATTGGACAATAGTAAATAGAATATCAAGCCATCACCAAAGATAGCGTACGCTTTCTCAGTAGAGTTATAACTATTGGACAATAGTAAATAGAACATCAAGCCATCGCCAAAGATAGCGTACGCTTTCTCAGTAGAGTTATAACTATTGGACAATAGTAAATAGAACATCAAGCCATCACCAAAGATAGCGTACGCTTTCTCAGTAGAGTTATAACTATTGGACAATAGTAAATAGAACATCAAGCCATCGCCAAAGATAGCGTACGCTTTCTCAGTAGAGTTATAACTATTGGACAATAGTAAATAGAACATCAAGCCATCACCAAAGATAGCGTACTGGATTGTTTCATCTAAAATGGTGCAATAGAATAGTCAGCGAAAAGTGACTATTGGACTGACAAGCGATCGTTAAAAAATAGACAATCAAAAACAAGCGATATAGCTGCCGCACTTGCTCCGCC
>NZ_JAAHHG010000339.1 GCF_010692555.1 Okeania sp. SIO3B5 | reverse complement strand
ACTATACAAATCATCTCAATTACTTTTTTCGTCGATCAAATTCTGAGTAAGAAATTTACGCATAAATACTTACTCGATCGTGTACTCGATCGCGGCAGCTATGATTTTCTTCTCAAATTCTGTCTCCAGTATAGCTGTCTCCTGACTCCTCCTTCGGTTGCTACATTTTGTGGTGCGGAATGTGGGTTGATTGGTAAGGCTTTTAGGATTTTGTAACTGGTTAGTTATTTCTGCCATCCTGCACTAGAGTATTTCTTAGAATTTCCGTTTGTCACCGCGAAGCAAACAGCAATCCTGCAATTCAGGAGCCGTATGGGAATAGATTTAATACCAGTTTTCAGGTCGTAAATTCTCTTTTTTATCAAAGGGACATTTCCTGCAAAATCTTTTTATTGCACTTATTATTCGTAACATTCTTTTTTTAAATTGGTATAAGTAAAACTACTGAAGTTGTCAGAAAAAAAGTATTTTTCCATACATTTTTTCTCCCGAAAAAGCCGAGCCAAGACTTACTTATAATTCGTCTATTTTGTCAAGTTTTATGTTAAGAAATATGTGGGTAAAGCATAGCTCCCAGGAGGGGGAGTAGGGGAGTGGGGAAGGAATAAACAGAAGAATAATTAACATTAACTTGGCTGCTAACTAGGGTTTGCTGAAAAAGTCTTATGGGTGAGGGTAGGAGACAACCCACCCCTAACCCCTCCCAGGAGGGGAAGACAGGAGACAGGAGACAGGAGAAATGGGAATTATAGAGGAGATAGTAGTAAGAATCGTCCCTAGTGCAGGATGGCAGAAATAACTAACCAGTTACAAAATCCGAAAAGCCTTACCAATCAATACTTTTGACTTTTGACTTTTGAATGCATGATTTCCGCGTAGCGGCACTAGATTTTTCTGCCCAACTCTTGAGCAAAATCCGCTCTTTTTTGAACCATTACCACCTAAAACTTCGCACTTTTTGATACTTAAAAAGGCACTTACCTTTATCTGTAAAGACTTTTAGATTTAATCAGCAAGCCCTAATTAGCAAAAAATGATAAAGTTAGTATTAGTAACTTAATAACTGAAGTGTTACCCAAGTATAGCATTACTTTTAAGAATTGGTATTAGGGGAATTATAGAGGAGGTAGGAAGAAGAATAATCCCTTGATTATTCTGCGCAACTATGCGCCTAAAATGCTAATTTTTTGAACCATTACGACCTAAAAGCTTGAACTTTTTTTAACTAAAAAATGCTAAAAATTTTATATGTCAATGCTTTTAGATTTGATCGGTAAACCCTATTTATTAAATTCAATCCGCTCATACCATTTTAATAATACCTGTGCTAACATCATCGAGTCGTGACGAACAAAACCAGTTTTTTCATCCTCATACATCACATTAGTCAAAAGAATTTTCCTTCCTAAATTTCTAACTTCTTCACGGTCAAGAAAAACTGGATGAGAATCTTCTTGAGCATAACGAACTAATGCTTGTGCTGAAGGACTTTTTCCCTGAACTAATACAGTATCAAATAATCGTTTACCAGTAGCAACATCAATAGCACGAATATGGTCAGCCACAGTATATCCAGTAGTTTCTCCAGGCTGAGTCATAATATTACAAACATAAATACTAGGAATATTTCTAGAAGCAATTGCCTCAGCAATTTCAGACACTAATAAATTAGGAATCACGCTAGTATATAAACTACCAGGGCCAATAATAATATAGTCAGCTTCTTCTATTGCCTGTAAAACTTTGGGCAAAGCAAGAGGGTGTTCCGGAGTACAGCCAATTTTGACAATTTTTCCCCTAGCTTCCGTAATATTAGACTCACCCTCAATACGTCGTCCATCAGCCAATTCTGCCCACAAATTCACATCAGTAAGAGTAGCAGGTAAAACCTGACCCTGTATAGCCAAAACTTGAGAGCTCGCAGCTACAGCTTGTTCCAAATCTCCAGTAACTTCACTCATCGCCGTGAGGAAAAGATTGCCAAAACTATGTCCCACCAAACCATCACCAGCACGAAACCGATACTGAAACAACTCAGTTAATAACTTTTCCTCATTAGCCAAAGCTGCTAAACAATTACGAATATCCCCTGGTGGTAGTACCCCTATCTCTCGTCGTAACCTACCAGAAGAACCACCATCATCTGCCACCGTCACAACAGCAGTAATATTAGCACTGTAATCCTTGAGACCTCTTAACAAGGTGGAAAGACCTGTACCTCCACCAATAGCAACTATCTTTGGACCTCGATTTAATCGTCGATGGGCAAGTAACCGATCCACCAATTTTTCCTCTCCCTCTGGTATTAACACCTGAGTAATAGAATTAATACTACGATTTTGACCCCAGAAGATAAAAAGTAATCCAGCAAAGATAATTATGGGCCCGGAAATATAATTAGGAAATATAGTCGTCACCCAGCCCAAAAATTGTTTAAGTAGCCGTAGGGTGTAAAAAATTGGTGTCATTCCAGTCCATATTGATAGACCTAAGCTAGTGAGTAGTACGCCAGCAGCACTCAGGAGTAACCACCGCTTGATAAATAATCCTGGAGATAGCCACTTAAACCATTGGCCAATTATCTGAGAGTTGGTCTGACGACGTTTTGCAACAAAAAAATTACTTTTAAGAAAGATACGCAGAGTTTTCTTTACTAAACCAGTTGACATAGCAATATTAGCCTTAGCTTGATTAAGGACAAATTTTACAAAAATAATATCTACAATAAAGAAGATTCTGACAGTATTATGGTGCTTCAGAATTAAATTGTTTTGATAGCAGGCAACAGGCAACAGGCAACAGGCAACAGGCAAAAGTGGGAAAAGTATTTCTCTGTGCTATAACACCAACTACGATTAATATTTGCTACAAATAATAGAGCATTTTGGTATAAAATTACTCTATTTTTTTCAAAACTTATTTATCTAGTTGAGAGAGAAAATATATCATTAATTGTTGATTGTTTCTGACTTCTTTCTTTTTACCGAATAATTAAGGTTTAAAGGTTTTCATTTAAAGGAAAAACAAGAAAAAATTTTCCTTTGAGTCAATCCTATCCGTTTTCAAGGATAGGTAATTGTTAATTAGGGTTTGCGCTCAAAAGTCTTTTAGTAGGGGGAGGAGAAAGGAGACAGGAGACAGAAGGAACGGGGAATGAGTGAGCAGATAGGAGCTAAGTTTTGTTCCATGATTGTTCTACCATAGTCAGCCGAAAATACTAGCTTTTTGCAGCTCTTAGCACTGAAAAGCTGGCACTTTTTTGAACCCCAAAAAGGCTAATACCTTTATTTATCAATACGAGCGAGAATTAATCAGCAAACCCTAATTATTAATTATTAATTGTTGAACTCTGCCCTGGATAACTAAAGCTTTTTTCCTTTTTCTTGACTTACACTATTTGTAACATTATTTTTTGAAAATTCTATAACAGAAGCTAAAGTGCAGAAGATCGAGGCTGACTAAATCTCAAACTTGGATACTTTTGTTATGCTCCCTTGATATACTGCCAAAAAAATCTGTTATGGCACAGACCAGGGACACAGCGGGAAAAACATTTCCCCTGATTCGGCATCCTTATCAGTATAAGTCCGCGCCCTACCTGTCTATTGCTATACTTACTGCTTTTTCAAGGCCAATACTTTATTGTGGACTGTTAAGTGTAAACGATGAACCACGAACCTATAATCGAATTGAAAGGAGTTAGTAAGTCATTCGGGTCTAATGTTGTTTTAGATGAAACAGACTTAACAATTTATCGCGGAGAAGCATTGGCAATTATTGGTCCATCTGGAACTGGTAAATCCACAGTTCTCAGAATTATTGCTGGTTTATTGACTCCTGATGCTGGAGAAGTTTATGTCCAGGGAAAGCGACGAGTTAGATGGATGGATGATTTGAAAGATCCAATTACTATTGGTATGGTCTTTCAAAATGCTGCTCTGTTTGACTCCCTGACAGTAGAAGAAAATGTGGGTTTTCTTTTGTATCAACAGAGTAAGTTACCACATTCCCAGATTCAGGAGTTGGTGCAGCAAAAATTGGAAATGGTGGGGTTGGGTAGTATTGGCGATCGCTATCCGGCAGAGTTATCTGGTGGGATGCGTAAAAGAGTGAGTTTTGCAAGAGCAATTATGACTAATCCAGAAAATCCTTATGATGACCCAGAAATATTATTATATGATGAACCAACTGCGGGCTTAGACCCCATCGCTTCTACTGTAATTGAAGATTTGGTACGTCGCTTACAATATGTAGATGGTGGTTGTAGCACTTATGTAATGATTACTCATCAACATAGTACCATTCGTCGCACAGCAGACAGAATTGTATTTCTTTATCAGGGTAAAGTGCAGTGGGTTGGTACTGTGGATGAAATTGATACAGTGGATAATCCTTTGGTACAACAATTTTTTACAGGTAGTGTAGATGGGCCAATTCAGGTATTGGATAGAGGTTTGACTGGAAGGCAAGGAACTTAACGAAGTCAGAACTCAGAAGTCAGAAGCGGTGCGACCCCGCGACGACGCTAGTCGCAAGGGAATGCTGACCAAGAGAGGGAACGCGCACCAAGAGAGTCAGAAGTTAACCCACCCCTAACCCCTCCCAGGAGGGGAAGTAGGGCATTTGAGCAAGGCTCCAAAAATATTGAGCCTTAAAAGGCAGGGTTTTAGACCCATGTTATTTTGATAATTGCCAGATTAAAGGCCAGAAAAATTAATAGATTTATAGTGCTGTGCGCAGGCAACAGCTCATCTGGCAACCCACCCCTCGCCCCTCCCCCTCCCACGAGGGGAATAAAAAACGGATAATATAAGACTTTTAGCTATTGGACAGTTCCTGTAATTTGTAAATATGCCAGCGCACATTGCTATAGAGAAGGTATATATAACTATAGCTTATTGATAATTTTGGGGAAACTATGCGATCGCGAACAGCTAGAGAAGGTTCAGTTGGTTTATTAACTTTGTTAGGATTAGGTTTATTTGGTGTATTAGTGCTTTGGTTGAGGGGAGTAAACTTAGGCCAACGTAGTTATAAGGTAATAGTGGAATTTGAAAGTGCATCTAGTCTGGAGTTAGGCACATCGGTTAGATATCGAGGTATTAATGTTGGACAGGTAGTAGGAATTAAACCAGGGCCAAATGGAGTAGATATTAGTCTGGAAATTAAACCTGAAGATTTAATTATTCCTCGTGATGTGTTTATTCAAGCAAATACATCTTCATTTATTGGTACTGCAGTGATAGATATTACTCCTAGAGGTGGAATACCAGAATCAGAAATTTCTGCTGGTCCTTTATCCTCTAATTGTCCGGAAATAATTATCTGTAATAATGACCGTTTACAAGGGCAAGCAGGAGTAGAAATACAGCAACTATTAAGAGCAGGAATACGTTTAATTGATCTATATAGTGACCCAGAGTTATTTAGTAATATCAAAATAATTGCTGAAAATACAGCTAATGCCTCTGCAGAAGCTTCTAAGCTCACAAAACAACTGGCTGATTTATCAGAAACTATTAGAGGAGAAGTGCAAGGTATAAGTCAATATTTAAGAGAAGATGTTGATGAAATAACAGGAATTCTTAGAGCAGAAGTGGGTGGTTTGACTAATACTTTGGAAGGAGAAATAGGTGGTTTGACTAATACTTTGGAAGGGGAAATAGGTGGTTTGACTAATACTGTAGAGAGAGATTTGGGTAGTCTGACTAAAACTGTAGAAAGAGAAGTAAATGATATTTCCAATGGCATAGCAAATGTGACTAAAGCCATGGAAGAATCTACAGCAAAAGTTTCTGAGGCAGCGATCGCTTCCGCAAATTCTGCAGAGGAAGTAGCGAAGAAATTTAGTTTAACAGCAGACCAGATTAATTCAATTGTTAATACAAATCGTTCTACTCTTATAGCAACTTTAGATAATATTGAGAAAACGACGGAAGAGTTAGCAGTGTTAATGGAAAGTTTAAGTCCGATAGTTAGCGATCTAGAAAGAGGAGAATTGATTGGTAATTTAGAAATATTATCGGCAAATGCTGTAGAAACTTCTGCTAATCTAAGAGATATTTCTAGTGACTTAAATAGTTCTACAAATATAATTATGTTGCAACAAACATTAGATTCAGCTAGAGCAACATTTCAAAATGTGCAGAAAATGACATCAGATTTAGATGATTTAACTGGGGATGATAGATTTAGGAGAAGTCTTAAACAGATTATTAATGGATTGGGTGATTTATTCTCTTCAACAAAGCAGTTAGAGCAGCAAACTCGAATGGCAAAAAATATTGAAACTTTGTTAAAAGATAGTGGTAATTCAGAAGTTAGTAAATTGACAGAAAATTAAAAATGGCAGAAGACAGAGGGAACAATTGGATGGGGTTTCTGACTCCAACCAATTGTAGTCTAGTAGTGGACTGACACGCCTAAAAATGTAGGTTGGGTTGTAGCTTGCACACCAAGTAGCGGTACGGCAGTGTTAGCGGAGCTTCCCGGAGGGAAACCCAACAAAACCTTACTAATGTTGGGTTTATCCTAACGGATAAGCTCCGAAGATCGTCCCTCAACCCAACCTACACTTATTGCACCATTTTAGCTGTGTCAGTCCACTACGCTCATCTTGTCTTATCTTTCTTCTTCTGAATTCTGTTTGCGGAGCATGACAAACGGAAATTCTGTTTGCGAAGCATGACAAACGGAAATTCTGAATTATAAAGACTTAACCATTCTATAACTGTTTAACCGGATTTGATATTACTTCTTTATTACTCTCTAACAAAACTCAATAAAATTGGTATAGTAGTCAGTAAATTATATTAAATCCGGTTGTATATCCTGATAATAACAATAGCTAAAAGCCATGGCTACTAAAGTGCTGAATGATCTGTAATTAAAGGGATTTAATATGATGACTTAGTGTCTGTATATTTTAATATATAGCAATGTGCGCTGGCATATTTACAAATTGCAGGAGGTGTCCAATAGCTAAAAGTCTTATATTATCGGCAATTTATATCATGTCCGGTTGAATAGTTAGACTTTGGCGGAAGGAAGGCAGGAGGCATCCCCCCTACCCCCCCCTTTGAAAGGGGGCAGGGCTGTTTCATTCTCGATAGACACGGGGACACGGGGACACGGGGACACACCAGACACGGAGACACGGAGACACGGGGATGAGGGCTTTTAATTTATGATTAAAAGTTGACTTTTCACCATTTTAGTTAGAGTAAAAGGGATGCTTATGGGCGCTCAAAATCGGCAAATTTTGGCAAATTTCACTGTTCCACAATGCCCATTACTCCCGTTCTCCCGCTCATCTTTAATCTACAATACTTTGAAACAGCCCTGCTTTGAAAGGGGGGGAGGCAGAAGGTTTTCTCAAGAGTGTCACCTTAATTTTATACACGCTCCGATGCTACCGGACATGATATTATTCCCCCTATTGCCTATTGCCTGTTGCCTGTTGCCTGTTGCCTGTTGCCTGTTGCCTATTGCCTGTTGCCTGTTGCCTGTTGCCTGTGCGCAGCGCTATACCTTTGATTTTTAATTTTTGACTTGTAGGAAGATGATTAATCCTGGACAAATATTACAAAAGCACTATCGAGCGATTAAACTTATTGGAGACTGTGGTTTTGGTCAAACTTGGGAAGTTAATGATAGTGGTACGATAAAAATTATGAAAATATTGAAAGTGCCAAGAGCAATAGAAGATGAAGAAATGGAGCAAGTAATTTCTTTGTTTGAGCAAGAAGCAAAAGTTTTAACACAGTTACACGAACCTGGATTACCACAAGTCGAACCAGAAGGATACTTTATTTGGTCAGAAGCGGGGGATGAACCATTACACTGTCTGGTAATGGAAAAAATTGAGGGTATAAATTTATCTGACTGGTTGCAAAAAATTCATCATCATCAACCCATAGAAGAAGAACAAGCGATCGCCTGGCTAACACAATTAGTAGAAATCATTTCTAAACTTCATCAGCATCACTGCATCCATCGGGATCTTAAACCAACAAATATCATGTTGCGTAGCTCTACAACAATAAATTTCAATCATAATGGAGCAAAACAACCCTCTGGAACTGATGGGAATTTACTTATAGAAGAAGCTAGAGCTAGTATAGCAAATAATGCATCTTCAATTTCAATGCTCGAAGAAAGTGTTGCATGGCCTGGGAATGAACTAGAAAAAAACGGAGAAACATCAGACCACATACAGGAGGTTGAAAATGAAAAAAATCACACTGAACATCAACAAAATTCCCACAAGCAAAAGTGGGGTCAACTAGCATTAATTGACTTTGGTGCGACTAGGCAAGTTACAGAAACATACTTAAGGAAATTTGAAAGCAAAAATGTGACTAGGATGATTTCTAAAGGTTACACATCCCCAGAACAATATGAAGGGAAAATCACACGACAGTCGGATGTCTTTGCCATTGCTCGAACTATAGTTTATTTAGTTACAGCACAAGACCCTGGAAATTTGCCTACCGATCCTCAGAGTGGTAGATTAATGTGGAGACAGTATGCAACTCAAATTTCAAAAACATTAGCAGACTTAATTGATGAGATGATGGCAAATTTACCTCAGTGTCGCCCCCAAACAACCGAAGATATTTTGGAACGTCTGACTGACTACAACCAACAACTACAAGTAGAAGTTGAAGCTACCCAGAATAAACAACCTGCTCCCGCCATGAAAAACTATTTATCTGACTCTCCATTGCAGAAAAAAATACTCAACTTCAAGGGTAAATCTCAAGAGGCCACACCCCAAGTCAATAAATGGTTAGGCAAGATTTCCCTTTTAACACTAGGAGCGATCGCTGTGTTAATTGCTATTTTACCAGAAGCACCAACAACTTGTCCTTTAAAACTGGATGATAATTTAAGTTGTGGGGAAGAAATTCTGATACCAGGTTCTGCACCCACAGAAAAAGAAGAAGGAATTAAAGCTTTTGCCGATGGTGATTATTTGCAAGCAGTCGAACTTTTAGAAACAGCTAGAAAAAAACACTTTAATGATCCAGAAATTCTGATTTACCTGAATAATGCCAGACTAGCTGCTAGTAATACTGATGCTTATACTATAGCAGTTGTAGCATCAATGACAGGTGAGTCACAAGCTCTCAACTATAGTTTAGAAAAATTACGGGGAGTTGCTCAAGCTCAGAATGCCATAAACCTGAGCGATAATTTGATTGGAGGTAAGGGTTTAACTGTAATTATTGTTGATGATGGCAACTCTCCAGAGCAAGCAGTAAAAATAGCAAATTATCTGATTTTAACAGGTCAAGTTTTGGCAGTGATTGGTCATACTTTTAGTGAAATTACGATGGAAGTAGCTCCAATTTATGAACAGAATAAACTGGTTTTAATTTCTCCCACTGTTAGTGCTTCTAAATTATCAAATCGCAATGATTTTTTCTTTAGGATGATACCATCTGATGCCACAATGACTCAAGCAATGGCAAGTTACTTAATTAATCAATCTACTGACGAACAGCAAAAAGTAGCTGTGTTTGATAATCCTAATGATATTTACAGTGAATCTCTCAAGAATCAATTTATGGTTAGTTTCAGTGCTGGTGGTGGCAAAATAGTTAAAGACATGAATGAATTGTTTGATTTATCCAGAACTTCTTTTAATGCCAGTGCTGCTATAGATAGAGTAGAAAAACAAAAAGCTACTGCAATTGTATTATTGCCAGATATTTCCACTTTAGCAAAGGCAATAGAGGTAATAAAAGCCAATTGGCAGCTCAATTTACCGATAATTACTGGAGAGAACCTCTATAGTAACTATACTCTCAAGTTTGGCGCTCAAGAAGCAGAGAAAAATGTTATAGTGGCTACACCGTGGCACAGCTTGAATAGTCCTGATCCAGATTTTCCATTGCAAGCAAGAAACATCTGGGGAGGAACTGTTAGTTGGCGTACAGCTTTTGCTTATGATGCAGCTATAACCTTGATTACAGCATTAGGAAAGCTGCCAGAACGTAAAGAATTCAATCGTATTGCCTTGCAACAAATTTTAGCAAGTGAAAATTTTAGTTCTGAGGGTGCTACAGGAGAAATAACTTTTTTATCAAGTGGCGATCGCCAGGAGTCAAGAATTACTTTTACTAAAGTAGTGAAGTCTAGTTGTTCGCCATTAGGCTATACATTTCTGCCTCTTGATTATCCTGTCAGCCAGTTTAGTCTTTTGGAATGTGATTGATTAGAAGGCAGAAGGCAGAAGGCAGAAGGCAGAAGGAAAGAAGAGGTTAGAAGGGAAAAGGTTTTTTATAACTGATTATCCGGACATGATATAAAGTCTTTTTGCTGAAGTAGGGACCCACCCCTAATATCATGTTCGGTTGAATACTGATAATATCTGTGGACCGAAAGCAGGAGGCAGAGGGCAGAAGGCAGAAGGAAAAGAGCAAGGTTAGAAGGCAGAAGGTTTTTTATAACTGATTATCCGAACATGATATAAACCTTCCTGTCTCCTGTCTCCTGTCTCCTGTCTCCTGTCTCCTGTCTCCTGTCTCCTACCCTCACCCATAAGACTTTTTCAGCAAACCCTAAGTAATGCGCGATTAATATCATACACGCGCTTCAGCAACGCCATTTTGTCTATGTACCTAATAGAATCATATCATGTCCGGTTGAATAATTAGACTTTGGTGTACAGAAGGCAGGAGGCAGGAGGCAGGAGGCAGAAGGTTTTCTAACGAAGGCAGGAGGCAGGAGGCAGGAGGCAGGAGGCAGAAGGTTTTCTAACGAAGGCAGGAGGCAGGAGGCAGGAGGCAGAAGGTTTTCTCAAGAGTGTCACCTTAATTTTATACACGCTCCGATGCTACCGGACATG
>NZ_JAAHHG010000338.1 GCF_010692555.1 Okeania sp. SIO3B5 | reverse complement strand
TCAATACCTGATCATTTAACTAGATATAGCAGTTTTCATCCTTGCTAGGTACATTAATGATCCCCCTAAATCCCCCTTAAAAAGGGGGACTTCCAGTTCCCCCCTTCTCAAGGGGGGTTAGGGGGGATCTCCATAGCTGTACCTCACTAGCTTGGGAAATGCTATATTGTTAGATTTTGATAGGAAAAAAGAAGGTGTCAATAACCAATATAATTAAACGAGTGAATTCCATGATAGCCAAAGAAAAAGACCAAGTTCAATTTATCGAATTCCATCAACCAGCTTTAGAAAGTGGAGACTACCACCTAAAAGTTGAGCAAACTCTTGATTACAACGGTAGAGATGCAGACCTAAAAACTTATGGACGGGAACTCACTTTTACAGTACAAGGAGAACGTTTTGAACCCCTATCTCCTAACTCTATTTATGCAGTTTTTCCTCCTTCAGAAAGTTTAGGAGATCATTCTAACGTTCTGCCTCATATTACTGTAAAAAGAAGTACCCTACCTTGGGAACGTTATCCTGGATTTGAAGATGAAAATCTCTCTTGGTTAATTTTGCTTTTATTTCGAGATTCAGATTTTGAAGATGAGGCAGATAAACCCCAACCCAAAAATATTACTCTTGGAGAATTATTAGAGGGAGAAGAAAATATCTTTTTTCCCAAAGATACAGAATTGCAACTAGGGCAAAAACCTAAAGATTTACTAACAGTAATTGACATCAAAAAGAAATATATAAAAGATATTTTACCCAGCCATAATGATCTAGCTTATCTTGCTCATGTTCGGAAAGCATCATCATCCGATCCAATATTAGAAAAAGAATTTTTACCTTTTCGCAATGAATATGCCACTATTATTTCTAATCGTTTGCCCGAACCTAATGGTCGAAGTATAGTTCATTTAGTTTCCATAGAAGGACGGTATACTGAGGATGGTTTTGATTTTCTAAGAGCAGGAGATGAAGATTTAATCCGCTTTGTTAGTTTAGCAAGTTGGAGTTTTGATTGTGTCGATCCTAATCAGACTTTTACCCAATTATTACAAAGACTAAACCATCAACCTTCTACTCCAAGACTACCAGAAAATGACAATCCCCAAACAGAAAAATACTTAGCAAATGGTTATATAACCGTACCTCATGGTTTGCGAAAAGGAAGTAAAACAATTTCTTGGTATCGAGGTCCTTTAAATACTGGTTATAATACAGAAACTTATGAATTTCCCGTCAAAGCAGCAGACGAATTATTACGTTATGATTCTGCAATTGCCATGTTTGATATATCCTATGCTGCTGCTTGGCAGTTGGGACGAATGTTAATGTTAGAAAATCGACGTTTAGCGATAGAATTATATAATTGGAAACGACAACATTCGCAAAACTTGAAACGGTTAGAGCAACTGGTATCAAATTTGCCTCTAATTTCTCGACGAGTGGATAAACTCATCAATTTTATCCCCCCGAACTTAAAAGAATGGTTTAATGGAGTGGAATTATTAAAAGGAATACCCTTTAATTATTTAGTTCCCGATGAACGTTTGTTGCCACCAGAATCAATTCGTTTTTTCTGGGTAGATCCTTTATGGATAGACTGCTTACAAGATGGTGCCTTTAGTATTGGTAGAGTTACAGGTGCAGATGTAGAAGATGACCATAACATTCGTTCTGATCAGGATTTTAATCTTAATGAAGAGCGGAAAATTACCGGAATTATTATGCGATCAAAAGTAGTTTCTGGTTGGCCTGGGTTAATTGTTGATGGTTACGATCAAGCAGTGGCAGATTTAGATTCTATAGACGAAACTGAGGGTAATATTTTACCTTTATTACGAATGGAAACTTTAGCGGAAGATGTATTAATTTGTTTGTTTCAAGGAGAAGTGAAAACTGTTGATATTCACCTCGAACCAGAGTCGATGCACTTTGGTTTAGATGCGCCTACAGTAGAATCTCCCGAATGGTCAAAAAATTTACGGGATGATAATGGCGAACTTATGGATGAATTTTTAATTTCACCTATACCTTGGCATAATGAAGAGAAAGAAGTAGTTAATTTAGAAGAATTAGCTCAAAAAATGAATGAATATTTAAAATTAGATGAGTTTACTTCTGCTCAATTTGGCTTACAAATGATAGAAGGAGTGCAGAAAGTTAGGTTTGTGTATCAGGAATAATCAGTAATAATCAGTGAGTGGGGCAGGCATTCTGCCTGCGCACAAAGTTAGGTTTGTGTATCAGGAATAATCAGTAATAATCAGTGAGTGGGGCAGGCATTCTGCCTGCGCACCCGGTATCCTGCCTGCCTGAAAATAGAAGGAACGGGCAAGATGCCCATTCCACAAGTCTTACAATTCCAATATGATTGCTTATTAGGAACGGGCAAGATGCCCATTCCACAAGTCTTACAATTCCAATATGATTGCTTATTAGGAACGGGCAAGATGCCCATTCCACAACACTAAAAACTATTAAAATGATCTTACATTTATATAACGCCAGCCCCTGAAATACTTATCTTACCAATATTTTCTTTTACTTTGAAATAGCTATTTACTATAACGAAGAGGTTTGAGACCGAAATTTTTCAATAAGTATGCGAGTATAACTATTCAAAGGAAAATCAAAAGCAACCTCAGGAGTCACCCACTCCCATCGCACAATTTCTTCATTCGGCACAACATCTTCGGAATCTGAAACTGCCCAATAATTAACCATAATAAAATGAGCTTCCTTATAAAATTGTGGATCTAGTATTGCCTCATGGAACATTGCAAAACAGATATCAGTTAATTTCAAACCCACTTCTTCCATAAATTCCCGCGCCACAGCAACCTCTAAAGACTCTCCCCACTCAACCTTTCCCCCGGGTACTCCCCATGTACCCTTCCATTTCGTAGTCTCAACAATTAATATCCGACCAGAAGGCCCTTTAACTAAAGCACCAACTGTTACAAGTGGAAACTCTGGTTTAACTGCTGACTTTTCCATATCTTCCCTGCTTAATGTCACATTATTCAGAGAAACTATAGCATTTCATTACTCAAGTATGAGTCTGTCTCTTACTGCTTCATAAAACTGATACAAAGCGTCACATCGATGCGACAAATTGATGTTTACTTCCTGCTTCTTCTGAGGCCGTCGGCGGTTACTCATCCACAGGCATTTTCATGTCGGCGACAGCCGAAACGGTCAAGCCAACCGCATCTCTATAATCTATACTTACATTTAAGTCTTTGTCAATTAACATAACTAAAAAAGTCCTCAAACCCTTACTACGCCGTTCCTAGTAGGGAGCGGTATTTCAGGATAGGTCTACGTCTATATAGATAGACTGCTAGAAATGCGAATAGCAGGGATTAGTGCAGAAGATACAAAGCGTCACCCTCGTTAGTACTTGCCTGTGAGAACTAGCGTATTATGTCGCGCTCCGTATCGCAAATTGTTAACTAAGTCGAAACTCTATTTTTCAATCGGCACATTAGGTAAACGACTCCACTCATTCCACGAACCATCATAATTCCGAACCTTGGGATAACCGAGTAAATATTTCAAAACAAACCATATGTAGCCTGATCGCCCACCAAATGCACAGTAGGGAAACACTTCCCGATCTGAGGTAATACCATGACTACCGTAGAGCATTTGTAACTCATCAAATGATTTAAAAGTTCCATCTTCATTGAGCGTCAGTATATGTTCAATATGAATAGAGCTGGGAATATGTCCTGCACGCTCCGAAGCTTCTGGTGGCTTCATTAAAAAGTGTTCGCCTTGGTATTCTTGAATGGTACGAACATCTAGTATGACTGTATCGGGACGACCAATTGATAACTGAACCTCCCCATGTAATACTCGTAGATTTTGATCGATTGGTTTTGCCCTGTACTCAGTCGGAGTGAAGCTAGATAATTCTGTTGTAACTGGACGACCTTCTGACATCCACTTTTGACATCCGCCGTTCAAAACTCGTATATGTTCATGTCCAAATAATTTTAATAGCCAGAAGATAAAACCTCCAATAGTAGAGTCGCTGCCATAGAAAACAACAGTTGTTTCATTGGTAATGCCAGATTGTGAAAGTATCTTCTCGATGGCATTTACCTCAAGATTTATCTGGAGATTCGGCAACAGCAGGTCATTAATATTCCACAAAACTGCACCTGGAATATGACCATTATTGTCTGACTGTGGACTTGTCTCAATCTCCACTATACGGACTTTAGAATCATTGAGGTGTTTGGCCAGCCATTGTGTGTCAATTAGAACTTCAGGATAAGCATAATTAGTCATTGGTTTCTCCTATCAACAATCCTGAATCTAGATTAAAATTGACCACTTCTGTGCGTATAGACCTCGATCGGGTACACTTTATAGCGCTACGCTTCAATAATTAGGGTTTGCTGAAAAAGTCTTTTAGCAGGGGTAGGAGACAGGAGACAGGAGACAGGAGACAGGAGACAGGAGAAATGGGAAGTTAGAGAAGGTAGGAGTTAAGTTTTGTCCCAAGATTATTCTGCCCAACTCTTCCCTAAAATACTAACTTTTTGAGTATGAAGAGCCGAAACAAGCGCACTTTTTTTGACAAAAAAAAGGGTAAAGTCTTTATATGTCAATATTTTTAGATTTAATCAGCAAGCCCTAATTAATAATTAATAATTAATAATTACCTCTTCTTTTCAAGGAGAGGATTGACGCGGTAGAGACGTTGCATACAACCCCCGCAGAGGGAAAAGTAAACATCAGAATAATTAACATTAACTCGGCTCAAATTAGCAAAAAACTTAAATGAGTTCTAAACACTAAATATTTCAAACAAACTGTATAGTTTTTGTTCACTATTATGGATATATTGTATTTGCATAAGTCCTTATGGAAATTTCTTTGTCAGCTTTATTCCAAGCGATCGCTAAAGCAGAGGATGAACAAGAGCTAAAGCAACAAATAGTGGCAAAAATAGGCAATTATTTTGCTGCCAAACGCTGGGGACTAGCTTTTTTAGACCAGCTTCCTGCTATTTATGAACATACCCCAGCCATGATTAAACTAGCTTTGTCCCTAAACCATAATCCCGTTTTGTGCTATTTGTTTCAACGCCATGCTGCTGTCCATGACGAAGTAATGTTACCTCCTGGAGTTTGGCAGAGAATTTGTCCTCGCAAGGATCATGGACACGTTATGCTTGGTCCAATTGTGAGTGATGGTCAACTGGTGGGTGGCATTACCTTTACGCGTTATTGTTATGATCGAGCTTTTAATGCAGATAATTTGGCAGATCTAAATGCGCTTTGTCTCCATCTTTCTACAAGACTAGCGGTGCTGCGCTCGAAACCTTTTGTGTTTCGGATGAATTGCTCCAAAATAACGCCACGAGAAGCATAAATTGCAGAATTGGTCGCCAGAGGATTTACCAATGCAAAGATTGGAGCAACTCTGTGGATTACAGAAAATTCGGTAAAACAAGCTTTGAAGAGGATGTTTCTTGACATACTCCCCGGCGTAAACGCACGGGGATTCTCCTGAAACCAGGATTCTTGGTTCAATGAGTCCACTTAAACTAAACACCTTACGGCATCTAGTCCAGAGATGGTTCTCACGCCTGCGCGTTCGCTCTATTGCCTCTTTCAGAGGAGCTGCGCTATCAAGAGCCTGTTACCGTATGCCCTACGGTACAGTTTAAACCTTAAAAAAAACTTTGGTTCTCTGGTACTTGTTGCTTAAAGCTTTTCCATACACAAGCATTCCTGTGCATGCGCCCCATAACTTTAGTTTTCAAGGTGCTAGTTTGCTACGATTAGTAGCTAGGTTTTTAGAGCGGTTGAATACCTTTCCGCTGTTTCCATAGTAACATAAAGTCCCCCTACAAGGGGGAGGCTTTAAACCCAATTTTTCGGTAAACTAGAAGTTTCGTCAAGAGCTGAAATGGTAGCAAAACTTTACTTAAGAGAGGATAGGGAAGAAGGAAGAGAAAATATACCTGAGTAGTGTACATATAGCAGGCAACAGACAGAATTTAGAGATTTTTTCAGGATAAAAACTATATTTAGTGTTGCACTATAGTTTGCAATACAGACATATAGATTTTTTCCCTAATGTGAGCTGCTTGTAGTACCAATTAAATATAGGAACCGTCTGGTTGATGTTTGACAATCAGTGCGAGCATCTTGCTCGCGTCATAAATCATTATAATTACCCGATGTCCTATGTCCTAACTAGGGTTTGCGCTCAAAAGTCTTATGGGTGAGGGTAGGAGACAGGAGACAGGAGACAGGAGACAGGAGACAGGAGAAAAGGGAATCAGCGAGGAGGTAGGAGTAAGAATTGTAAGAGTGATTTTTCTGCCCAACTATGCGCCTAAAATACGCTCCTTTTTGAGTGTGAAGAGCTGAAAACCAGATACTTTTTAAAGGCCCAAAAAAGGTTAAATCCTTTATATGTCAATGCTTTTAGATTTATTCAGCAAGCCCTAACTATAGTACCGACTGCCATATCTTAAACTTTATTACCCAAAAAAAATTAGAGATTTTTCCTTCTTCCTTCTTCTTTCTTCCTTCTTCCTTCTGCTATACCAGATATCCTAAACTAATCTGAAATCATCATTATTTTTACTAAGGAGCAACCATGCGACTATCTCAAATGTTATCAGTCACTCTCCGAGACGACCCCGCAGAAGCAGAAATTCCTAGCCACAAACTCCTCATCCGTGCTGGATATATTCGTCGCATTGGCAGTGGTCTTTACGCATATCTTCCTCTAATGTTGCGGGTGCTGAATAAAGTCTCCAAAATAGTCCGTGAAGAAATGGATGCTACTGGTGCCCAAGAATGTCTGCTTCCTCAACTTCAACCCGCAGACCTGTGGCGAGAGTCTGGTCGTTGGGATACTTATACTCAGGCTGAGGGTATTATGTTTTCTCTAATTGACCGTCAAAATCGGGAATTAGGATTAGGCCCAACCCATGAAGAGGTAATAACTACTGTTGCTAAAGATATGATTCGCTCCTATCGTCAGCTACCTTTACATCTCTATCAACTACAAACTAAGTTCCGGGATGAAATTCGCCCCCGATTTGGGTTAATGCGAGGCCGGGAATTTATTATGAAAGATGGCTATTCTTTCCATTCTGACCAAGAAAGTCTCAAAAAGACTTATCAGGATATGGATCAGGCTTATCGAAATATGTTACGTCGCAGTGGATTAGAATTTCGCGCCGTCGATGCTGACTCTGGGGCCATCGGCGGTTCTGGTTCCCAAGAATTTATGGTTTTGGCTGATGCTGGTGAGGATGAAATTCTCTATACCGAGGATGGTAAGTATGCAGCAAATTTGGAGAAGGCTGTTTCTATGCCACCTGATGCGGAAGTTTCACCTTTTGAGAGTTATGAAAAATTGGAAACTCCTGGCACGGAGACTATTGAAAAGCTGTGTAAGTTTCTCAAATGTTCTCCTACTAATGTTGTGAAAAATGTTTTATACCAGGCAGTTTATGACAATGGAATGACTGTTTTGGTTTTGGTGAATATTCGGGGGGACCAAGATGTTAATGATGTGAAGTTGTTGAATGAGTTGACTAAGTTGGCTGGAAGTTATGGGGCAAATACTGTTTTGGCTTTGACTGTGCCAGATGTGGAGGCTCAAAAGAAATGGGCAACTGAGTCTTTGCCTTTGGGTTATATTGCTCCGGATTTGTCTGATGACTATATTACTTCTAGTAAAGAGGTAAGTTCTAAGTTCTTACGAATGGTAGACCAGACGGCCGTAAACTTGACAAATTTCGCAACAGGTAGTAACAAATCTGGTTACCATGTCGTAGGGGGGAATTGGGGCCAGGAATTTCAATTGCCAAAGTTGGTGGTAGATGTACGAAAGGCCCAAAAAGGCGATCGCTCTATCCATGACCCCAGTCAAACCCTAGAAACTGCTAGAGGTATTGAGGTAGGTCATATATTTCAGTTAGGGACGAAATATTCTGAAGCTATGGGGGCAACTTATACAAATGAACAGGGTGAGGAAGTACCTTTAGTGATGGGATGTTATGGTGTAGGCGTGTCTCGTTTGGCCCAAGCTGCAGTGGAACAGTCTTATGACAAAGATGGGATTATTTGGCCTGTGGCGATCGCTCCTTATCATGTGGTTATTTGTATTCCTAATATTAAGGATGCTCAACAAATGGAAGTAGCAGAAAATCTCTATCAAGAATTAAATGAAGCTGGAATAGAGACTATTTTGGATGACCGAGATGAACGAGCGGGTGTTAAATTCAAAGATGCGGATTTAATTGGAATTCCCTATCGAATAGTTACTGGGCGATCGTTAAAATCTGGCAAAGTTGAATTGGTAGAAAGAGCGACTCATCAATCTCAGGAAATTCTGGTAACGGAAGTATTATCAACCTTAAAAGAATTAATTGAGAAAGCATTAATTTAATTTAAACTTTTCAGCAATAATTTTAATTTTAGTATTGCTGAAAAATCTTTCTGCTTGACATAGTTGTTAGTTAAGAGCATTAAGAAAAAGATTTGTCACTATGGGTGTTTCAATTTCTGAATATTTCAACTAGGCTACAAAAATCTAAAAAAATTCTAAACAATTCAGAGGTTGTGGCTGGATAATGAGTTAATTTTTTTGAGAGTTTTTGCTTAATACAATTAAAACTCATACACAAGGAGAAAATTGTGAAAAATCCCTCAATCAAGAAACTTGCTACAATCTTGATGGCATCATTCTGTGCCTTTTTGTTGACCTGGATGCCTTACTTCTCACCCACAGCTATGGCAAATACAGCTGAACCAGAAATTGAGTTTACCAGTGATTTCCAAGAAAATCTGACTGGAGAACTTGTTCAAGGTGGAAAGTTTAAAGTAAGCTATGACTCAAACCGATTGACCTGTGCTCGTGGTGAAAAATATGGTGGACCAGTATGGAGTATATTGGGCTACGTTCAGTTTGTCAAAGATGGGGAATCATCATATAAACCACTTGAAACTCCAGGGGAAGATGTGATTTTGACCCAAGAATATGATATTCCATCTGGCGCTGAAGAGGTCATTATGTGGTTTTACAATAATGATGGTATGAACAACCCTTGTTATGACAGTGACTATGGCGCAAACTATCATTTCCCACTAAGTTAAGTGACTTACCTACACAGACGCATCTGCTTTCTGTGTAGTGTAGGCATAGAAATGCCTTTTAAAGACAGTCAGAACTTTCTGAGAAACAGAAGTGGTTTTAGATTTAACTTATAACCACTTTGTTTTGACAGGGGTTTATCGTCACTGAACAAGTCCAGCCCGACTCGTTTTAAATTGATGGCAGCGTTTATATATCTATCAAATTTTAACTGTAAATCCTCATCTAAATATTTTCTGATACTGCAATCTTTAGAACACAAATTCATCTCTATAACAAAGCAATTGAGATATATAATTTGGTTTAACTTCAACAAAGTTGGCGTTAGCTTTTGTAGCCACCTGACCCAATACTTCAAGAAATTGATAAGTTGCAGCACATAACCAGGATTAATTTAATCCAGACTTAGTAGATTGGCCATTAGGCAAATATTTCCCTTCTTCATCTTGTTTGGCTTTGATTCTGCGAGTTAAACCTGTGAGATTTAATCTCTCATGTAAAAATACTTTTTTACCTGTTTGAATCAATTTGTAAGCTGTTTTGTACTGGAAATCTTCACAACTTCTAGCTATTTTTTGATAAATTTTGCATTAATTCTTGCTAAAACCCTCTAAATATGTGTAATAATAACACAGATTAATGGCATAAAAACATAGACATTTTATTCCCGATTCCCAATTCAAGTAGCGCTATACAATTTTTCTTTTCATATTTCATATAATTTCAAGAAGTACCTGCTGATTTCGGCAGAATAGAAGTAATAGTAATATAGTTAACCTAAGAGAAAGTTACAATTCAGCTCCTCACTGCCATTGTGCCTAATTCTCAAGGAGGGTCAAAATGAAAGAACAAAATCAAACTCGTAATTTATCTGTTGGTATCGTGGCCAGTGTTTGTGCATTGGCAGTGGCGGTAGGTGGTGGCATCTCCTTATGGAGAAATTTACAATCAACCACCACAAAAACTTCTGATAATTCTCAGACTTTTACAACTCCCTCAACTTCAGAGTCACCTGATGAGGCTTTGCCACCCCTACCTCCTGCTAAAGTTGAATCTCCAGACTCTGTTCCTTTATATGTGCCTCAACCCAAAGCAGTTACAGAAAAAACTGTAGAACTTTATTGGGTTAAAGATGCTACTGGAGAAATAGATTTAGTTTCTTCTACAGTGAAATTAGAAACGGCAGACGAACCGGAAGCTATTTTAAAAGCTGCTTTTGACCGTTTGCTCGTAGGTCCAACAAATACCGATGTCTTTAGTGCTATTCCCACAGGCACAAAAGTTCAAGCACTTACTGTTGAAAATAATGGGGTATACATCGACTTATCTGAAGAATTTACTTCTGGAGGTGGTAGTGCTTCGATGATGAGTCGCTTAGGACAAGTGATCTATACTGCCTCTAGTTTAGAACCAGATGTAAAAGTGTGGATTTTTGTGGGTGGTAAACCTCTAAAAATGCTTGGGGGTGAAGGTTTAGAAGTATCTCAGCCCATTACTCGCAATAATTTTCAGCAAGAATTCCAACTTTGATGTCGGCAAGGGGTCTCCCGTTATACAAATGTTAACGAGAGGGGAATTGCCGACCAACAAATAAACTGCGCAGCGTCCACGGAGTAGGAGAGTAGGGGAGTAGGGGAGTAGGGGAGTAGGGGAGTAGGGGAGTAGGGGAGTAGGGGAGTAGGGGAGTAGGGGAGGAGGGGAGTAGGGGAGTAGGGGAGGAGGGGAGTAGGGGAGTAGGGGA
>NZ_JAAHHG010000337.1 GCF_010692555.1 Okeania sp. SIO3B5 | reverse complement strand
TACTCAATCAATAATTGCTGTCGCTCCTGGCTACTCAGGAGTGGGTATTTGGTGATTGCCATTTCCGGACTATCGGTGATCGCCTCCACCAGCCTCAGAAAATGACCTGCCATCCCCTCGATGGTTGCTGGTAAAAATAAGTTAGTATTATATTCTAAAGTTCCGACAAGACTCTCACTATTTTCTGTTAGGGATAAAGTTAGATCAAAAGTAGCACCCGCTGTCGGCTTGAGAAAATCAAGTTGCTGTGTTTCCAGACTAGGGAACACCAGGTTCTCCTGGGTGACGTTTTGTAAGATAAACATCACCTGAAAGATGGGGTTATAGTTCGAGTGACGCTGGATTTGCAGAGCTTCTACCAGGCGATCAAAAGGAACATCGGCATGAGCATGGGCATCTAGAGCTGTTTGCTGGACACGATCTAGGAGGTTTAAAAAAGTAGGATTATCCAGCAGTTTAATTCGTAAAGCCAAGGTACTGACGAAAAAGCCGATGAGTTGTTCCGTAATAGCTGGATTGCGGTTAGCGATCGCCGTTCCCACTACAATATCTTCCTGGTTGCTATAGCGAGAGAGCAAAACTGCCCAAGCCGTTAATAGGGTGACAAACAGAGTGGTTTGCGAGCGTTGGCTCAAGTTTTTCAGTTTTTCGGTGGTTTTGCTATCAATTTTTAGCGAAACGATACCGCTTTGAAAGCCTGCGTCGGCATTATTGATGCGAGGAAAATCCGTCGGCAACTCTAAGAGTGGTGGTACGTCAGCAAGTTGCGTTCTCCAGTAATCAAGTTGTTCTTCCAGAACATCACCAACCAAATATTCATGCTGCCAATGAGTATAATCTGCATATTGAATCGGCAGCGGAGGTAACCCACCCCCTTCGCCCCCTCCCAGGAGGGGGTTGCCTTTGAGACCTCCAGAAAGCGGGAGGAGGGTGTTGCTTTCGCCCCCTTCCAGAATAGACTTGCCTTCACCCCTTTCCAGAATTGGGTTGTCTTCGCCCCCTCCTGGGAGGGGGTTGGGGGTGGGTTGACAAAATACCCTATAGATAACCGATAGCTCTTTCAAGAAAACCTGTATCGACCAATCATCGCTGATGATATGGTGCATTGTTATCAATAAGTTATATTCGCGATCGCTCAAACAAATCAGTACAATTTTTAACAAAGGAGGTTTAGCTAAGTCAAAGTTCCAACCCTGTACTTCCCTGGTAATTTCTTCCACTTTAGCACTGCGTTCTGTGGCGGGTAAGTCTTGTAAGTCTGAAATCTCCAGGACAAATGGTAGGGAAGGGGCGATTGCCTGGATAGGAACGCCATCAACTACATCAAAACTCGTTCGCAGAATTTCATGCCGTTCGATAATAGCTTCAATTGCCCTTTCCAAGCAACCGACATCAATTTTTCCCGTCAAACGAAAACCACGAAAAAGGTTGTAAATATTTTTTTTGGTTTCTAGTCTGTCAAGGAACCAGAGACGTTGTTGTGCTAGGGAGAGGGGAATTTGAGTTTCTCGAAGAGTTGGCATCGGCACTAGAGGAGGTAAAGATGTTTCTGTTTTCCCCGACTCTAGGTGTTTGGCAAGTTGGGCGATGGTTGGGGCAGCAAAAATAGTTTTGAGAGAGAGTTCGCTTTTAAATTTCTCAGAAATACGAGCTAAAACTCGGCTAGCATGAAGAGAATTTCCTCCCAAATCAAAAAAGTTATTTTCAACACCAAGCGCTTGCCGGTTCAGCACTTCAGACCAAATTTGCACCAATATTTCTTCCGTAGCGTTTCTAGCAGGAACAATATCCAGGTCTGAAGTTAATAAAGTATCGGGTTTAGGAAGCGATCGCCTATCTATTTTACCCGTCGCCGTTAAGGGTAATGATTCTAACCAAACGAAGTAAGCAGGAATTGCGTAATCAGGCAACCGAGTAGCCATCGCTTCCTTTAACTCCTTTGCTGTCGGTTTATTTTCAGAATTAACAGCAGTGAGGTAAGCCACCAGGCAGCGATCAGCCACTGCCCCACCTACATCTACTTGAGCGGTAACAACTGCCTCTCGAACCGACTCTAAGCTCAACAAAACCCCTTCTACTTCGCTAGTTTCTACCCGATATCCTCGGATTTTGACCTGAAAATCTTTACGACCTAAATGCAGCAAACAGCCATCAGGTAATAACTGCCCCAAATCTCCTGTTTTGAAATAGTGGCGATCGCCATCAGAGACAAATACTCGCTCTGTTAGTTCTGGTTGATGCCAGTAACCCAAAGCTACTTGCCGAGAACTAACCACAATTTCACCCACTTCTCCAGGGGGAACCTCCTGCCCGGACTCATCCCAAAGCCAAACTTCGGTTCCCTCAACCCCATATCCCGCAAGCACTGTACTTCCTGTCAGTACCGTACTTTTTGCGACCGGAAATTGTCGCACCGGACTAATCTCCGTGCCTCCCAGATTCACCATTAAGGTACATCCAGAGGAAAAATGTTCCTGGAATAATTCTGCATCCTGTCGATAAACAGTTTCGCTACCTATTTGGATGAGTCGCAACTTAGGAAAATTCCCTACTCCTTTTAAAGTAGCAGCAAAGTGACGAAACAGAGTAGCCACCGCAAACATCACAGTAATCTCATTATCCTGCAACCACCCACCCAAATGATGCAAACTAATTTGTTTCACATTTAGAGGCAGTAAAGCAGCGCCATTCAACAAAGCGCAGTAAATATCTCGCACCGCTCCTGCAAAAGCGGCAGAATATAACAGCGAAAAGCGATCGTGTTCTGTCATCGCACCGCTATTGGTATAGTTTCGGTATAAATTTAAGACATATCTATGGTTTTGCATCACCCCCTTGGGTTGTCCCGATGAACCAGAGGTATAAATGATGTAAGCTAGGTCGTCGGGATGAGATTGAATTTCTAGGTTCTCTTTTGAAATTGCTCCGTCAAGGTTATCCAACCACAAAACATCTCGGTTAGAAACAACCGATGCCCAATCTGGATGGTCTAATCCTGTTGCTTGAAACTGGCGACTGTCGCTCAAAATCAGTTCTGTTTGCGAATCTTCCAGGATCGAATTGAGGCGATATCCTGGCCAAGAAATATCTAACGGGACGTAAAACTTTCCAGCTTTGAGTACCCCCAGCATGGCAGCGATCGCTTCCGGCCTGGTTTCAAACAGGAGAGCAATGGGTTCTGCTCCAACGCCCCGTTTTTCTACAATAGTTCTTGCTATCTGATTTGCCCAACCATTCAATTCCTTATAAGTTATGGTGCTATCTTGAGATTTTATTGCTAGGCGATCTCCGTAGCTAATCACCTGCTCTTGAAACCGCTTGATTATTGATGGGTTAATAATATTCACACCAATGTTTTGAATTCGATTTGCTGCTGGACTTATCATTCTATCACCTTATTCTGGTCATTATCGTCATTATTTTTGAAAATAATTAGGGCTTGTTGGAAGTGCTAGGTTTTCAGTTGAAAAGGCTCAAAAAGGCGTTGCATATTTACGGGATGAATTATAGTTTTATATTGACTACTCCCCGGACTCAAGTCACGGGGATTCTAAAGGGAAGGGAAGCAAAATTACTCTCCCACTCCTTCTCCCACTGATTTTGATTGCTAATCCACTGCAAAGCAGATATTACAGGATTTATAACCTTTAACTGAGCTAACCAATCCTGTAATAGTGGATTTTAACTTTTCTCTTGCAACTAATCCAGCAGTATCGGCATCTCTGTACAACAAGCGATCGCACAATCTACATCTGTTTGTACAATTCTGCTATGTTGCTCTCAACCAATCTATATACTCAGCCACGCCAGCACGAACTCGATCAACTAGAGAAAATCTTTTCCAAGAAGCTACTCTAGTAGACCTCTGTATATTCCCTATTTGTCGGTGCTGCATTTTTTTCCTGCTCCATTGATGCCGTTAGAGACTCCATTACTTTGCCTACCCGACTCAAGTATTGCTCAAATAGCTGCCTTGCTTCAATATAATTTATTGAACTTTCTGTTGCTGTACAATAAGCATTGAGTGCCTTAACCACTACTAAAAAGTGATCTACTTCCGTTTCGTCGGCCACATGAACATAAGGATATTGCAATGCCTTTTCTCGCTCTGAACCTGTGAGGCCATGATAATTATCGATATATTCTGAAAAAGCTGTAAGGGCTTGTAACTGTTGGCTAAAATCTGGTATTATCTATAAAAATCTGGGATTATCTGTTTATGCTACTTGGATTCAAAATTGAAATACACCCCACAAAGCAGCAAAAAACGCTACTGGCTAAACACGCGCTTTGTAGCCCGTCATGCTTATAATTGGGGACTATGGTTGACTAAAAACATCCTTAATCACAATTCCAATAATCCTTCAGGTAAACTTAAATTTCCCACATCTATCGACCTGCATAAACTTTTGGTAGCAATGGTTAAACCTAATAACTATTGGTACTATGAAGTATCTAAGTCTGCTCCTCAATATGCTTTGAGGTATTTGTCATCAGCTTGGAAACGTTGCTTCACCAAAGTGTCTGGTCAACCTAAATTTAAGAAAAAAGGTAGAAATGATAGTTTTCCTGCGGAATGCTACGCAAACACTTTGGACGGTTCAATTACAGTCGGTTTTAATCATATAAAACTGCCACGAATTGGTTGGGTGAAAACTTATGAAATTTTGCCAGATAATGTTACTCCTAAGTCTATAACTATTAGTCGGAAAGCAGGCCGTTGGTTTTTGAGCTTCAAAGTAGATAGAGTTTCTCAAATTACTGAGAAATCAGTAGATGTAGTTGGTGTTGATTTAGGTGTAAAATCTCTAGCTACACTCTCAACTGGTGAGGTGTTTGAAGGTGCGAAATCTTACAAAAAGTTAGAAGCTAAACTCTCTCGGTTGCAATATCTGAACCGACATAAAGTCAAGTTTTCTCATAATTGGAAAAAAGCGCAACTTAAGATAGCTCAGTTACACACAAAGGTAGCCAACATCAGAAAAGATACATTGCATAAACTAACTACTTATTTGGCTAAAAACCACAGTCAAATAGTAATAGAAGACCTTAATGTATCAGGAATGATGGCAAATCATAAGTTAGCTAAGGCAGTTGCTGATATGGGTTTCTACGAGTTTCGTAGACAGCTAGAATACAAGTGTAAATTATATGGTTCTGAGTTGATCATCGCTGATAGATGGTTTCCCAGTTCTAAAACCTGTAGTAGGTGTGGAACTGTTAAAGAGTCTCTGTTGTTATCAGAGCGCGTTTTTAATTGCGAACACTGCAATTTTAGTTGCGAACGAGACTTAAATGCAGCATTAAATTTAGCTATGGCGGTCAGTTCGACCGTGAATGCCTGTGGACTGGATAACGCCGACGTTGCCAGAGCGAAGCAGGAATAGAACAGATTATCAGCAAGAAAATCATAGATTTATATAGGTAATCATAGGTTTCTAAGAATGGCTATACTGTACTCAGCATGGTTGTATATTTCCGAGAACATATTAGTCAATATAATTTGATATTTCGTGACAAAATTTTACATATTCAATTAATTCAATTGATTAAATCTCAAATTGGGTAATTTATTTCTTGGAATCCCTTAAATAGGAAAACAGCCACAACATTAATGCCATGGCTGTTCCCCTTAAGGTGAGTATCCCGTTATTAGGCATGAGGGAAGGCTAAGTAGCCTCACTCTGGGAGAATTTCCATACTCAACAATTATTACTTGCAAATTACTGGGAATTTGTAATTGTTTCCGAAATCACTGTCAAAACAGCCATCGCCAGTTCCACTGAACCAAATCTGGATAGTATCACTCTGTTGATAGCACTTAGGAGTTTGAAAGCTTCCAATTTTAACGAAGTTAACGACAGGATAGCCATCGATATTCTTAAGGGGAAACTTACTAATATCGCCACTATTATCAGACATGACGTAGCCTATTACCTCAGTCTTTGGGCTAAATGAAGGGCAACTATCATTGTCTGAAGATGCCCTTAGTGCATCATAAGAGACGAGAACTTCTTGACCTGGTGAGTAGATAGCACCGCTTTGGGTTTCTTCCCACTCTCCATAGGGAGTAATTACAAACTGGAGTCCAGGAACGTATTCAACATCAGCTGCGAGTGCAGGAGCTGAAGTAAAGGAAGGAATCCAAGTTAGAGCTGCGACAACAACTAATGCCACTAATACCTTAAATAGTTTTTTCATAATTTGCTTTCGTTTTGCTAAGTTATGGGACTGTTGACATATTCCCGACGTTATGCTTATGCAACAACCCAGGATTCTTTAGTCAGGAAAAAAACTGACCGCTATTTTTACACCTTCTAAAAATCTAGACAATCCTAGACACGCTCTTCATCGGTGAGGTTAAGCGATTTTTCGACTCACCTGTCCATAAGTCTACTGGCAAAGAAGGTTAATGTTCCGCTCAAGCACATTGAGTTTAGGATTCCCTCTGGGGTTTTCATCAGAGATGAAAAGTCGAGTGCAAAACACTCCATAATCGTTGCTAAAATCCTCTGGTCTTAGCAGACGTATTTAATAATAACACAGATTAATGGCTTAAAAACATAGACATTTTGTAGATATTTATCTTGGATAGTCTATATTTTTCAGCTCTAGCAAGCAACAGCTAACACTTAGCAACCCAATGTAATAACATGAGGTATAGAGTTTCTCAAAAAATTAGTGAGATACAGTTATCTTTTTGTCTTTTTATTCCCTGTTCCCTGTTCCCTCAAACCTAAAATTTTGTACCTCACGCTTTTTGGGAATTGCTATATTACCGAAGAAATAATAATTAAATAATTAAATAATTCAGCTTGAAAGCTTCCTATTTCAAGGAGAAAAAAATCAATTTTTTCCCTACCGCGTCAATCCTCTCCCTAAAAGGGCTGTCCATTATAAGCAAAATTCTTTACAAAAGTGGATAATGCCTATTATCAAAAGCTTACTAGCATTTTATTGGTTTTACAAGCTTTGACAAATTGACTAACTTGTGTACTCCTAAAAGTTGTTTTTTGTCGTTGCGATCGCAACAACACTAGGAGCTTTCAGACTCTAGTACATTAAATGATATTTTTGTCAAGTTTTATGTTAAGAAAGATGTTTATAAAGCATAGCTTTTAGGGAGAGGTAATTATCCATTATCCATTATCCGTTATCCATTATCCATTAATGAATGATTCCCTTAAATTAAAATGACTTTAAAATACTCAGACAAAGTAATCACAGAAATATCAACTATTTTTGCAGAAAAGCACTCAAAATATAATCCTAAAACTCAAAGTAAACTCAATGATATTCAAGAACCAATTACCAGCGCACCCCCAGAAGTAAGGCAAATTATTGGGCGAGTCTTACAACTAGAAAAAGACCGACTTTATAAAAAAATTCCTCGAATTAACGATGATATTCTCAAAATTATTAAAGAAGCAGTGCAATGAAATTAATTTCAATTATCTTGTGTAACTTTCGTCAGTTTTACGGCAAAACTTCAGAAATAATTTTGGCATCAGGGAAATGGAGTTTTTTGACTTCTTCCTTCTTCCTTCTTCCTTCTTCCTTAAATTAAGATGATATTCTCAAAATTATTAAAGAAGCAGTGCAATGAAATTAATTTCAATTATCTTGTGTAACTTTCGTCAGTTTTACGGCAAAACTTCAGAAATAATTTTGGCATCAGGGAAATGGAGTTTTTTGACTTCTTCCTTCTTCCTTCTTCCTTCTTCCTTAAATTAAGATGATATTCTCAAAATTATTAAAGAAGCAGTGCAATGAAATTAATTTCAATTATCTTGTGTAACTTTCGTCAGTTTTACGGCAAAACTTCAGAAATAATTTTGGCATCAGGGAAATGGAGTTTTTTGACTTCTTCCTTCTTCCTTCTTCCTTCTTCCTTAAATTAAGATGATATTCTCAAAATTATTAAAGAAGCAGTGCAATGAAATTAATTTCAATTATCTTGTGTAACTTTCGTCAGTTTTACGGCAAAACTTCAGAAATAATTTTGGCATCAGGGAAATGGAGTTTTTTGACTTCTTCCTTCTTCCTTCTTCCTTCTTCCTTCTTCCTTAAATTAAGATGATATTCTCAAAATTATTAAAGAAGCAGTGCAATGAAATTAATCTCAATTATTTTGTGTGATTTTCGTCAGTTTTACGGCAAAACTCCAGAAATAATTTTGGCATCAGGGAAATGGAGTTTTTTTACTTCTTCCTTCTTCCTTCTTCCTTAAATTAAGATGATATTCTCAAAATTATTAAAGAAGCAGTTCAATGAAATTAATTTCAATTATTTTGTGTGATTTTCGTCAGTTTTACGGCAAAACGCCAGAAATAATTCTGGCATCAGAGAAATGGAGTTTTCTTCCTTCTTCCTTCTTCCTTAAATTAAGATGATATTCTCAAAATTATTAAAGAAGCAGTACAATGAAATTAATCTCAATTATATTGTGTAATTTCCGTCAGTTTTATGGCAAAACTCCAGAAATAACTTTGGCATCAGAGAAATGAAGTTTTCTTCCTTCTTCCGTCTTCCTTCTTCCTTAAATTAAGATGATATTCTCAAAATTATTAAAGAAGCAGTGCAATGAAATTAATCTCAATTATCCTGTGTAACTTTCGTCAGTTTTACGGCAAAACACCAGAAATAATTCTGGCATCAGGCAAAAAAAATACAACAATAATTCATGGCAATAATGGTGCAGGTAAAACTACCATAATGAACGCCTTTACTTGGGTACTTTATGAAAAATTTAGTGCCGCCTTTGTAGTAGAAACTCAACTGGTAAATAAACGAGCAATTACAGAAGCAAAACTTGGTAAAGCCATAGCTTGTTGGGTAGAAATTGTATTTGAACATGATAATAAACGATATCAAGCCAAACGTTTATCACGAGCTTATAGGAATGAAAAAAATGAAATTGAACATGGTAAAAGTGAATTATATATGCAGATAGCTGGAGATGACGGACGTTGGTCTCCACCCCCAGAACATCCTGATGATATTATTGGTAGAATTTTGCCAGAAAGTTTACATAGATATTTCTTTTTTGACGGAGAAAGAATTGAGTATATTGTTAGGGATGACCGGAAAAGTGAAATAGCAGAAGCAACGAAAGAATTATTAGGAATTGAAGTATTAAATCGTTCTGTTAGACATTTAGGGGAGGCCAAAAAATCCTTAGAAACTGATTTGAGATTAATTGGTAATCCTGAAACTAAAAAACTGCTGAAAGAAAAAAATCAAATTGAACAGGAAATTAACAAATTATCAAAACGCCAAACAGAAATAGAGAAAGAATTACAACATCATCGAGAAGTTAAGAAAGAAATTAGTAGTCGTTTAGTAGAGTTTAAAGGTGCAGAAGGATTACCCCAACAGAAAGACCAATTAAATCTTCAGGTAGTATCAATCAAAGAACAAATATTACAAGCTCATCAGGGGTTAAAAAGAGCTATATCAACTCGTGGTTATATGGTTTTCTTGTCAGATGCCATAGAAAAATTCCGAGAACTTTTTGGTAATTTAAAAGAAAAAGGTGAGTTACCCATAGGAATCAAAAGACAGTTTGTACAACAGTTATTAGAAAAACAACGTTGTATTTGTGGAGCAGAATTAACTATAGATTCTCCAGGGAGAAAATCAGTAGAAAAATGGATGGAAAAAGCCGAAATTGCTGATGTAGAAGAAACCGCAATTAGAATGAGTATACAGATAGATGAAATTGACAAACAAGTAGTAGAATTTTGGGATGAAGTCGATCGACAACAAGCTAATATCGAAAAATTTCGTCATCAACTTTCACGGGTTGAAAATGAGTTAGAGTCAATTCAAAAAAAACTACGAAATTATCCAGACGAAGATATTCAGAAGTTACAGAAACGCTTAGATGAAATAGAAATTAAGGTAGGAAATTTAAACCGAGAAACAGGTTCAAATTCTCTACAGCTAGAAACTTTAAATAAAGAAATTAAAATCTTAGACAAACAACTTGATAAACAACAAATGAATGAATTAAAACAAGTTTTAGCCCAAAGGCGAATTGCAGCTACTCAAGATGCTATTGAGAGATTAATAGAAGTCCGAGCGCGCCTAGAAAAACAGTTTAGAGTTTCTTTGGAAAAACGAGTACAAGAATTATTTTCAGAAATTTCTTTTACTCCTTATATTCCTAAATTGAATGAAAATTATGAATTAACTTTAGTAGAAAATACTGGTGGAGAAGATGCTTTAGTTGCCGCTTCTACAGGAGAAAATCAAATCCTTAGTTTGGCATTTATTGGTAGTATTATTGACGAGGTACGAATCTGGAGTCAAAAAAACACTTTAATGGGACCCGATAGTAGCACTTTTCCCATAGTAATGGATTCCCCTTTTGGCAGTTTAGATGAAATTTATCGCAGACAAATTGCTAATATTATTCCTCAATTAGCAAATCAATTAGTTGTATTAGTAACTAAAACTCAATGGCGAGGTGAAGTAGCTGAAGAAATGGCTGATTATATTGGTAGAGAATATGTGCTTTCTTATAATTCTCCAAAATTAGATTGTGAAGAAGATGCTATTCAGTTAAGTGGAGAATCTTATCCTTTAGTAAAACGCAGTCCGAATGAATTTGAATATACAGAAGTGCTTGAAGTAGATTATTATTAAACCTCTTGCAAAAGTGTTAATTAGGGTTTGCTTATGGAAAGTCTTTTTGCTGGGGTAGGAGACAGGAGAAATGGTAATGAGCGAGGATGTAGGAGTAAGAATTGTAAGAATGATTTTTCTGCCTGGTGCTGCCGCCCGGGAGCTCGATCCGGGCAACACCGGGTCTCACGTCCGGCCGGACCGCTCGTCCTCAGCTCCGGCCGAGTAGGGCTGCGCCGAAACCCGGACCGAGCTCGGGT
>NZ_JAAHHG010000336.1 GCF_010692555.1 Okeania sp. SIO3B5 | reverse complement strand
TCCGATTATTTTGCTGAATATAAAAAACAATAACTTGGAAAGTTCTCTTATAAGTGATTTCAAATCGGATATGCCTATGTTATTTCCAGATTTTGATTGGGATAAGTATGTCACTATATATCAATCCTTACAGTTGTAAAATAAGCTTGCCAGTAGTGAAATATTAGGAAGCGTCCCATTTGGAAAAATTTGTAGTGCCAGCATCTTGCTAGCTTTCGGTGATTCTAGGGAGCAAGATGCTCCTACTACTATTGCGGTAAGTTTATAATGATATCTAACAACAAGTCTAAAGCAATACAAAAGCTTTCATATTTGAGATTTTCTAGTAATTTCTATTGATTATAAGATCATTATTCTGAGAAAAAAATATCCTTATTAAAGCCTCTGGGTTTCACATTCTTTGACCATGGATAACTATAAATTCAACCTTAATTTAACCTTTTGTGAGGGTACGCCTTCACCCTTCACTACTCGCGTTGTCAACATTGCTCTCACTGCCCAGGAAGACATCATCAACGAATGTCGCCTAAGCCTTCAAGTAAATCCCACTTCCTACCAACAAATCGAAACCCACGCCCTCTTTAACCTTAACTCTGAATTTCGTGGTCCCTTTTCTAACGGTGATTTCTTGCCTGATACTGATATTCAACTGGAAATCACCCTCAAACCAGACTTGCTCCCCCAACTCTCAGAACACGCCAACACCCCTGAAACTGTTGCGACTTATCTCACTAACCTCAGCCAACAATCCCCTTTGCCCCCAAATGCTTCCCCATCTGATACCGAACCCCAGTCACCATTGTCCTCCAATCCCCTCCTCAACACCGAAAATTGGTTTTGCCTATCTGTCAAACAAGACCAAGACTCTGGCGAAACAGGCTATACCACCTTTTGGAATTACGTCAATCCAACAATCCTTAACCATCCTGAAACCGCCAGGGAACAAATTGCCGAAGGCATCACCAACTTTGCCGAAAACTGGGCTGCGGCCAACCTGAGCGCTGCAACCGAAGATATTGCTGAGGAACTCGTTAAAGGAATCACCAACCTCTTTGAGGGATTTGAAACCTGGCTCGATAACGCTTTTTCTGAGGATAACGATAACGACACTGACGATTTGGCCCGCGAAAAATCCATCCTAGCAACCATCATTGCCTACTTCACAAAAGACGATTGGACCTTCACTAAACTCCAAGGACAATCCGTTTTACAAATGGCCTACCAGGGCAAAAACGGTCTCTGGAACTGTTATGCTCAAGCTAGAGAGACTGAAGAACAATTTGTTTTTTATTCGATCTACCCTGAATTGGTCTCCGAAGAAAAACGATTGGCCATAGCAGAACTACTCACCCGTATCAACTATGGTTTAATCATCGGCAATTTCGAGATGGACTTTAACGACGGTGAAATTCGCTACAAAACCAGCATTGCTGTTGAAGGCAACATCCTGAATTATCAAGTCATCAAACGGTTAGTGTATGCCAATGTTACAATCATAGATTACTACTTACCAAGTATCCGGGCAGTGATGAATGAGAATATTTCACCAGAAGAAGCGATCGCCCTCATCGAAAGCGACCACAGGATCTCGTAGTGCGATACATCCAAACTGTTAACGAACTCAGAATTCAGTCAGAAGTCAACCCACCCCCAACCCCTCCCAGGAGGGGAGCAGGAAGGGAAGTAGGGGATTTGAGCAAGGCTCCAAAAATATTGCGCCTTAAAAGGCGGGGTTTTATACCCATGTTATTTTGATACATTCTCTGAACTAAAAATATTAAAATACCACAAATGTTCAACGATCTGCTCTCAGCATTACAAAGGTTAGATAAATTACTAGAGCAAGCAGTAATAAAAGCACAAGCTTTCTACGGTTCAGAAGTTGCTAATGACCCTTATCGAGGTCTGCGTATCGATCCAGATGAGGTCAACCGACTCCTAGATCGTCAACCTGGGATACCTTTGTTTGCAGTAGATACTGAATCTGCTCAAATGAACATTATACCATTAAACTGGTTAAAACAAACTTTCGATTTGTCTGAGTTTGATTTGGACTTGATGCTCATTGCCCTAGCTCCAGAAATTGATTTGCGTTACGAGCGTCTCTATGCCTATCTTCAGGATGATGTTACTCGCAAGCGACCTAGTGTTGATTTAGCCCTAAATTTACTCTGTCCCTCCGCTGAAGCAAAACTGCTGCAACGAGTCCATTTTGCTCCTGATGCACCCTTAATCAAACACGGCTTACTTCACTTAATTCCTGACACCCATCAGGTTAAGCCACCAATATTATCCTATTATTTGAAACTGGACGACCAGGTTATCCATTTTCTCTTAAAACAAAAGGGACTTGAACCGCGTTTAGGATTATGGTGTCAATTATTAGCTCATCCTGCTGTTGAGGATAAATTCCCCATTCGGGATGAAATCAAGCGGATACTTCCTAAACTAATCACCCAAGCTCAAAATACACACCAACCTTTACTTATCTATTTCTCTGGTTTGCACCCTGCTGAGAAACGCCGTGGAGCGATCGCTCTTGCAGCTCAACTTAACAGGCAGTTATTAATTGCCGATTTAGCTCAAGCTTTAGCAATTAAGGAAAACTTTGACCAACTGCTAAAATTATTGTTTCGTGAAGCTTGTTTTCACAATGCTATTGTCTATCTGGAAAATTTAGATGCGCTACAAACCAAAGAGCAGCATCTGTCATATAAAAACTTACTTGATAGACTAGCTGAGGTGAAAGATGTGGTAATCTTATCGGGAGTACAGTCGTGGGTAACAACTTTCGATACTAAAGGTATGATTACTGTGCCTTTTCCTAACCCAGATTTTTCCCAACGGCGTATCCACTGGCAAGCAAATTTGGAATCCAAAGGAATTGTACTTAGCGATCGCCAACTGGATACCCTTGCTAATCGTTTTCGTTTGAGTTCAGTTCAAATAGCAGGTGCAGTTACAAATGCTTGTAATCAGGCTTTGTGGCTTTCTGCTTCAGAATTTGAGGAGTTGCCGAACAGCACAATTCAGCCTACTCTAAATGACCTATTAGTATCAGCTCGTGAGCAATCTAGTAACAATTTAACTGAATTAGCCCGCAAAGTTAACTCTAAGTATAATTGGCAAGACATTATCTTACCAACCGATCAACTTGCTCAACTCAAAGAAATTTGCAATCAAGCCAAATATCGTCATATCGTTTATGATAAGTGGGGTTTTCACCGCAAGCTATCCATTGGTAAAGGTTTAAATGTACTATTTTCTGGTCCACCGGGTACAGGCAAAACAATGGCTGCGGAAGTTATCGCTAATGAACTACAGCTTGAGTTATACAAGATTGATTTATCCCAAGTTGTCAGTAAATACATTGGGGAGACAGAGAAAAATCTGAACCGCATTTTTCTAGCTGCGGAAACAGCTAATGCCATCCTGCTGTTTGACGAAGCAGATGCTTTGTTTGGCAAGCGTTCTGAAGTTCGAGATTCCCACGATCGCTACGCCAATATTGAAATTGGTTATCTATTGCAGAAGATGGAGGAATATGAAGGTATATCAATTCTGACGACAAATCTACGTCAAAATTTAGATGAAGCATTCGTGCGTAGGTTAGCGTTTACGGTTCACTTTCCCTCACCAGATGAAGCAAGTCGTCAGCAGATTTGGGAAGGAATTTGGACTGAGGAAATCCCCTTGTCACCAGATATAGATTTTGATTTTTTGGCGCGACAGTTTAAATTGAGTGGTGGGAATATTAAAAATATTGCCTTAGCTGCTGCTTTCCTAGCTGCTGAAGCTGATAGTGCAGTAATGATGGAACATCTTTTACAAGGAATTCGGCGTGAGTATCAGAAGATGGGCAAGGTATGGGATAATGCCGTTCCTAGAAACCTATGATAATCTATATATGATGTACTTCGCATTCTCAAACGTTTAACTCAAATTGCGTTAGAAGGAATTGATTGAAAAAGGCAGCTATGCTGAAGGCAGAAACGAAAATTGCTTATGGATAAGTCTTCGACGCGCCACAGGGTATTCAACCCGCAAAATAAAAGATAAAGTAAATAAAGCAGGAGTTAGGAGACAAAATTAATTACTGGTGGATTGATAGAGATACTAACAATTAAACGTCCTCAGTGCAGGCATCTTGCCCGCGACTGGTGTACCTCACCAAGTGGAATTCTCTGTATTTCATTAATTGATAATTGATAATGGATAATTATCTCTGGTTAAAACCGTTCTTGATTGAACATAAGGAAATATTATTTCTTCTCTTAGTCGATTGGATATGGCGAGGTTTTCTCAGCATCCCTCGACCGCTTTTTTTCCCTTTAAAAGGGGAGGCTTTAAACCAGAATTATTTAATAGACATCTCCATAAAAGAGGGAATAGGGAATAGGGAATAGGGAATAGAGAAGAATAATTGATGATTTATGGATAATAATTTATTTTCTTTTTGATTTTTGGAGATGTCTAATTAGGGTTTGCGTATGGAAAGTCTTTTTGCTGGGGTAGGAGACAGGAGACAGGAGACAGGAGACAGGAGAAATGGGAATGAGCGAGGAGGTAGGAGCTAAGTTTTGTCTCTCAATTTTTCTGCCATAATCATTCCAAAATACTAGCTTTATGCAGCTCTTACCACCGAAAAGCTGGTACATTTTTCAACTCTAAAACGCTAAAACCAATATCAGTCAATACTTTTATAATTAATCAGCAAACCCTAATTATTAATTTTTTATTATTCAGTAAATTTGTTGGGTTGCGCTGTCGCTTAACCCAACCTACAACTAAGAATATTGCTAGTCATCTTTAGATGACTTAAGCTATCAGCCAAGGATTTCAATCCTTGGCTAATATAGGCTTGGCTAATATAGACAGGCAATATTACATCATACCCATGCCAGGCATACCCATGCCGCCCATGCCGCCCATGCCGCCCATGCCGCCCATGCCGCCCATGCCGCCATCCATATCTGGCATCGCAGCTTTCTTCTCAGGTTTCTCAACAACCACAGCTTCAGTAGTTAATACCATACCAGCGATGGAACCCGCATTTTGCAACGCAGAACGTACTACCATTGCAGGGTCAGGAATACCAGCAGCAATCATATCTTCATATTCACCAGTTATGGCATTAAAACCAACACTGAAATCAGTAGAACGCACTTTCTCAACAACTACCGAACCTTCTTCACCAGAATTATCAGCAATCTGACGTAAAGGTGCTTCTAAAGCACGTTTAACAATATCAGCACCAATCTGCTCTTCCTCATTTAAACTACCTTTCAATTCATCAACCTTAGTTGCCAAATGAATTAAAGTAGTACCGCCACCAGGCACAATACCTTCTTCTACAGCAGCTTTAGTAGCATTCAAAGCATCTTCTATTCTTAACTTGCGGTCCTTAAGTTCAGTTTCTGTTGCTGCACCAACCTTAATCACTGCTACCCCACCAGCTAACTTAGCGATGCGCTCCTGTAATTTCTCTTTGTCATAATCAGAATCACTCTCTTCAAGCTGTCCGCGAATTTGAGCAATGCGCTTTTTCACTTCCTCTGCTGTATCACCACCAGCAACAATAGTGGTATTGTCCTTATTAATAGTGATTTTCCGACCAACTCCCATCATATCTAAATCTGCCATCTCCAGATTGAGACCTACTTCTTCAGAGATAAGTTGACCACCTGTGAGAATAGCAATATCTTGGAGCATAGCTTTACGGCGATCGCCAAAACCAGGAGCTTTCACAGCAGCAACATTCAATACACCCCGTGCTTTATTCACAACCAAAGTAGCTAAAGCCTCCCCTTCAATATCCTCAGCAATGATTAAAAGAGATTGACCCGCACGAGCAACTTTTTCTAGCACAGGTACTAAATCTTGAACAGAGGAAATTTTCTTATCAGTGATGAGAATGCGAGCATTTTCAAACTCAACTACTAAACGCTCTTGGTCAGTAATAAAGTATGGAGAAAGATAACCACGGTCGATTTGCATCCCTTCAACAACTTCTAAATCTGTAGATAGAGACTTAGATTCTTCAACAGTGATTACCCCATCTTTTGTAACTTTATCCATTGCCTCAGCAATCATTTGTCCTACTTCTGCATCACCACCAGCAGAAACCGTAGCTACTTGAGCGATCGCTTCTCCTTCTACTGGTTTAGCAACTGCTTCTATTTCTTTGACTAGCTGATTAATAGTTTTTTCAATCCCTTTACGCACTGCTACTGGGTTTGCACCAGCAGTTATATTTTTGAGACCTTCTCTAATCATAGATTGAGCTAAAACCGTAGCAGTAGTTGTGCCATCTCCAGCAATATCTTTTGTTTTGGATGCCACTTCCTGAATAAGTCTAGCACCTGTATTTTCAAGAGGGTCTTCTAGTTCGATATCCTTGGCCACAGTAATCCCATCATTCACGATGTGTGGTGCGCCAAATTTTTTCTCTAATAATACATTTCTACCTTTTGGACCCATAGTGATTCGGACTGCATCAGCTAGGGAATTGATTCCTCGCTCTAGAGCGCGTCTGGATTTATCATTAAATTCTACAATTTTGGCCATTAGTCTTTCTCATATTACTTCCAAATAAAAATTTAGCACTCGGCGAGGTAGAGTGCTAGTTCGTGGAAACCGTACATAATACCTAGGGTTTGCTGAAAAAGTCTTTTTTAAGGAGTAGGGGAGCGGGGGAGTAGGGGAGTAGGGGAGTAGTAGCGCGTCAAGCTTGAAATAGTGTTTTAGGAAAATTCTCCAAACCTTATTCATAGCAAGAACTATACTAAAAAATTTAATACATCTTTTTCAGCTTGACGCGCCAGTAGGGGAGAATTTTTTTGCCCAACTATGCGCTAAAAATGCGCTCCATGCATGACCATGAAGAGCTGAAAACCATGTACTTTTTCAATACCTAAAAAGGCTAAAACCTTTATCTGGCAATTATTTGATATTTAATCAGCAAACCATACCTACATTCTGCACGACAAAACGTAGCACAAGAATACAAGTCATGCATCGAGTGCTTCATTAATGGATAATTGATAATGGATAATTGATAATTACCTCGGGTTTTAACCGTTACGGAATTGAATATATAGCAATGAGCGCTCAGGTATTTACAATGTCCAGTTCAAAGTGCAGTCTAGAAAAGGTGTACAAAAGATAATGTGTAAATATGCCAGCGCACATTGCTATAAGGAAATATTATTTCTTCTCTTGGTCGATGGTCAGACAGCGAGGAGACCTCGCCATCCCTCGACCGCTTTTTTTCCCCTTAAAAGGGGAGGCTTCAAGGCGCGAATTATTTAATTATTAATTAGTTAATTATTCGGTAATTCTGAGGTTTTCTCAGAATGTAAGACGCGCTCAAGACAGTCAAAAATCAAAAGTCATGCATTAAGAAGTAAGAAGAAAATTATAGTGGTCAATTAGGAGTCAATGATTCAGCAAGTATTTATGCTTAGTTTTTCACTGAGAATTTGACTTCCAATCAAGGTAAATGAAGATAATTTATATAGTATAAATACTTAAGCAAGCTACGGATTTTATACTAACTTTTATGTTACAAATTGAAGTTCGGAATGTAGGTTTGAAATACATGATCCAAGATTGCCAGATTTTGATATCATATCTAGCCCTTTGGTATCTAGCTCTTTTGTATTATTTGTGTAAACCCAAGAGTGAATATATATACGAAATTTAAGTTTTTTTCTTACTTTTAAACCTTCATGCTTCTCCCCTCTTCCTTCTTACTTCTTTCCTCTTCCTTCTTCCTTATTAACTTGTTTTTTGCCTTGCTGCAAACATTCTTTCAAAACTCATTGCAGCAACACCAATAATTACCAAAACTATGCCAAAAACCTGCCTTACTCCTAATACTTCTCCAATAACTAAAAGAGCAAATAAAGCAGTTAAAGCCGGACCAGAAGTACCAATTATAGATGCTCTTGCAGCTCCAGCAAATCTAATAGCAAAACTATTTAATACATAGCTAGAAAGTGTTAGAATCCCCAGAATAATACCACCAAAAATTAAACTAGGCCACACATTCACACTAGGGTCTATATTGATATTAACCGACCATTCTGTAGGCAAAGGCATCATTAAACCTAAAGCAGAAAATACAAAAATTCCTGCAAAATTCACTAAGCTAAAAGGAATGGGATGAAGTTTTCCTGCTGACATTTGCGTAAGAATAACATACCCAGAAAAAGTAGTTCCAGCACCCACAGCAGCCAAAATTCCTTGTTGATAATCACCCTCTCCACTAGGAAGGACTAAAAACCCTCCGACAACAATAAGAACCATCGCAAAAACTCTTACCATAGAAGGGCGATCGCCAAATAATCCCCAAGATACTAAAACAGTAATAATTGGATAAATAAAGAAAATTGTAATAGCAATAGCAGTAGGAATATTACCTATAGAAATATATATCAATACCTGAGAAAGGAATAAAAAGAAAGCACTACCAATAACCTTCCACCATAAAGAAAAATTTCTAGATTTAATCAGCCGCTCAATATCGCTCCAAACCGCAGGATAGAGAAATGTTGCAATTATAGGCATCAACAACATAACTACAATTAGTCGTAGTAATAAAATTAATAAAGAATTACCCACATTAGGAGCGATCGATCCTTCTACCGGAAATAAGCCTAAAATTGTACTAGGTTGTGGAGACGTATTAAGGATAACTTTAATAAAAACATTAAATAAAGATAACAATGCTGCTGAAAGTAGAGCCAAAATCAAACCTACCTGAACTTGAGAAGCAGATTTTTTAGATTTGCCAGTAGACTCAGTTTTGGACTTAGGAGATACTTCTGGGGACTCCCCAGGAGATGTCATCAACATTGATTTTCCTGAAGAAGCAGTATTTACTAAGTTCTTAGACTCAGACCGAGAAGTTTCATAACTTCCAGATGAAACTGCACTATTATTTTCCAGTTGTGCCTGAAGACGACTGACCAAAGCTTCTAGAATAATCTCACCTTGCTGTTCCATACTACGCATACTATTTAACTGGACAGAAAGGTCACTTTGGTAACTATCCAACTCCTGTTTTAATGCCTCAAATGTTCCACTCAGAATACTAGATAAAGAATCTCCAAATTCATTAGCAGTCCCATAATAATTATTTGAAGGATTAGTCATTGGTAACTCTCCCCCAGGAATACCAGCTTGTTGTAGTCCCGGATCGACACTATCCGTTAAATCTCTAATTTTTTGGCCTAACTGTTTTTGTAAGTTATTAGCCAAAACCTGGGCTAATTGTTTAAGCCATAATTGTTGCTGGGCTATTTGTCGCTGAGATAGAGATTCGAGCTGTTTAGATTGCAACTGTTCATATTGCTTTCGTAATTTACTTACATCTTCACTAAGTTGTTCTTTCTCGACTTTCAGTTTGTCTATATCTTGGCTTAAGTGATTAGTCAGATTTTGACGAAAACTATCTAAGTCTTGAATCGCTAATTTCAGGACTTCTTCTGGTGATTTGGGAGTTTCAGCTCCATAATTTGGGGGTTGAGTAGTCATTGTCCCTATAGATATTTTAACTGATACCGCGAAAAGTCCCACTCCATAAGGTACGTTGGGATTGGGGCGGAACGATTAACGAAGTCAGAAGTCAGAAGTCAGTAGGGGTGGTTTCCTATGGAATGCTCCGCAAACGCGAACCACCCGTACAGAAGTTATTTTTGTAACGGGGATTTGAGCAACCCTCCAAAAATATTTTGCCTTCAAAGGCGGGGTTGCGCGAACCATATTATTTTGATAAATATGGGGAATATTTTTCCACCTTTTTCTCCTATTGCCTCTATCCCACGGACAACTCCATGGCTCCAATCAAGATACCAAATGGCTTCTATTTTGGGACATATTACCTCCACAATATCTCCACATTAATACATTAATACTAAGACGATAAGCTTTCATGCGGAAAGTTTATTTTTTAACTGAGATACTTTTCCTGGTGGTGGTGCATTTTCATTAATTGATAATGGATAATGGATAATTGATAATTACCTCTGGTTAAAACCGTTACGGAATTGAATATAAGGAGATATTATTTATTTTCTCTTGGTCGATTGGAGGACAGCGAGGAGACCCGAAGAGTGACAGAGCCGCTCCGAAGATCGCCATCCCTCGACCGCTTTTTCCCCTTAAAAGGGGAGGCTTCAAGGCCCGAATTATTTAATTATTAATAATTAGGGCTTGCTGATTAAATCTAAAAGTATTTACACATAAAGGTTTTAGCCTTTTTGGGGCCTAAAAAAATGCCTGGGATCACGTCTAAAACCCTCAAAAAGGAGCGTATTTTAGGCTCATAGTTAGGCAGAAAAATCATTCTGACAAAACTTAGCTCCTACCTTCTATAAGTACCCCGTTCCTCCTGTCTCCTGTCTTCCCCTCCTGGGAGGGGTCAGGGGTGGGTTGTCTCCTGTTTCCTACCCTCACCCATAAGACTTTTGAGCGCAAACCCTAATTAATAATTAATAATTCGGTAATTATTTTTGTTACGAGATACTGCAGTGGGAGTATCTTGCTGCCGTACCAAGAATTTTTTGTTCCTATCTGCCATTACAGGAGTTAGACAAAAGATAAAATTATAAAGTCCATTTATTAGGAGTTTCGCCGTGTAGGACTTAACGGCCGTTAACCCCTACCAAAATTAAGATTGTTATGCGTAGGCCCTGACTTAAATACTAACTAAGATGCCCAAAACATAATCATCAAACTAGCAAAAGTAATATTCGATCGATAATGGTCAATCTGTAGATTATTTTGTTACATCATGTCCAGTAGCATCGGAGCGTGTATAAAATAAAGGTGACACTCTTGAGAAAACCTTCTGCCTCCCCCCCCCCTTTCAAAGCTATGCTTTATAAACATCTTTCTTAACATAAAAATTGACAAAATAGACAAATTATGTTTAAGACTTTAAAAGCCTTTTTATAAAAAGAAATT
>NZ_JAAHHG010000335.1 GCF_010692555.1 Okeania sp. SIO3B5 | reverse complement strand
TTCAAGGTGCAAACGCTACAGTTAAGTAGCTATAGGTTTTTAGAGCGGTTGAATACCTTCCCGCTGTTTCCATAATAACACAAAGTCCCCCTAAAAGGGGGAGGCTTTAAACCCAATTTTTCGGTAAATATTTTTTTTAAAGGAGATTAGTGATGAAAAATAACAGCTTAAGCAAAAAAGAAGAAGAAAGAGCATTCGAGGTGTTGAAAACTTTGGCACCTGAGCTGTGGAGTAAATACGAAAACCTCAGATTACTAAACTCTATAAACACAAAAGAACATGGAGAAAAGGCAACAAAAGAGTTTGAGGTTGAGATAAAGAACAAAATAAAGTTCTCTATGTACCTCGCGCAACAGTTTTCTCAGGCTTTAGAAGAGTTGAAGGAACTTGATTGAGAAGAGTTTGTTTTTAGTAGTGATCGCCCACTAAGCAAATTTAGGGAGCAACGCTCCCTGAAACTAGAAGTTTTTTAAATCAATCTTGGCTTTATTCGCTAAACTTTTGAAGTTTTGATATTACTTCAAAATTTAACCTAGCACATTATTTTCGCGTATAACATATTTTTTTGCAATTATTTAGTGATTGCAGTTAAAATATGTTATACTAAAATAGCTAGAGGGATTAGGTTTCTCTAGCTACAAAAACAGCCAACACTACAGCACTCGCCAAAGTTTAGTAGTGTTGGCTAACTATTAGGATTATAGCATGAAAAAAGTCAGTTCTCAGCTTTCAATTTTTGACTTTCAGGACTCAAAGGTTCGTATTGTTTCTATTAATGGAGAACCTTGGTTCGTCGCCAAGGACTTGTGTAACACTTTAGGGCTTACTAATGTGTCTCAAACTTTAAGTAAACTAAGAGATAAGCAAAAGAGTTCTATCATTTTAAATGATGGAACTGAAGGAAACCCCACAACAGCAATAGTTTCAGAAGGCGGGATGTACCGATTAGTCCTCAAGTCTCGCAAGAAAAAAGCAGAAGAATTTCAAGAGTGGGTAGAAGAGGAGGTCTTGCCGACAATCCGTAAAACTGGGCGATATTATGTTGAGCAACCAGAAGTCTCGCAGAAAGTTCCGACAATAGGAGAAATTTTACAAACAATGGTGACGGCTTATCAGCATCATGAACAACGTTTGTTAGCTGTTGAAGAAGATAGCGTTGTGATAAAGCAACAACTAGCGGAGCAGCGAGAGACTCTTGAGAGTACAGTAATGTTAGCTGAAGCCAATGCCAATGAATTGCAGCGGTTTAAAAACGGGCATGGCTACTGGTACTCAATTGTCGGCTATATGGAAAAACATGGCTTGGGTTCTTGCTCAACCAAACAAGCAGCAGCATTAGGACGAAAAGCTGCTGCTCTTTGTAAACAAATGGGCATTGCACCGGAGAAGATTAACGACCCTCGGTTTGGGGCAATCAACACTTATCCAGAACATATCTTGGCCGAGATTATCTAGAAGTAGAAATTAACTTTGAGCGCCAATCGCTGATCAGGTAAAAATTAGGGAGCAAATCTCCCTAATTTTTTTGTTTTTCCAACTTCTAGAAAAAGGGTAACATGAAAAAGACCAATCCTGAAGACGAGACAGATAATATAGAAATTTATCTCAAGGATATAAAAAGGCGCGTTCATAATATATCTCGCAGTGCTGGCTGGATATCTTTTATGGTGACGACTTTATGGCTAGGACAAATTATTGTCGGTGTTGTGAATTTTATAAATTCAACTAACTCGTCTAATTAGCGATCGCCTACTAAGCAAAATTAGGGAGCATTGCTCCCTAATTTTTTTATTAAAAATCTACAATTTGCTTTGCTTGAGTCCTGGGGCTGGAACTGGGGCAGGTGGAACTGTAGGCGAGGATGAAGCCTTGGGAGTAGTTGGGACAGCAGGTGAATCAGTGGTTGATGAGGTTGCTAGAACTGGGGCAGGTGGAACTGTAGGCGAGGATGAAGCCTTGGGAGTAGCTGGGACGGCAGGTGAGTCAGTGGCTGATGGAGTTGTTGAAACTGATGGATTTGATTTTTTAGGAGTTATTGAATAATGTTTAATTCCTGTTTCAATCAACCTATCAACTACTTCATCACGACTAATCCCTTCTTTCTGTTTCACTGAAGTTATAGTTTCTAGACTTTTTTGACTAAGATTTAACGTTAACTGTGCCATCTACTTGATTATTGTGAATTTATCAATATTATACTTGCTCTAATTCAAATTTAATCAAAGTGCTGACGAGGATTGAACTCGCAATCTCCTGCGTGAAAGGCAGGTGGCTTTACCAATTTGCCTACAGCACCATTCTTTTGTGAATTTGCCAATATTATACTCAACCTAATTCTACTAATCCTTCAATCGACAAGTTTTTGCCATCTTTTTCTTCTCCATTGGTTCTTTTTACCCGTGAACCATTGTCTGTTTTTTCAAAATGATAGCCATGCTCGGCACTTAAATAATCAATAATATATGGGTGATGAGAAATTAATAATAGTTGCCTATTCTCTAAGCAATCAATTGCCAAAGATAGCCAAGGAATTATTTCTGATGATTCCAAAAATAATTCTGGCTTATTAATACATAATATACTTTCTTCCGGGGTGCAAAATATTAATGTATACAGGATTAATAAGGCTTGTTGACCCTTGGATAATGACTCAAGAGGATAATGTTGATTTAAGATTCTTGCCGATAAAAAGTCTTTATCAAGAGTTCCGTGAAAGCTTACGCATTCAAAATTGTTTATCACCTGTTTTAATTCTTCTTCTAGCCTTGGTATGTTATTTTTATAATGGCTAGCATAATTCCAGTTTTCATGTTCATATATCAAGTAATAGTACCAGTTGGCAAAGTCTTCATAAGTATCTTTGCCGTCTATGCCATTGCGGACATAGTGGTCAGTAATTGTTGAAGCTGGAATTGTATTCTGAGGGAGGAATATATTAGAAATTAATTCTAAAAATAAATCTTCATAGCAGCCTTTTTCGTAATAATTCAAACTAAATGTAGAGACTACTCCTTTGTTTTTATTGTCGATTAAAATACTCTTATCTATAAACAGTCGTTCGGTTTGTAATTGAAGGGCAATATTTATAATCAAAGCGTATGTATAAGTTTCCCCGGAACATTCTAAAGTCAGATAAAACCTTTGCTCTTCTGCATTTGACAGCTTGCTTCTTGTGCCCCAATCAAATAATTCTCTAATTTGATATATCCTTTTCTCATCTCCATTCACCCTACTCCCCAATATAAACTTTTGAAGCTTTTGGATGACTTCAAATACAGTTGATTTTCCTGTGCCATTTTTACCTGTCAGTAAGCTTGTTCGTGAAAAATCAATTGAGAATTGATTTAAGCATTTATAATTATCAATAAAGATTTTTTTTAGCATTGTTTTAGGGGGGATTAAATAGCCAATAAAAAAATAAAATTTATTGTACCTTTCAATAGTAACACAAGTCTTTGATGTTAAGCTAGGATAAGGAAATATAAATATTCTTCGAGGCAGCTAGGATTATTGTCTTGAAAAGCTAACTGTATTTTTTTGTAGATGTCATTAATGAACCAGCGCTTTAAAGTATCTGTTTTATATCTTACGTCTTGATAAAAACCATAAGTCAAAATGACTATATCATGCCTAGTTAAAGAATGGATTAAAGACTCATTAATCTGAATATACTCTTTGAGACGATTTTTGCAAAGATAGCTGAGCCTGGAAAGTTTTAATTTAGATATTTTCTCCTGCTTTAGTCTATAAATTCTTATTTGCTCCCTAAAATTATCGCTAGCAAATACCATACTTTCAAACAAAACTTTTTTACGGCCGTCAGGAAGAGGTAAATCAAAAACAACCCAAGTATTTTTATTGGTTTGTTTGATAGTTCCATGAATGCCTCCAGGGTAGTTAGCGAGTCTAACAATAGTGCCATTAGAAAGACTTTTCCCAAATTGCTTTTTTTCAGGTTTGATTAAAGAATGAGTATAGGATTTAAGTATTCTTTCAGGTTTGATTAAAGGATGAGTATAGGATTTAAGCATTATACTGGTAAGAGATAAAGTTGCGACGCGCACCTGTGTCTAGTAATATATCTAGTAACTACTAGGCACTGTCTAGTAAATTAGCGTCCTTGGCCGATTGGTTAGGCAACAAACTCATAATTTGTTTTTAGGTCGGTTCGATTCCGGCAGGGCGTATTTCTTTAAGCTGGTGTTTTCTCCAAGACAGGGCCTGGCATCAACTTCTCAATCCTCTTCTTGTGCCTGTACCAGCTTGATACGCTTATGTCCATGATTTTGCAAGATTCTTTTGTGGATTTCCCGTCTTGAATAAAATGAGCTACAGCTAATAATTTATCATCAGCAATTGGCTTCTTGCCTCCCCATTTCTTTCCAGAAGCACGGGCTGCTGCTATTCCAGCAGCTTGATTTTCCCTGATGATCTCTCTCTCAAATTCAGCAATACTTCCCAAAATCCCATATATCAATCTTCCCATTGCTGAATCTGTGTCGATTCCTTCAGTATGAGATTTTAGTTTAATCCCTCTATCTCGGAAGTCTTGAAGAAGTTCCAGTAGCCCGGAGGCAGATCTTCCTAGTCGGCTAAGTTTCCATATTTCTAAAGTATCTCCAGTTTTTAAAAACTTTAAGCACTCTTGAAGTTGTGGCCTTTGATTATTTTTTCCAGATTGTTTGTCTGTGAAAATTTTTTCACAATCCTGTAGGGCTTCAATCTGCAAATCTAAATTTTGAGATTCAGAGCTAACTCTTGCGTATCCAATTCGGCGGGTCATGTTAATACGGGAGGAAGAATGAGGTTTCCGTTATGTTTGGTTTTTCTCCAGCCAAAATTCAATCTTGAGTGTTCTAATTTGAGCAAGTTTGAGCTATACGGTGAAAGAGTTTGGCCTACCTCAATGCAATATAATTCACTGAGGAACATTTTCTGAAATCCCTAATCGGGCTTCCAGTACATCTGTAATAATTAGAAAGGTGGCGTTGGACCGTCTTGGTACAAACACCACGACGGTCTGCTACACCTTGCTGAGAAGCTCCGTAACTCAGGAATCCTTCTGAGACTCCTAGCTTACAACCAGAGCGCCAAAGTACCCGCGCCATTTTTGTCGCAGGGATGATTTCTTCTGGCAGTAAGGGTTTCGGAGCTAACTTTTTAGCTTTTGATACTTTTTTGATAAGTAATTTTTCTTGGATAGCAGCGATCGCTTCGCAGTGAGCTGCAAATTTTGATTGTTTCTGTAATTCCTGTAATTCTATTTCTGTAGCGAGTATTGTCAGTCGGTGGTTGCAGAAATCATCTAGACTAATTTCTGCTACAGGTCCGAAGTCTGTTAGGCCAGCGTCAGCAGCTAGTCTATGGCTACTGGTGTAAAATAACTTGACCCAGGTTCCTGACCCTAATATCTGACTTGTATCGTAATATCTCCACAATCCAGACTTTTTCCCCTGGCAGAGCCAACCTTTTAAAGTCTGGACTGAAAAATTGAGCGATTTAGCAGCAGACTGCAAACTAAATATTGCTTGCCCACTTCCCTCTTTGTCTAGATGCCTGGCGTACAACCAGAGGGCAAGAGGATTTTTATAGTGCTGGAATAGTCGCGATGGAAATAATATTCCTTCGGGTTTGTAATGGTGATTCTGATTCCCAAGTGCTGGAACTTTATTTTTAAGTGTTGGAACTGGAACAATTTGCCTCAGTTCCTCGTAGCTATAAACTTTTTCCGACTGACTAATTATGGTGGCTTTGGCATCAGATTCTGGATGGGCAAAACCTGGCAACCTCATCAACCGAGCGGGATTTTTGTTTTTACGATCTGCTTGACTGAATTCTAGTAGATGCGCCTGTAATTCTTTCCATTGCTCAATCTCAATTGGCTGAGAGAAAACCCAGTAATTATGAATTGATTTTCCACCAGTATCTACTTGTATAGTTGGCTGGGGCAGACACAATTTTTTCCAAAGGTCGAGCTGTTCATCCTTGGAAATATTATCGTGTTCGTAGAATATAGCCCTGCCTTGGGCAACTTCTTTGTCCTCGTACCCTCCTCCATTAACAACTACATAGACATTGCGTTGATTTTTTTCCCATTCAATTAACTCCCCCCACTCTTCCCCCAGCATATAATCTGCCTTATAGGCGCGACGATTCTTGATGCCTCTGAAATAAAGGCGATCGCTTTCCGTATATCCTAATTTTTTTAAAAAGTTTTTAGCTTGGATATTCATAGGGAGTAGGGGAGTAGGGGAGTAGGGGAGTAGGGGGAGTGGAGGCTAATCTTTGGGCAGGCTATCTTCTTAGATGTCTAAGCTTTTCCTGCATACTTACTGCGAGTAACAACTCTAAATTCCCCAAGCTTGACGATAAAAATTTTTTCTCGCCATCTTTTATATTTGTACTTATGACCATTTATCATTTTATAGTCGTACCACCAGGCAGTAGATTTCTCTGTCTCTGATAGATTTTCTGGTAAAGAACTAGGTTTATAATTTTTTTTGGCCTTTAAGATGTCAATCACTTCATCTATCTGAGAGACAGAGAGGCGATCGCTGATTTGGCTAACTTTCTCTAATACTTTTGAAGTTGGCAAATATTCCGATTCATTATTTTTCTTGCTTCTGAGAATCGCGATCGCTTCATCTATCTGAGAGACAGAGAGGCGATCGCTGACTTGGCTGATTTTCTCTAATACTCTGTTCATTTTTCTGCCTGGTTTATGTCATTAAAGATTTCTAAAGCAGAGCGTTTTTCTACTTTTGATAAAAGTCGCAGCAATATTTGTATTGCATTTTCATACTCATACAAATCTTCGGTAGGCAAAAAACATAAATGTCTTTCTACTGCATCGAAATAAGAGAAAATATATCCAATTTTTCTTTGCCTATCAACTCCTTTTGAAGGTATTTTATATTTCCCCTGGAGAATCCAGTTCTTTTCCTGTAAATAACATCTTATTTGATGAGGTCTTAAAAGGCTTGAGTCTCCAATGTCTACGCCTTCTTAATAAGGATATAATTAGAGCTTGGCAAGGCTATGATATCCACTTCTCCATCGCTACAATTGTTATAAAAATACTGCCAAAGAAGTGTATCTGCTATATCTTTAAAAAGTAAAGCTTTTCTCCATGCAGTAGAGAGCGAATCAAGGCTGTCTACTAACCCAAAGCTTGCCGGATTTGTTAGGAGGGAATGCCGAGCTTCTATTACTCTTTGTTTGTACTCACTCCTCGTGAATTTCATCCATTCTTCATCAGGAAGAGCGCAGCCTTCTGTCCTTTGTAACTCTCTAGCTTTCAGTATTTTTCCGCCGGACATAATTTACCTCCTCTCCCTACTCTCTAAGTATTTTTTCTTGCATCATTTCTCGACCGAGATATAATTTCATGGCAATATAATTTTGGTCAAATAATTTCTCCGAAACTCCTGAATCTATGGCATTGTTCATATAAGAAGTGACCATCGTATTCAACGTGAACTTGTACTTTTCATTCACAGGAATACCAGACTCTCTCAATACCATTATTTTTGTCTCAGGATAGTAGTTCCTCTTTATTCTCGTGAAGGCTATAATTCTTATTTCTTCTTCATGTATTTTTGCTGTATGGATACTATAGAAGGTAGGCTTGAATCCTATTAAGTCATAAAAATCTCTATTGGTTGTAGGTATCGTACCTGGAGAACTTTCAAGCCTGATGAAATCCAATATTTCTTCATGCCAGAAGATTAAATCTCCTAAGTTTGTAAGGGTGACTGGTACTTGTTTTAGTGGCATTGTTATTCTCCTATCACTTGTAATTGTCTCATTCTATTTGTTGCGTGTTTAGCCGCCGAAGATAACTTGAGGGAATTGAAAACCCTGTTGTAATTTTCAATCTCTTTAACTATTTTGTCGCAATTGTGGCTTGCGATTTTCTCGGTTTTCTTGAACACAAATTCTAGAAACTCTTCAACAGAAATATTATGTTCAACACAAAAACAATTTCCAATAGTTCTATCTATTGATGGTAGAGGTGCTGCAACATAATCCATCCCTCCATCAATAGGGTCTGCTAATTTAAAAGAGTAAATGATATCTCCTAATCTCTTTCTCTCAAAGCTTTCCTTTAGCTCAATTTTTGTCATCCCCATAAACACAGAGTTTTCTTGTATTTCTGGGAGAGTTGCAACCAACCATTTTTCATCTTTAATTGACTCAAAAAGGGAATCGGGAATTTCTCCGCAAAAACTATGTCTTACTGATACTTTTCTTTGCCAATTAAAGCTTTTAATTGTTTCGATTAAATTCATCTACCAGCTCCTTTCTATATAGTGATTCTTCTTTTGTCTTCAAGCTCCACATTTGATGAAGGGTGTATTTAGCTTGGTCGGATAAATCGTTTAGCAAACCTTGTTTCAGGCTTGAGATTTCTTCGCTTACTGAACGATAATTTTTAGATGTCAATCTCTTAGCTTTTTCAAATATATGATCGACTAATGTACGATAAGAAATTTTGTGAAGCCGTCGAAACGATTCAGCTACATCTAAACTTATTGTGGGAGCAAAAATAGCAACAAAGTCTAATTTTCCTTCTTCAAGAGGTCCCAACAATCTAGCAGCACAAATAGCATCCCCAAATACTTTTCCTCTGAGTTGAATTTCTGCTACTTGCGTAAAGACAGCTTTTTCCACTACAACTTTGAACTGATTTTTCATCCATTCAGGATTGTTGATATTTTCCAGGTAAGAAGGGGGGATTTTTCCATAGAATTTAGATTCTATAGAAACTTGGTTATGCCAATCTAGGGTTTTAATTGTTTTGATTATGTCCATTATTTTTCTCCCCCAGAATAAGAAATTGAATGAATACTATTCTCTTCCATCTCTTCTTCATCCATATAATCTATTGTCATTACTCTTGAGGCTAATTCTTGCAATCTATCTGCGACTAACTCTCTGTCAAGCTGTCCGCAACGCTTGTCAAATTCAACTCCTGAATAATCTAATGTTTCAATAATGTTCATGACCATTTCAACAGCAGTAATATAGTCTTTACTGGAAAAGTCAAAGCCAAAGTCAAGGTTGCCATGTTTGTTTTCAATGCCACCTCGTTCTGTTTGATACTCCCAAACATTTTTCAATAGTGTTATTTGGGCAACAAAATCAGCGTCTCTTGAGTCTTTGACTTCTGTTGAAATATGCAGGTTGAATTGAGGGTTTGATTTTTTTTTTGGGGGTTTTTGATTTACTATGTATGGCATTGGTTTAAGTTGAACTCCTTCCTAAGTAACTACTGACAGATGTGTCTGTGATTTTCTTGTGCGCTGTCGCTAGGGAAAAAGAGCTGCTTCAGTCTCTGCCCAGCAGGAGCGCCTAATGAAAGGCATAGAAGGTTGTTTGATGAATTGAAGTTTTCTTTTAGGTAGCTCAACCCAGCATATAATCCCGTAGTATCTAAGCCATATTTGCTGAACCTTATGTAGATATAGCTATCGCTTTTCTCTACTTCTTTAATCTCTCTGATGGGTATAGAGTAGGTACGTTCTGCGAGTACGAAACAAATGAATGTTTCTCTACCAACTTCTGTCAAATATATGCTTTGTAGTTCCATCAGTGTTTCCATAACTAAATTTTTTCTAATTTGACTTTCTGGGGGCTGATTTCCTGTGTATGGCAATGGTATTGGTTTAAGTTAATTAGATTAAGTTTTCTGGGCAGATTAATGAAAAAAGATTGCTGTCAGAGCTTCCCCAACATCAGAATCTAGTGGGAAACATAAAAGATTACTCCCAGGGTCAGTCGGGTCTTTTTCTAAGGGCAGATCAGTATATAGATCCATAGTGTTTAGAAAATCTTCGTCGCTGAATTTTATGTAAATATTTTTAGGCTCGATCCTGGTATAATCTACTCTCTTAATCCTTGTGACAGGTAGAGAAAAAACACGGCCGGGAGAGAAAAAATAAATAAATGTTTCCTTTCCAACTTTTGTTGTTCCTATGTGTTGAATTTCTGATTTCATAACTAAATTTCTCCAATAAAAATACCGACCACCCTAACGAGTGTCGGTTTTTAATTATTTACTTTCCTCCATTGCGGATGTTTCAGATGCTTCAGATACAGATGCACTTAGAACCCGTATGATTCTATTCAAATCTTCTCTCAACTCTGATTGACTCTCGGTTAAAAGTAGACGCTGCTGTTCAATGTCACGGGCGAACTGTTCGTTGTCAACTAGCCGTTGCTGTAGCCCCTCTCTTTGTGCGATTGTGTATTCTTTGTATGCTTCCTCTAAGGAAGCTAATCTTTTTTCGTTTAGTTCAAGACGGCTTGCTAGTTTTTTAATATCTCCAAGCATTGCTGCTGGGACAATACTTCCTCCTGTTGAAGATTGGCTGGCAAGTTCATCTCTTGCCTCACCATTTGTTCCAAGTATTCGGAGCGACTGAGATTTCCCCTCTTCCTTACTTGGTCCACATAATTCATTACGGTCCTCGTTAGAGATACCCCAGTTTTCACCTTGGGCTCTCCGTATTCGTGATGTGCTGTCTTCATCTTTATTACTGGTTTTGACAGTCATTGTAACACCATCCATCTGCCTGTCCACTTATTTATTGAGTTACTATCTTGACATCATATTTGCATTGAGTTACTATATCAATCATACACAGAAAAAAAAGTTAGGAGGTAATTAACCGAAAGCATGGCATACCTAAATTTCAAGATGATTGACTATTGGTTGATTAAGCTGAATTTCCCAATAAAAATACCGACCACCCTAACGAGTGTCGGTTTTTAAGTTGCTTATTCGTGATGCTGATGCTGGGGAGACCCTAATATTTCTTGCTCTAATGCAGCAAGTCTTTCTTCAAATTTTTGAGTGAACTGTTTATTTTCATCTAATCTTTGTTCTAGTCGGCCACGATGCTCCCCTACGTATTCATAAAAAACTTCTTTCAACAGTTCCAACTGGCTCGCTAGTTTTTTAGTACGGACTCCTACTCCGA
>NZ_JAAHHG010000334.1 GCF_010692555.1 Okeania sp. SIO3B5 | reverse complement strand
AGGGACGATTAACAAACATATTTAAACTTATCATCATAGAACTTGCTACTGGCATAATTATACTGGTAGCTGCTGCTGCTTCTGTTCCTGTTTCATTTACTTCTACAAATGTTTTATGTTTAATTTCATCAATATATAACTTTGGTGGAATAGAACGCATTCCTGAAAAATCTGCTGTTTTTCTGTCAAAAGCTATTTCCATTCCTAAAGTTTTTAATACGTCATTGAGGGTAATTTCATATTCATTTTTAAATTTGGGTAGAGTTAATGTGACTCCTTGAGATTCAAACTTTAGCATCCAATTTTCCCAATTTTCTTCGTTTAAAGTTTGATGGAATTTTTCTAATCCTATTTCTTCTTTGGGGAGAAATACATACATACTGACGCGACCTTCTCCGTAAGGTAAACTAATGGCTTGGAAAGTTTGATTTTCATAATATGAATATTGAGATAATTTCAACATTGTTGGATGTTGTTTTTCTATTCCATTAGATAGATAAAAAGGCTGGTCTAGGGTAGAAAAATTATCAAATTCTTTTTGCCAGTTTCCTTGAAAATAAATAGCGTTTAACAATACCATGACTGAATCAGGATCTAGGGTGTCAATTATTCGCTCGATTTTGCTTTTGGTATTGTCTTTTATCCAATTATTGATAATTTCTGGGGTTTGAGGATTTTCAAAGTCAATTTCTCTGATTTGACTCTGATAAATTTCTTGGTTTATTTGTAGAAAGTTTTGCTCAAAAGGTATTCCTATTTTAGTCCAGATTGAGTTAGAAATATTTAACTTAATGTCTGAATTTAAACTATCTAATAAATTTCCTAATTGTTGATTTGCTTGATTGATTTCTTCTAAGCTCATTCCTTGAAAGTTTAAAGTTTTAGCCATAGCTTCTTGAGTTTTTCCAGCAGCGCCATTGTAGGTCATTGATAGAGCGATCGCTATACTAATGGGTGAGATAAAAATATTTTCATTTGCCTGGGATTTTTGAATTTCTGAAAATAGTTGAAAGGCAAATTTGTTATTAGCAGAAACTAATTTTTCAATCATGTTTATATCTCCGATTTTGGGTAGGATTAAGCATTTCCTACGGAATGCTCCCCAAACAGCAGTCAGCTAGCCTCTTACAGAGGAACTGCGTTATCAGCTCTTGAGAAACACCTACATTTCCTGTTACATAATTGGTAAGCATTCAGCTATTAGCAGTCAGCTTTTCCTGCGGAATGCTGCGCAAACAGCAACAAGACTCTCTCCTTAAGAACAGTGTTTAAATTAATATAGAATTTAAGGGCAAGAGAGCCAACTTTTCTAGTAAGATAATTAGGGTTTGCGCTCAAAAGTCTGATTGTGATGATAGGGAACAGGGAATACTTAACTGGGAACAGTTTAGACTATCTGCTACGGCCAATTTTTTTGATACTCAGAAGAAAAGTATTAGCATTTTGAGGCAAAAACAGCCAAAAACCTTGCACTTTTTAAAGGCAAAAAAAGGCTGAAAGCAATATCAGTCAATGCGCGTGATATTTAATCAGCAAGCCCTAATTAATAAAGCTTTTATCGTAAACTAAAAGGAATAGCTGATAGCTGATAGCTGATGGCTGAATGCTTACCATAATTGTATTAATTGAACTTAAACTCGTCGTTCTTGTGCGTTATTCTCTGATTAAAAATGTAATAGAAGTTAAACGAATGCTTGCTTGATTTATTAAAAAGCTAAGAACTGTTTGGGCAGCAGTCCGCAGGAAATACTTACAATAATAGCTTATTTGATTTTTATTGCTGACCGCTGATAACTAATAGCTGTTTGCGCAGTATTCCGCAGGAAATGCTGAGGATTTTTGCTAATACAATCATACCAAATTCAAAGAATTATCTACTATTTTACTGCTCTGAGTTTAGTAAAAGTATGAAAGTTAATATCTGAAAATTTCTCAGATATTATTTTGTGAAACATCTTGAATTATTACGGATTACCAAGCTCCAGAGCATGAGACAAATCTTTTCCTGTTTTCTCTGGGGTTAAAAACATGGAAATCAACATCATTTCTGTTCCAGTTTCATTCACTTCAACGAATGTTTTATGTTTAACTTCAGTAATTTGCAAAAATACTTTTTCCTTTAGAGCAAGTTTTAGATGATGGAAAAAATCTGTCTACTACTACTAATTCACAGTCGTACCATTGACACTTGTATTCTAGCTGTCTTCTAAACTCATAAAATCACTATCTGCTAACTGATTTAGCCAGCTTATGGTTAGCTAAGATACCAGACACATTCAAAGAGATAAAGAATGGATTCTATAGAAAATATACTTCCTGTTTTCTCTTCTGAAAAGCTTTATCTGTCAGCTTTTTAAGGTTTCATAATTGGTTAAAAAAACATTTGTATAAATTAAGCTTATAAAATATTGTCAAATATATTTGGAATTTAAACTCAATTTTTCCAAAAAAGTTCAAATGAGCTATTTAGGGGGAAAAATAGGGATAATTTGAGTGCAAACGGGGTTTCCTTGGCCATTTATTAAAAGTCTTGATATATAAGAAATATAGGGTGGTTGCTTGTGAAGAAATTTTCGTGTATTTTTGAGGTAAGTAATTCGCTCTGCGTAGGTGCTTTTTAAAATGAAAAAAATAATTAGTGAGTGGAAGTGCGATCGCGTAGCGGAACGGAGTTCTATCGCGCTAGTGTAACGTAGTTTTATCGCGTAGCGGAACGGAGTTCTATCACGCTAGTGTAACGTAGTTTTATCGCGTAGTGGAACGGAATTCTATCGCGCTAGCGTAACGTAGTTTTATCGCGTAGTGGAACGGAATTCTATCGCGCAAACGTAACGTACTTCTATCAATTTGGATATATTTTTTGACTACATCAATTTTACGCAGTCTAAAGATACCAAATGGCTTCTATATATTCCCTGTTGCCAGATGAGCTGTTGGCTAAAACCGATAAATTTTTGGCTTTATTCATGCATTGAGATGTACCCTAATTTTCTGGATTTGAAATTTCTCCCATAAATAGAATAGTGCCAGAATCATCATCTCTAATTGTCAAAAAGAAGGGGCGATCAACTAACATCTCAAAAACTATTTCTCTTTGTATACTTCTTGACATTATTACACTGGTAGCTGCCGCTGCTTCTGTTCCAGTTTCATTCACTTCAACGAATGTTTTATGTTTAACTTCAGTAATATGTAAGTGTTCGGAACTAATTCCAGAAAAATCTGCTTTGTCTTCAAAAGCGATTTTCATTCCTAATGATTTCAGCGTCTCATTGAGAGTAATTGCATATTCATTTTTAAATTTTGGCAAACCTAAATCAACTTTGCAATAGTCAAACTTTTGCATCCATTTTTTCCAGTTTTCCTCATTTAAAATTTGATAAAATCCCTCTAATCCTGTTTCTTCTTTGGGGAGAAATATATACATACTTACACTACTTTCTCCATAGGGCAAACTTACTGCTTGGAAATTTTCATTTTCATAATATAAATGTCTTGATAATTGAGACATAATTGGATGTTGTTTTTCAGTTCCATTGTAAGCATTCAGCCGTCAGCTATCAGCCATCAGCTATTGTTTTTTTTAGTTATAGATAAAAGCTTTACTAATTGAGTGAGAATTAAATTTTACTATAAAAGCTGGCTGAAACAGTCTATATATTAAAATCCCCTTATTAGAGCTGAGAGCTGACAGCTAATAGCTGAATGCTCACGTTCCATTGGGCAAATAAAAAGGCATTTCTTGAGTATAATCTTCTGAAAATTCTTGTTGCCAATCAGCTTTGAAATAAATAGCATTTAATAACGCCATATCAATACTGCGATCATCTGGTTCAATGATTTTCTCTATCTTACCTTGAGTCTTATCTTTGACCCAATTATTGATTATTTCTATACTTAGAATTTCTTTGACTTGACTCTGATAAAATTCTTGGTTGATTTGCACAAAACTCTGATAAAAAGGTAGTCCTTGTTGAATCCAGATTGAGTTAGCAATATATAATTTAATCTCAGGATTTAAACTATCTAATAAAATTCCTAGTTCTTGATTTGCTTGATTGATTTCCTCTAAATTCATACCCTGAAAATTTAGAGTTTTAGCCATAGCTTGTTGAGTTTCTCCCCGAGGGCCGTTATAGGTCATTGATAGAGCGATCGCTATACTTATTGGTGAGATAAAAATATTTTCATCTGATTGGGATTTATGAATTTCTGAAAATAGTTGAAAGGCAAATTTGTTATTAGCAAAAACTAATTTTTAAATCATGTCTATATTCAATATCATTGTTGTTCCCTATTTCCTTTTTTTCTAATTTTCGGGTGCATCTCATAGCAAGCAAAAATACTTTTTTCCTATATATTCCCAGATGAGCTGTTGCCAGATTAGCTGTTGCCTAAAAGCGATAATAATTTTTTGGCTTTGTTCAAAATTGAGATGCACTCTAATTTTCTGGATTTGTAATTTCTCCCATAAATAGAATTGTGCCAGAATCATCATCTCTAATTGTCAAAAAGAAGGGGCGATCGACTAACATATCAACAGGTATTTCTACACTTCTTACTCCCATAGTTATACTGGTTGCTGCTCCCGCTTCTGTTCCTGCTTCATTAACTTCAACAAATGTTTTATGTTTAATTTCATCTATATATAACTCTGGTGGAATAGAACGCATCCCAGAAAAATCAGCATTATTTTTGTTAAAAGCTATCTCCATTCCTAAAGATTTCAACGCATCATTGAGGGTAATTTCATATTCGGTTTTAAATTTTGGCAAGCCTAGATTTACTTTACAATAGTAAAATTGCAGCATCCAATTTTCCCAGTTTTCCTCATTTAAAATTTGGTAAAATTTGTCTAATCCTACTTTTTCTTTGGGAAGGAATATATACATACTTACTCGTCCTTCTCCATAGGGTAAACTCACTGCCTGAAACTCTTCATCTTCGTAATATAAGTATCTAGATGATTGAAACATTATTGGATGTTGTTTTTTTGTTCCATTCGGTAGATAAAAAGGTTGTTCTTTTGTGGAATCTTCTGAAAATTTTTGCTCCCAATTGCCTTGAAAATAAATAGCATTTAACAATACCATTACTGTATTAGGTTCGAGTTTTTCGATGATTTTATCAATTTTTCCTTTAGTAATGTCGTTGACCCAATTGTTGATAATTTCAGGACTTCTAGGATGCTCGAAGTCTATTTCGCTTACCTTGCTCTGATAAAAGTTTTGATTTCTTTGCAGAAATTTTGGCTCAAAAGACATTCCTTTTTTCGTCCAGATTGAGTTAGCAATATCTAATTTAATGTCTGGATTTAAACTATTTAATAAAATGCCTAATTCTTTGTTTGCCTGATTAACTTCTTCTAAACTCATTCCCTGAAAATTTAACGCTTTAGCCATAGCATCTCTCGTTTTTCCTTCGGCACCGTTGTAGGTCATTGATAGAGCGATCGCTATACTGCTCGGAGAGATAAAAATATTTTCATTTGATTGTGATTTTTGAATTTCTGAAAATAGTTGAAAGGCAAATCTATTATTAGCGGAAACTAATTTCATACTGATGTTCATATTTTCTATTTGAGCTAATATATTCTGTCGGGGATTTGTCTGATTATTGGTATAAAATTCCCGGTTCTTTAACCTTATTGCAGCTCCAGGCAAATTATAGATACTAATAATGATAATCATAGCTATAGTCCCTAGAGACATTTTTGCCGAAATGGCATAACATTTATTTAAAAGTTCTTTCAACATTTTCTTACTCCTACTGGAGTCAATAACTAACAATGACAATCGATCTAATTTTCAACGGTGCTAACTTATTTGTATTACCATTTTGGGCATTAATAATATTTTTGCCTAACTGGAAAGTTACTCGCAAAATCATGGAATCTTTTATTCCGTTTGTATTATTAGCAATCCTTTATCTTTACCTACTAATAAGTAGTATTACCCCTGAATCTGCCGCTGCTTTATCCAATCCTACTTTGCCAGATATTGCTAAATTCTTCTCCAAAGAATCTGCTGCAGCAACAGGATGGATTCATTTTCTGGTCATGGATTTATTTGTCGGTCGTTGGATTTATTGGGAAGGACAACGTACTGGTGTTTGGACTGTCCACTCAATAATTCTTTGTTTGTTTGCCGGACCTTTTGGCTTATTATCTCATATTTTAACCTATTGGATTAGTCGGAAATTCTTCGGTAATCCTACAGATGATACAACTACAACACCGACTGTAGAACAAGTTTCAACAATTAATAATTAATAATGTAAGCATTCAGCCATCAGCTATCAGCTATCAGCTATTTATGAGAGTAGGAGGTCAAAGCAATTGAACAATTGAGAGAGAATTAAAAGTTACTGCCAAGGTATGCTCCTTCAACCTGAGAAGGAATTATTTATTATTTGTTGAAGTGCTGACTGCTAAGAGCTGTTTGCGCAGCATTCCGGAGGAAATACTTACTTAATAATTACCTCTCTTTGAAAATAAAAGGATTGACTCAAAGGAAAATTTTTTCTTCTCTTGGTCAATCCTCTCCCTTTTAGGCAGAGGTAATTATCCATTAATGAATCCCTACTCCTTACTCCCTCTTTTCTGGAGATGTCTAATAGTTTGTTGGGTACATCTCATATTTGCAAAAATACTTTTTTCCTATATATTCCCAGATGAGCTGTTGCCAGATGAGTTGTTGCCTAAAAGCGATAAATTTTTGGCTTTATTAAAAATTGAGATGGACCCAGTTTGTTGATTTGATCGATTCTTAATTAATCTTCAGTAGTTTCTCATACTTGACTAAGATTTTGAGGGTTTAATAAATAATTATTGGATTTGAGATTTGAAAGAGTTTGAAGATGCGGAGTTGCTTTTATGGGATATTCCCCACTAATTAATACTACTAAATATCGTATTTTTTTTGATATTAAAGCTATTTATTAATCTGCTTTTAGTAGATAATTTTACTCTGAATCATCTTTTATGTGCCGGGTTTTATACCCCACTGTCAATGGTTTACAAGGGTAGTGCCGCTACGCGGAAGTTAAAAGTCAATCATTTTTGATTTGTAATTGTTTTAGGATTTTGTAACTGGTCAATTATTTCCGCCATCTTGTAGTAGGTTTTTTTACCTTTGATGTAAAAGAGCGTGGGGAGTGTGGGGAGAGGGAGAAGTTTTGAAGCATTTATTGTATAAATAAAGTACATTTTTGTGGAAATTTTATACTGAATAAAAATGATTACTCGCCTCTTTGTTAAAAACCTAATTCCTGTAAGACCCTCAATAGGAGTGCTTAAAATTGTTTGGAGTTATAAGACTAAGACACGAAGTGGCCTCTCGTTGACTATCCATAAGCAAATTTTTCCTTCTTCCTTCTTCCTTCTTGCTTCTTCCTTCTTTTCATTTCCCATTTTTATAGAGGTAAAATTATGGCAGTTGAATATGATATTGTGATTATTGGCGGTGGTTCTGGAGGTTTAGTTGTAGCTTCTGCTGCTGCTCAACTTAAAGCTAAAGTAGCATTAGTAGAACGGGACCGTCTTGGTGGTGATTGTTTGTGGTTTGGTTGTGTTCCTAGTAAGTCTTTAATTCATGCTTCTCGTGTTGCTTATCAAGTAAAAAATGCTTCTAGGTTTGGCATTTATACTCAACCTCCAGAAATCGAATTTGCTAAAGCAACTGGTCATGTTCAGCAAGTAATAGATAATATTCAACCCCATGATTCTCCAGAAAGATTTAGAGGTTTAGGTGTTGAAGTTATTTTTGGAGAAGGTAAGTTTATAGACCGCAAAACTTTTGAAGTTGATGGTAAAAAATTAACTGCTAGAGCATTTGTAATTGCTACGGGTTCTAGACCTGCAATTCCATCTGTGGAGGGGTTAAATTCTGCTGGTTTCCTGACAAATGAAAAGGTATTTTCTCTACAAGAAAGACCAAATTCTTTGGCAATAATTGGTGCTGGACCGATTGGTTGTGAATTGGGTCAAGCTTTTTCTCGTCTTGGTAGTAATGTGACTATTATTTCTAGTAGAAGTCATATTTTACCGAAGGAAGAACCGGAAGCTGCTCAAGTTGTACAGGAACAATTTGAGTCGGAAGGTATTAATATTTTGAAGGAAGTTAGGGCGGAAAAAGTAGAGGTTGTTGATGGGAAAAAAGTAATTACGGCAGGTGGAAAAAATATTATAGTTGATGAAATTTTAGTTGCTGGTGGTAGATTGCCAAATGTAGAATCTTTGAATTTAGATGCTGCTGGTGTGGAGGTAGGAAAGCAGGGAATTATTGTTAATGAAAAGTTGCAAACTACTAATTCTAAAATTTATGCTTGTGGTGATGTAATTGGTGGTTATCAGTTTACTCATGTGGCTGGTTATGAAGCGGTTGTTGCTTTAACAAATGCCTTATTTTTTCCCATTAGTAAAGCTAATTATCGGGTTATTCCTTGGGCAACTTTTACTGACCCAGAATTGGCAAGGGTAGGGTTAACAGAACAGCAAGCTAGGGAGCGTTTTGGAGATGATGTTTGTGTATTGAAGCAGCCTTTTTCTGGTGTAGACCGCGCTCAAGCTGAGGCGGCTACAACTGGATTTGGTAAGATTATTACTAGGGGTAATGGAGAAATTTTAGGGGCGCATTTAGTTGGTATTTCTGCTGGTGAATTAATCCATGAAATTGTTTTGGCAATGTCGAATAAGTTACCTGTTTCTGCTTTGACTGGAATTCATATTTATCCGACTTTATCTGAGGTAAATAGTAAGGCTGGTTTATTGTTGAAAAAACAGAAATATGCCAAGAATTTATGGCAGCAAAATATGTTGGAGAAGTTCTTTAATTGGAGGCGATCGTTTTAAAGGAAGGAAGAGGTTAAATAATTTAGAATTTAGAATTTAGAATTTAGAATTACCTCTTCTTAATTAATGGAGAGGCTTTATACCTGAATTTTTCAGTAAATTTAAAAGCAATTGTAGGGTGCGTTGCAACGCACCTTATAACTTATAAGTAAATTCGTAGGGTGGGCAAATAATAATTTTTTGGTAGTCCTGCTCGCTTAATGGTAGATAGGAATAAAAAATTCTTGGTACGGGAGCAAGATGCTCCCACTACGGTGTTTCGTCACAAAAATAATTACAATGCACAACCAATGAAAGACCCAGATTTTACTGACAACTAATAACTAATAACTGATAACTGATAACTGATAACTGAAATGAAGAAATATCAAGAGTTTCGACTGCTTCAAAATTTCGTTAAATAATGATGTTTATTTGTGCCTCTCTACTTAGGGCTTGCTGATTAAATCTAAAGGTATTTACAGATAAAGGCTTTAGCCTTTTTGGAGTCGAAAAAAGTGCGCCTGTTTCAGCTCTTCACGCTCAAAAAGTTAGTATTTTAGGCGCATAGTTTGGCAGAAAAATCAAGGGACAAAACTTAGCTCCTACCTCCTCTAAATTCTCTTTTCTCCTGTCTCCTGTCTTCCCCTCCTGGGAGGGGTTAGGGGTGGGTTGTCTCCTACCCTAACCCATAAGACTTTTTCAGCAAACCCTACTTATAATTGCGATATTAAATCCTATAAAATTTGCCTACTTCTTTTCTGTATTGAGGATATTTTTGCCCATAAATATTATTTAAAACCATGAAAAAGCAAGAGCTGAAACAGTCCAGTAGGGTGCGTTAATGAAATGTAACGCACCGCCAACCCAGATTTTACTAATAACTAATAACTGATAACTAATAACTGATAACTGATAACTGATAACTGATAACTGATAACTGAAAATGGTTCAATTATTACAAAAACTAATAACTTTTGATGAATTTACTGAATGGTTACCCGAAAGTAGACGTTATGAATTACACGAAGGCAAAATTATTGAAATGCAACCCACAGGCAAACATGAAGATATTACTGGATTTCTTATTCAAGAATTAACCCTAGAATACATGAGGATGAAATTACCCTATCGTATTCCTCAAAAAGCATTAATCAAACTCAAAGATAAAGAAACTGGCTATAATCCAGATGTACTAATTATGGACCGCCAAAATTTGATTAATGAGCCATTATGGAATGATAAATCAACCCTTATTCATGGAGAATCAATTCCTTTAGTTGTTGAAGTAGTTAGTACTAATTGGCGTGATGATTATGGTTATAAACTAATTGATTATGAAGCAATGGGTATTCGTGAATATTGGATTGTTGATTATTTAGGAATAGGAGGTGTTCGTTTCATTGGGAATACCAAACAACCAACTATTTCTATTTATCAGCTTCTCAATGGAGAATATCAAGTACAACAATTTAGAGGAAAAGATTTGATTAATAAGTCTTTAATTTTTCCGGAATTGAATTTGACAGTTGAACAGATTTTTCAAGGTCAACGTTCATTAATGAATAATGAATAATGAATAATGAATAATGGATAATGGATAATGGATAATGGATAATTATTTTTGAGCGCAATAATTAATTATCAGGAGAGGCTTTCAATTTAATGAATTAATTACCAATTAGAATTATCTATTGGTAAGTACTCAAACAAAAATTACTTATCTTTATTACTTGCCCAACTTTGATACGCTACGAACAAAAATAAAATTCCAAAGAGGAATATAAAGATACCATATTCTCGAATTAAACTTTCTGAACTATCATCAATTTCTGCTGTTTCTAATCCTAATTTACGTTGCAAAGACTTCAAAATTCCATAAAGTTTCTGAGAAAGATTCATTAAAACAAAGGGGATATACTTCATATTTGAGTATAGATGTAAACGATTCTTCAATCATTATCGCTCAAATATACAATTATGCAAAGATGATTATTAATTTGTTTAGTATTAGATTGAAATGTGACTTAGATATAGTGTAAGCATTCAGCAGTCAGCTATCAGCTATTGCTTCTTTTTAGTTCTAGATAAAAGCCTTACGTAAGCATTCAGCAGTCAGCCATCAGCTATCAGCTATTGCTTTTAATTTAGGATAAAAGCCTTATTAATTGTCTTACTACAAAATTTGGCTTCCTTACCCTTAAAGTCAGTTGTTAATTTAAACACTGTCCTATATGAGAGAGTCTTGTTGCTGATAG
>NZ_JAAHHG010000333.1 GCF_010692555.1 Okeania sp. SIO3B5 | reverse complement strand
GTTCTGCAAATTCTTTTCTTAACCGTCTGCTTGTGACTGTTTTGACGTTATTAACTAGCTTACTTAACATGACGTTGGGATGATACTGAAACAAAATGTGAACATGATTTTCTTCCCCATTAAATTCTATTAATTTGCATTCCCATTTAATTAATAATTCTTCAAGAATTTCATTTAAGCGAGTCAGCATTGGTGCCGTAAAAACATCTTTCCTGTACTTTGTTGTTAAAACTAAATGGGCTTTTAAATCTGACACTGAACGGCCACTTGATACAAAATCTGATTGCATAATAGTTGCCATTTTAAAAAATGGTGTTATAATAAAAGCATACACCAAATTAAAGCAGATATGCGAACTGCCTACCAGTACAAGCTATTGCCCAAAAAAGAACAAACCACAGTAATAGAGTTGTGGCTGGAATTGTTACGTCGGCAGTACAATTATCGGCTGTATGAGCGGTTTTCATGGTGGGAAGAAAACCGCTGTCCGGTTGATGCTTGCCCAATGGTTATGCCAATTCCTCAACTAAGAGATAATCCAGATTATTACTCTCAGAAAAAAGATTTAGTCAATACCAAAGATAAGTTTCCTGAATACAAGCTAATTCATTCTCAGGTATTACAAGACTGCACAAAACGGGTAAAACTTGCCTTTGATAGATGGTTTAAGGCAGACAAAAATGGACATAAATTAGGAAAACCAAGGTTTAAGGGAAAAGGACGTTATCGAAGCTTTTGTTATCCTCAAATCAAGCTTGACTGCATTGAAGGAAATAAGATCAACTTGCCCAAAATTGGTAAGGTAAAGTTGATTCAGCATCGACCAATACCAGAAGGATTTCAAATTAAAACTGTTACTATTAGTCGCAAAGCTGATGGTTATTATGTGACGCTATCTCTAGAAGATAAGTCGGTTCCCCAATTCACTTCTGATATTAAACCTAACTCAGAAAATACTTTGGGAATAGATATGGGATTAAAAGACTTTTTGGTAACAAGTAACGGAGAATCAGTCCCTATTCCTCAATATTATCGCTCATCTCAGAAGCGATTAAAAACTCTACAAAAACGCTTATCCCGTAAGAAGAAAGGCAGCAAAAGATGGTTAAAAGCTGTAAAAGCTGTGGCTAAACAACATAAAAAGGTAGCTGACAAGCCTAAAGACTTTCACTTCAAAACAGCTAATGAATTGTTATCAAAAGCGGATGTTATTGCCCACGAAAACTTAAACATTAAAGGGCTAGCAAAAACCCGTTTGAGTAAATCAATTAATGATGCTGGATGGGGTCAATTCCTGTCTATTCTTGCTGTCAAAGCCGAAAATGCTGGACAGAAAACCATAGCAGTGAACCCCAAAAATACTAGCCAAGATTGCTCAAATTGTGGGGAAAAAGTCCCTAAAGAATTATCACAAAGAACTCATTCTTGCCCACATTGCGGCATAGTAATAGACCGCGACTTAAATGCGGCAATAAATATAAAAAATAGGGCGGTAGGGCATTCCGTCCTTAAAGCTCGTGGAGCCCGACGGGATACCGGGGCTACGAAACGAGAAGTCCACACTAAGCTGACGCTATAGTGTGGGAGATGTCACTTAAAATTCAATCAATATTAATAAATTTATACTAAAATTACCAATTTTTATTGCTTATGTTAATATCCACCCCTTCGACTGTAAAGCACTTTTCTCAGACTAATCATCATCCCTTAAAAATAGTTGCTTTGGGAGACAGTTTAGTTTATGGTTTTGGCGATCATGAAGGTGGTGGATGGGTAGAGAGATTACGAAGGCAATGGATGTTGCCAGACAGTGCTGGTCATGTACTGTACAATCTTGGAGTTCGGGGAAACCGTGTTTTACAAGTAGAACAACGCCTGGAACATGAGTTTCACCATCGTGGAGAATTAAGAAATCGTCAACCAGATATTATTATTCTTTCGGTTGGGGTAAATGATTCTGCCAGAGTCCAAAGACCAAATGGACGTTACTATACTGATTTTTCTAAATTTAAAACAATTTTAGATAATTTATTGGATACATCAAGGCAACTTTGTCCTGTACTATTTGTGGGAATGGTTCCTGTTAATTTGGATAAAATGCCTTTTCAAGATTGTTTATATTATAGTCACGAGGATCAATTTATATATAAAGAGGCAACTCGGTTGGCTTGTTTAAAGCGAAAAATTCCTTATTTAGATGTGTTTGAAAAATGGTTAAGTCGGGGCGAAAATTGGTGGAAATTACGTCTTTGTGCAGATGGTATTCATCCTAATGTTGCAGGTTATCAAGCTCTATTACAAGATGTATTGGAATGGGAATATCTGAATTTATTAACTAGCTAAGATCTAAGCAGTCAGCACTTCAGCTATCAGCTATCAGCTTCATTGTAAGCATTTCCTGCGGAATGCTGCGCAAACAGTTATTAGCTTTCAGCTTGAGTGCAACAAGACTCTCTCCTTAAAGATAGTTTTTAAATTAATCTGGACTTTAAGGGCAAGGGAGCCAACTTTTCTAGTAAGATAATTATAATAAAGCTTTTATCGTAAAACTAAAACCAATAGCTGATAGCTGATGGCTGACGGCTGAATGCTTATGCTCTACCAAAATATGAATCAAGAAAGCTGGTTAAAAATATTACAAAAAAATCGAATAATTGCCGTTATTCGTGCCTCAGAAATTGAGGTTGGTAGGAAAATGGCAAAAGCAGTTGCTGCTGGTGGTATTCGCATAATAGAAATCACTTGGAACAGTCATAAAGCATCAGAATTAATTACTTTACTCCGCTCTGAATTACCCACTTGTATAATTGGCACAGGCACATTATTAAATATAGAAGAGTTACAAAAAGCACTCAAAATTGGTTGTCAATTTATCTTTACGCCACATACTAACCCTGCTATGATTCAAACAGCAAAAATAGCAGCAGTTCCAATTATTCCCGGCGCTCTTTCTCCTACAGAGATAGTTACTGCTTGGCAGGCAGGAGCTAGCTGTGTTAAAATATACCCTATTTCATCAGTAGGAGGTGCAACTTATATCACAAGTTTGCAAGGACCTTTAGGAGAAATTCCTCTAATTCCTACTGGTGGAGTTACCTTAGAAAATGCTAAAGAATTTATCAAAGCAGGTGCAATTGCTGTAGGTTTATCGGGGAAACTATTTCCCAAAGATTTAATAATTGCTCAAAATTGGGAAGCGATCGCTCGACAAGCTCAGGTTCTAGTTAGAGAACTTTCAACCAACAATTGAATCTGAAAATTACCATCTTAAAAAGTGCTGTAATCAAAATAATCGGCATTGCTGAGGGGCAGGATGAATATAAGTGGTAAGTTAAGTGGGGGTAGGCATCCTGTCTGTCCCCATCCTGCCTGTCCCTGCCAAGGAGTGAAAATATCAGAAACGGGCAAGATGCCCATTCCACAAAACTATTAAAATTATCCCGCATTTGTGCAAGCCAAATAATCTATTTCTTAATTACACCTTAACGAAGTCAGAAGTCAGAAGTCAGAAGTCAGAAGTTAACCCACCCCTGCCCCTCCCCAACCCACCCCCGCCCCTCCCTGGAGGGGAGCCAGGAGGGGAAGTAGGGGATTTGAGCAACTATCCAAAAATATTGCGCCTTAAAAGGCGGGGTTTTAGACCCATATTATTTTGATAATTTTGTTTTAATTAGGTATAAATAATGAAAGACTTAGTTAGTTCTAAGAAATGGTATCAAGTTGGTAAAATATGTGCAGCTACAGCACTAACTATTACGACTTTTTTCTCCTGGTCAATACCAACCAAAGCTAGTGGATGGGAAAATCTCATTGCCACGAGAATGTTAGAATTACAACAATCAGCGGAACGTTGGATTTCAATTGACTTATCAACTCAAAGATTAATTGCCTGGGAAGGAAATAAAGCAGTTTATGCAGTGATAGTTTCCACAGGTAAATCATCAACCCCTACTCGTTTAGGTACTTTCAGAGTACAGACAAAATATCGCAGTACGAGAATGACTGGACCGGGTTACGACGTTCCCGACGTTCCTTATACTATGTATTATGATGGGGGAATGGCGATTCATGGTGCTTACTGGCATAATATGTTTGGCACCCCAGTTAGTCACGGCTGCACTAATGTAGCAGTCAATCACGCAAAATGGTTATTTGACTGGGCATCAGTAGGGACACCTGTAGTCGTACATGAGTGAAGAGAATAGAATTTAGAATTTAGAATTTAGAATTTAGAATTTAGAAGTTAATTTGATAGGGCTTGTAACTGTTGGCTAAAATCTGGTATGATCTATAAAAATCTGGGATTATCTGTTTATGCTACTTGGATATCATACTGAACTACATCCGAATAACCAGCAAAAAACATTGCTGGCTAAACACGCGCTTTGTAGCTCGCCATGCCTATAATTGGGGACTATGGTTAACTAGGAACATTCTTAATCACAATTCTAATAATCCAGGTAGTAAACTGAAATTTCCCACATCTATCGACCTGCATAAACTTTTAGTAGCAATGGTTAAACCGAAAAACTGCTGGTACTACGAGGTTTCTAAAACAGCGCCGAGCTATGCTTTGAGGTATTTATCCGTTGCTTGGAAGCGAAGATTCAGCAAAGTGTCTGGTCAACCTAGATTTAAGAAAAAAGGTAGAGATGATAGTTTTACTCTAGATGGTTCAATATCGGTAGGTGTGTTTCATATAAAACTGCCTCGAATTGGATGGGTCAAAACATTTGAAATCTTGCCCGGTTTAGTCATTCCTAAATCCGTGACTATTAGCAACGCATCAGGTAGATGGTTTGTCAGTTTCAAAATAGAGAAAGAACCATCTGTTACTGAGAAATCAGTAGATGTAGTTGGTGTAGATTTAGGTGTAAAAACTTTAGCTACACTCTCAACTGGCGAGATATTTGAAGGGGCTAAATCGAAAAAAAAGTTAGAATCTAAATTATCCCGACTGCAATACCTTAACAGACATAAAACCAAGTTTTCGCTCTAACTGGAAGAAAGCACAACTCAAAATAGCTCAATTACACAACAAAGCCGCAAACATCAGAAAAGATACATTGCATAAACTGACTACTTATTTGGCTAAAAACCACAGTCAAATAGTAATAGAAGACTTAAATGTATCAGGTATGATGGCCGAGCCAAAGCTAGCTAAAGCTGTTGGCGATATGGGTTTTTATGAGTTTCGTAGACAGCTAGAATATAAGTGTAAGTTATATGGTTCTGAGCTAATCATTGTTGATAGATGGTTTCCTAGTTCTAAGACTTGCAGTAGGTGTGGTCAGGTTAAAGAGTCTCTATTGTTATCAGAGCGCGTTTTTAATTGCGAACACTGCAATTTCAGTTGTGATTGCTCCGCAACGCTAGCGCGAACGAGATTTGAATGCAGCATTAAATTTAGCTATGGCGGGCAGTTTGCTCCGCAACGCTAACGCGTTTCGCGCCAGCGTTGCGAAGCAAACGTCCGTGTCAGCTTGTGGACTGGATAACGCCGACGTTGCCAGGTAGAAGCAAGAATAGAACAGATAATCATAGATTTATATAGATTATCGTAGGTTTCTAAGAACGGTAATTACTTGACATTTCTATCGCGCTATTATCTGGATATGATATAAACAGGAATTACTCAAAAAACTATATGCCATTTGTAGGAGTTAACGGCCGTTAACCCCCACTTTATTTGGTGGTTATGCGTAAGTCCTGTAGCTATAATAATAAATGTTTTTTCTGATAAATTCCTGTTCCCTGTTCCCTGTTCCCTGTTCCCTAAAACAGAGAAAAATCAAAGTCGATACTGCTGAAATACATCTCTAGCAGCACGGTGCAAAAGTGAATGAGTGTAAACTAGCGATTTCATATCCTTTGTATATCCCCCACCAATAACAGAAGCAACTGGATAACCTCCTGCTACACAGGTACTCAATACTTGCATCTCGCGCCGGAATATTCCTGTATCTGTCAAAGCTAATTTTCCCAAAGCATCATGGATATGAGTATCAACTCCAGCATCATATAACACCAAATCTGGCTTTACTTGTGACAGCAAGTCTGGTAAATATTGCGCTAAAATCTGTAAATAGCGGTCGTCATCCATTCCCTCTGGTAAGGGTACATCTAAATCGCTAATTTGTTTTCTACTAGGAAAATTGATACCGCAGTGCATCGAAAATGTAAATACAGTATGGTCATTTTGGAATATCCAGGCAGTTCCATCTCCTTGGTGTACATCTAAATCTACAATTAGGATTTTTTGAGCTAATTCTAGTTTTTGGATAACACGAGCAGCGATCGCTAGATCGTTAAAAATACAAAACCCAGACCCATAATTAGGAAACGCATGATGAGTACCCCCAGCAGTATTACAAGCTAAACCATGTTTGAGTGCCAACTGCGCTGTTAATACTGCACCACCGACAGCAATACAAGTTCGATTTGCTAATGCTTCACTCCAAGGCAACCCAATACGTCTTTGTGCTTTTCGGTCTAAAGTGCCGTTACAATATCCTTCTATATAGTTGCGATCGTGAACTAATTCTATCCATTCCAAAGGTGGCAGTTGTGGAATAAAAAAATGTGATTTTTCTGTCACTCCATCCCCTAGTAGCATTTCATAAAGGAGTTGAAATTTTGCCATTGGGAAGCGATGACCGGGTGGCATCGGTGCAACATAATTAGGATGATAAATAATTGGTAAATTCATAAAAATAAGAAAGTAGAAGGTATGGCATTAGACATCTCCAGAAAAGAAGGAATAGGGAATAGGGAATAGGGGGAAATAATTGATAATTTATGTACGATAATTGATTTTATTTTTGATTTTTGGAGATGTCTATTGGTGAAGCACGTGTATGATATTAATCTTAATTATTTAGGGCTTGCTGATTAAATCTAAAAGCATTTACAGATAAAGCTTTTAGCCTTTTTGAACAGCCTCAGAATCAGATAATAGGTATTATACTTATATAATTACCATAATTACTGACTCTAGAGCAATGACCATCAAACTACCAGGATATCAAATCAAACAAAAGCTCTACGAAGGAACTCGAACCCTAGTTTGTCGAGGCATTCGAGATTCTGACTCACAAACAGTCGTGATCAAATTTATGCGTAACGAATATCCCACTTTTAACGAACTGTTACACTTCCGCAACCAATATACCATTACAAAAAACCTCAATTTACCCGGAGTTGTCAAATCCTTAAGTTTAGAAACATATCGCAACGGTTATGCTTTAGTGATGGAAGATAATGGAGCAATATCTCTGGACAAATATGAATCATTAGACTTAGAAATTTGTTTAAAAATTGTCATTCAAATAGCAAATATCTTACACAAACTATATCAACATCGAATTATTCATAAAGATATTAAACCAGCAAATATACTGATTCATCCTCAAACTCAACAAGTAAAATTAATAGATTTTAGCATTGCTTCTGTGCTACCTTTTGAAACTCAAGAAATTCAAAATCCTAACCTCTTAGAAGGAACTCTGGCTTATATTTCCCCAGAACAAACTGGACGAATGAATAGAGGCATCGACTATCGCAGCGACTTTTATTCACTGGGTATAATGTTTTTTGAGATGCTCAACGGAAAATTACCATTTGATGCTACCGATCCAATGGAATTAATACATTGTCATTTGGTTAAAAAACCTCAAATGATTGATTCCCAAATCCCGACTCCCTTGGTTAATATTATTCACAAATTGATGGCTAAAAATGCCGAAGACCGCTATCAGAATGCTTTGGGTTTAAAATACGACCTAGAAAAATGTCTCGATCAATGGGAAAAGGTGGGAAAAATTGAGACTTTTGAGTTGGGAGAGCGGGATGTGAGCGATCGCTTCCTCATTCCTGAAAAACTGTATGGCAGGGAAAAAGAAGTTCAAACTTTACTTGATACTTTCGAGCGTGTCGCCAATCCTCCCCTTAGTAAGGCCAATCCCCCCCATACCCCCCTTACTAAGCTATCCCTTACCCATAACTCCTGAAACCCTTGTGCGGACGGGGAGACACGGAGAGGGGGAGACACGGAGAAAAAATCATAGCGTCTAAATAAAAATACTTAAAGCTTCACAGATGAATGTGCTTTTTCATACATTTTTCTCCCAAAAAAGCCGAACTAAGACTTACCCATAATTTGTCAGTTTTGTCAAGTTTTATGTTAAGAAATATGTGGGTAAAGCATAGCTGACTAAGGGGGGAGAAGGAAGGGTAGAAATGATGCTAGTGGCAGGATTTTCTGGGATTGGTAAAACTGCAGTAGTGAATGAAGTTCACAAACCCATCGTTAGGCAGCGCGGGTACTTTATCAAAGGAAAATTTGACCAGTTTCAGCGCAACATTCCTTTCAGTGCTTTCCTACAAGCTTTCCGAGATTTGATGGGGCAACTGTTGAGTGAAAGTGATGCGCAACTAGAGCAATGGAAAGCCAAAATACTCAATGCTGTAGGGGAAAACGGGCAACTTATTGTCGATGTGATTCCAGAGTTAGAGAAGATTATTGGCGAACAACCAATCGTTCCTGAGTTGTCGGGAAGTGCAGCTCAAAATCGCTTTAACTTATTGTTTCAAAAATTTATTGCGGTCTTCACAACTCCGGCTCATCCCCTGGTGATATTTCTGGATGACTTGCAATGGGTGGATTCAGCATCTCTCAATCTGTTGAAACTGTTGATGGCTGAATCTGGCACCAACCATCTCTTAGTTCTGGGAGCCTACCGGGATAACGAGGTGTTCCCCGCTCACCCTCTGATGCTGACCTTAGACGAACTTGATAAGCAAAACAAAACCATAACGACCTTAACGCTACAGCCCTTAGCAGAAACCGATATTACTCAATTAATCGCTGATACCTTAGGGTGCTCTAGGCAACTGGCTCAACCTTTGGCACAGTTTGTGTATCAAAAAACCGTAGGCAATCCCTTCTTCTCGGTACAGTTTTGCAGGGACTCTATCGGGACGGTTGGATCGCCTTTGACCCCGAGGCAGGTCACTGGGAATGCAACTTGACCCAGATTAGGCAGCTTGCCCTCACCAGTGACGTTGTTGAATTTATGGTGGGACGCTTACAAAAGTTGTCGAGCACAACCCAAACCGCCATGAAGCTTACAGCCTGTATCGGCAATCAGTTTGACTTAAAAACCTTAGCCATTATCTCCGGGCAATCGACCCCTGATGCGGCTAGTCATCTATGGGAAGCCCTACAGGACGGCTTGATTCTGCCTACAAGTCAGGTTTACAAGTTCTTTCAGGATACCCATCAAGGGGAGGCAGATTCTATCGCCAACGCCACCTATCGCTTTTTGCATGACCGGGTTCAGCAGGCTGCCTATACATTGATTCCAGAGGAAGATAAAGCAGCAAATCACTACCGCCTTGGCTGTCTCCTACAGGAGAAGCTTTCGCCAGAGGAACAAGAACAACAAGTTTTTGAAATTGTTAGTCAGCTTAACTATGGCCTGCCGTTGATTTCAACATTCACTGATCGCCGACAGCTATCGCAGCTCAACTTAAAAGCTGGTCGAAAGGCGAGAGTCGCAACAGCATACGCGGCAGCTAAACATTATTTTTCAGTGGGCATACAGTTGCTCGCTGATGAAGGGTGGGAAACAGAACAGGTGTTGACTCGACAGCTTCACGAGGAAGTGGCAGAGATTGCTCTGCTAAAGGGAGAGATTGAGTTGGCTAACGATTGGCTAGATACAATTCTGCAAAAGACGCCTAATTTATTAGACCAGATGAGGGCCTATGAGTTGCGTCTGCTGTTGTATCAGTCGCAGGGGCAACAGCGAGAGGCTCTGAGAGAGGGACTTCATATCCTGAAACAGTTGGGAATTGTTATCCCAGAAACCCAAACATTGGCTGTTATTCAGCAGCAGGTTGAAAGTACGCTGTCGCTGGTAGACGAAACCAAAATTTCTGAGCTGATTGATTTGCCTAATACGCAGGATGAAACGGCGACTGCCACCATGAAAATTTTGATCACCCTCGGCCCTTCGGCATACCAAAGTGAGCACCTACTGTTTCTCCTGGTCGCGTGCGAAGCTTTCAAGGTGTCGCTACAAGATGGCTGCACGGAGCTATCTGCCCCGGCATACAGTGACTTTGGCTTGGCAGTGAGTGGCACCCTCAACCGACCTGAGATTGGGTATCAATTTGGGCGACTGGCTGTTGCTCTGGCAGACCGTTTACAGCTCAAAGCTATACAATGCATCGCTGGCTTCAAGGCAGCGGCGTTTTTGCTATGGGCTCAACAGCCCCTCAAAGATGCGGTTGACCATTTGGGACGCTGCTACGTTTTAGGACTTGAGGCGGGAGACTCGATTCACACCATAGCCTCCATGGTTTTCAACATCTTGTACGGCCAGTTTAGCGGTGATGTACCCCTGGATGAACTTCGGGGCAAAGCGGTTACTTTTAGCTCAGAATTATCAGCGTTTCTGAACTACGTAAACTGGTCTAATATCGTCGGGCAAACCATTGATAACTTTATCAATGTCAGTTCTGAACCTGAAGTATTGACAGGTCACTTCTGCGATGAAACGACACTGGTGAAGATGATGGAAGATGGCATCGATCGATTTGCCATCTATCTGTTTTTGTTGGGTAAGTTAATCCTGAGCTATACCTTTGGAAAAGTTGCGATCGCCTTGGAGACGACTGAGCGGGGAATTAATTATCTTGATGCTGGAAGCAGCACGTTTTTAGTGCCTGTGTTTCACTTCTATGATGCGCTGTCTAGGCTGGCGGGTTCCGTGGAAAGAGAGAGTGGCAATGGGCAGTGTATCGAATCCTCTTCCCCAGGGAAATTGTCATTAGAAAGTAGCCGAAAAAAGCTTCGCGCTTGGGCTGAATGTGCTCCCATGAACTTTTTACCGAAAAATTGGGTTTAAAGCCTCCCCCTTTTAGGGGGACTTTATGTTATGCTTAAAAGAGCAAAAAGGTATTCAACCGCTCTAAAAACCTATAGCTACCGTTCCTTGTAGCGTATGCACCTTGAAAACTAGAGCTAGGGGGCGCATGCACACCGAATGCTTGTGCTTAGGAATTGCTCTAAGCATCAAGTACCAGAGAACCAATTTTTTTAGGTTTAAACTGTACCGTAGGGCATACGGGA
>NZ_JAAHHG010000332.1 GCF_010692555.1 Okeania sp. SIO3B5 | reverse complement strand
ATTTGCTCAGTTATTATTGGTGGGGGGCGGGTTTATCTAAATCATTTCTAACCCCATTTTAATTTAACCTGGAACCCAGCCCTAATACTAGACCGAAACAGTTAATTTGCTCAGTTATTATTGGTGGTGGGAGTGGGTTCATCTAATCATTTGTAACCCCATTAATTTAACCTGGAAACAGACCCTAATACTAAACCGGAACAGTTAATTTGCTCAGTTATTATTGGTGCAGGGGCGGGTTCATCTAATCATTTGTAACCCCATTAATTTAACCTGGAACCAGACCCTAATACTAAACCGGAACAGTTAATTTGCTCAGTTATTATTGGTGCAGGGGCGGGTTCATCTAATCATTTGTAACCCCATTAATTTAACCTGGAACCAGACCCTAATACTAGACCGAAACAGTTAATTTGCTCAGTTATTATTGGTGGTGGGGGCGGGTTTATCTCATCATTTGTAATCCCCATTAATTTAACCCAGAACCGGAGCCTAATACTAGACCGAAACAGTTAATTTGCTCAGTTATTATTGGTGGTGGGGGCGGGTTTATCTAATCATTTGTAATCCCCATTAATTTAACCCAGAACCGGAGCCTAATACTAGACCGAAACAGTTAATTTGCTCAGTTATTATTGGTGGTGGGAGTGGGTTCATCTAATCATTTGTAACCCCATTAATTTAACCTGGAAACAGACCCTAATACTAGACCGAAACAGTTAATTTGCTCAGTGATTATTGGTGCGGGGGCGGGTTTATCTAATCATTTCTAACCCAATTTTAATTTAATCTGGAACCAGACCCTAATACTAGACCGAAACAGTTAATTTGCTCAGTGATTATTGGTGCGGGGGCGGGTTTATCTAAATCATTTCTAACCCCATTAATTTAACGTGGGACCCAGACCCTAATACTAGACCGAAACAGTTAATTTGCTCAGTTATTATTGGTGCGAGGGCGGGTTTATTTAAATCATTTCTAACCCAATTTTAATTTAACCTGGAACCCGACCCTAATACTAGACCGAAACAGTTAATTTGCTCAGTGATTATTGGTGCGGGGCGGGTTTATTTCATCATTTGTCACCCTATTAATTTGACGTGGAACCAAGTCCTAATACTAGACCGAAACAGTTAATTTGCTCAGTTATTTACAAGATGGGTTACTAAAATCAATAGGACTTACGCAAAGACTCTACTTAGGGTTTGCTGAATAAAGTCTTTTTGCTAGGGTAGGAGACAGGAGAAATGGGAATGAGTGAGGAGGTAGGAGCTAAGTTTTGTCCCAAGATTGTTCTACCATAGTCAAACTTGAGTAAATAATTGAATTGAATTATGTACACAGAATCATCAGCCAGTAGTAATAATAATACAAACAACAATATTGTAGCAGTAGAAAGAGTCAATAAATTACTGCTTCAGTCAATTGATACTTTAGAAGAAATTCTCAAAAATCAACAACTTCCGGCACAAGAACGAGCAACAGTGGCTCTAAAAATTCTAGAAATGACAGGTCTTTTATCTCAGAAAAAAACTCAATCGCCAAGCACATTAATATCTGATGCTCAACAACAAATAAATCAATTAAATACAGATAATTCAACCAGAAAACTGTCTCCTTACCAACCTAAAATAACACAAGTAAAATCTACATTTTTACCTGCTTTTTATGTAGAAATTCCCAATTTTTTATCTGCCGAAGAAAACCAAAAAGCTATAGAAATTGCTATTCAAAACCGCGACCAATATATTGAATCAACCACCACCACAAAAGCTGATAAATATCGGCAGTCTTATGTACTATTTTCACAATACTTTCCTGAATTAGCAGCACTTATTCAGAGTAAAATTTTAGAAACATTGCCAGAAGTATTAGCTAAATTAAATCTTCGTCCTTTCGAGATATCAGAAATTGAAGCCCAACTAACAGCACATAATGATGGATGTTATTACAAAATTCATAATGATGCGGGTAGTGAAAAAACAGCAAGTAGAGAAATTACTTATGTGTATTATTTCTATCAAGAACCCAAAGCTTTTTCCGGAGGTGAACTAAGAATTTATGATACTGAATTAAAAGCTGGTGCAGCAATAACTCATGATAATTTTCAAACTATTACCCCTGCTAATAATTCCATTATCTTTTTTAACAGTCGTTGCAGACATGAGGTAATGCCTGTAGTTTGTCCGTCAAAAGCATTTGAACATAGTCGGTTTACAGTTAATGGTTGGATTAGAAGACTGGTATAGCGCTTTGCGCAGGCAATAATACCATTTCTCAAAAACTTTTCTACATTTTGTTGAGCAGGGGAGTAGGGGAGTGGGGGAGTAGGGGAGAAGCGAACATAAGAATAATTAACATTAACTTAGCTGAAATTAGTATGCAAAGTGATTTTGCTTGTGCTGATTAGTTGACAACTGAAGTATTGCCCAAGTATAGCAATAATGCATGGGAATTGGTATAATATCATGTCCGGATAATAGCGTGATAAAAAACCTTTTCCCTTCTAACCTTTTCTTTCCTTCTGCCTCCTGCCTCCTGCCTTCTGCCTTACCTCCTCCAAAATGTAAGTATTCAACCGGACATGATATAACTTATCTGGCAACAGCCAATAGGGGTATTAACGAAGTCAGAAGTCAGAAGTCAGAAGTTAACCCACCCCTCGCCCCTCCCCCTCCGGTGGAGCAGGGCTAATTCATTGTCGCGCCTAGAATATTTACAACTGTATATTTTTGGTTAACTCACTCTAGCAAGATGTACAAAATTTCAAAATTTCAAAGGATACAATTTTTCTCTCGTGACGATAAATTGACCTTACTCCCCCACTCCCCCACTCCCCCACTCCCCTACTTCTTTTTTCTCTCGTGACAATAAATAGACCCTGCCTCCCAGGAGGGGAAATAGGGGATTTTTCGCTCCAAAAATATTGCGCCTTAAAAGGCGGGGTTGCGCGACCCATGTTATTTTGATAAAAAGCTGATGGTATCAGACTTTTAGCTATAATTCTTACTTTTGACTTTTGACTTTTGACTTTTGACTTTCCTGCTGTTCCCCGCTATAGGAAAAATTCAGTAACTTAACAATCCGATCAAATTGATAGTTTTCTGCAAAATTTTTCAATTGAACAGCGATCGCTTCTTTTTCTGGAGGAATATCTTTAATTAGCTGCTTCACTTTTTTACCCCGGAGTTCACTAGAAGCTTTGTGAAGTTCACATAACCACTCAGAAGGCATATCCTGTAAAATGACAGATAAATCTTCTGAAGTAACTTGCTCTCGCTCGCAAATTGTGTTTTGCCGTTTTTTACCATTAGCTTCATCAGGCTGTTGATAAATCAACTCAACCCCCAAATATTCGCTCATTTTCTCCCATATCAACTCCTCCTGAAAAGGTTTAACCATATAATCATCAAAACCCGATGAGAGAACTTCATCTCGCTTTTCTTGAAATACACTAGCAGTCAGAGCAATAATCTTTGTAGAGGAACTCGGTTGATCTAACTGTGATTCCCACTGTCTAATTTGTTTAGTGGCTTCATATCCATCCATCTCCGGCATATGCAAATCCATCCAAATCAAATGAGGATGCCATACTTTCCAAATTTCTGTAGCTTCTCGTCCATTGATAGCTTGTTGTACAGAAAATCCCACTGAAACAAGTAAATCTAACAGTAATAAGCCATTGTCAACTCGATCGTCAACCACTAAAATACGATACTCTGGTTGTTTTGCTGCTAAACCTATTACTTTGCCTTTCCCTCTTCTGCTAGGAAAAGTCTGAGGAGAACTCAAATGAATGGGAATCGATAATTGGAAACAAGTACCTACACCCAGGGTGCTTTTTGTCGTAATATCGCCTCCCATCAACTTAATAAACTTTTCAGTAATAGCCAACCCCAATCCTGTTCCCTGTCTAATTTGATGTCCGGCGGTGGTTTGTTCAAAGGGTACAAATAACTTATTGAGTTCTTCTTGAGCAATACCAGGACCTGTATCTTCCACTTCTAATTGTAGTTGATGATTATTCTCAACTTCCTCGACTTTAGCCCTTAAAATTACTTTGCCTGTTCTTGTAAATTTTACCCCATTGCCAATTAAATTAATTAAAACTTGTCGTAGTTTTCCCTCATCCGCAGAGATATATTGAGGTAAATCAGGATCTTGTTCTAATACAAATTGAAGCCCTTTTTTTTGGACTTTGAGACCAAACATATCTTGCATATCTTCAAGAACAGTATAGAGATCAAAATTTGTTTCATTGAGAGTAATTTGACCAGCTTCAATTTTGGACATTTCCAAAATATTGTTAATTAAGGATAATAAATGTTCCCCACTACGATTAATTATCCTCAAGCGTTCCTGTTGTTCTGATTGAAAAGAGGTATCTTGAGAGAGAATTTGAGCAAAACCAATGACACTATTTAAGGGAGTTCGCAGCTCATGGCTCATGTTCGCCAAAAATTCTGATTTGGCCTTATTTGCCGCTTCAGCAGCTTGTTTGGCTAGAGAAAAGAGCTGGGATTGAGCTAAAAGTAAAACCTGTATATCCACTAACCGCCAACTTCGATCTGGCAATGCAATTACAATAGGTTCATAAATAAAAGTGCCTGGTCGCTTGAGTGCAAGTTCTGCTGCTTGATTAATACTGCAATCTGCACTCAGTAGTAGATGTCTTTTTACTAATGTCTCTGCATCTAAAAGTTTTTCAGACTTAGCTATAATGTCCCACAGAACACGAATCGGTCGATTGAGGAAAACTTCTAGTCCGTAGGGACGACTAAGTCGCTCAAAAAATTGTATTCTAGAAATCATGCCAATGATTTTATTATTAGAAGTAATCATAACCCCTGGTAGTTCTGGATGCTCGTGAAATGTGTCTGCCACAACTTTTCCCAAGGTCGTTATTTGAACTTCAAAGTCATAGCTAGGAAGATCTGCTAAACACGAATCAAGAGTAAGTTTATCTAATTGTTGAACAAACATGATTCACTTAAAGTTGAGAATTAACTAGAAAAAATTCAGTAATTTAAGAATAACTTTTTCTTTAGCTATTTGTAGTTTGACTTGAGTTATTTTTAGCTGCTCTAGAGTTTCCCATAATTAGGGCTTGCTGATTAATTCTCAAAGTATTGATAAATAGAGGTATTAGCCTTTTTGGGATTCAAAAAAGTGCCAGCTTTTCTGTACCTAGAGCTGCATAAAGCTAGTATTTTGAGCTGACTATGGTAGAACAATCTTGGGACAAAACTTAGCTCCTAACTCCTCTACAGCGGTTTAATGATGAATAAACCACAATCATACTGACTCCTTACTCATTACTCCTTACTCCTTACTCCTTACTCATTACTCATTACTCCTTACTCATTACTCCTACAACAGTTTTGTGGTCTACTCAACTGAAAAGCACTGTAAATTCCCACTTCTCCTGACTCCTGACTCCTACCCCTACTAAAAGACTTTTTCAGCAAACCCTAATTATAGGTTGCTTTTTTCCAAGTTTTTCGTTATCATGTTTCTTTGAATACCCACAATAAATAAAAATTTGGCGTTGCATATTTGCATATTGGAAAGGGTGTAGGGAGTGTGGGGCTAACTACAGAAGTTCAAAAGTTAGACATAATTATACAGGGGTTAGTAACTGTTAAACTTAAACCGTAGAAAATAGTTGTAAAATTTACACACATTGTTGTATTATTAAATAGGTAATAACTCTTATGAAATAATTCAGGTGAATGCAACTGGTTGACAGACATATTATTAACCGAACACATATCTATTGGCAGGTGTGTGATCAGTTAGCCTTTAAATCAAAAAACTTGTACAACCTGGCTAACTATTATTGTCGTCAGCATTTTTTCAAGTTCTCAAAAAGTCTAGATTTAACTAAACTGTACCACGCCACCAAAGATAGCGATGCCTATAGAGCATTACCAACTAAAGTATCAAAACAAATAATAAAATGCTTGGTTGCAACTTGGCGTGGTTATTTTCAGGCAATGGGAGAATGGTCGCGCACATCCACAAAAGTTTTTAGGTAAACCCAAAATACCAAAGTATAAAAATAAAACTCAAGGTAGGAATGTAGTTATATATTCAAAGGAATCAGTCTATAAAGCCCCTCTAAAAGATGGTATTTGTCACTTATCCATGAGTGATATCAAAATACCTGTAGTTGTTGACACTGTAATCGAAGTCAGGATAGTACCTGCTACTAGCTGCTATATAATTGAAGTAGTGTATGAAAAAACTCTTCAGCCACAAATACATTCAACATCTGTAGCCGGAATAGACTTAGGGATTGACCGTATAGTCGCTCTATCTACAAATAAGCCTGGTGTCAAACCACTGCTGATTAACGGGAAGCCACTAAAAAGCGTCAATCAACTATATAACAAGCGAAAAGCTAAGTACCAAAGTCATCTCAAAGGCAACAGAAAAACTAGCCGGATATATTGAAGCGTTAACCGATTCCCCGAAATCGTTTTGTCGAGAATTATCTGCATCACACCAGTTTCTTAGTGGCCCTTGTATTTAACCACAAATAATATCGGTACTGTAGTAATTGGAAAAAATGATAACTGGAAACAAGGTGCAAATATCGGCAAAAAAAAACAACCAAAATTTTACTCAAATACCTCACGGTAAGTTAATTAAACAGATAACTTATAAGTGTCAACAGGCTGGGGTAAAAGTCATTGAAACAGCAAGATTGTTACACCAGTAAAACATCTGCTATTGACCTAGAAGAACCAATATGCTATTGAATTCTATGTAGGTAAACGAGTCAAGCGTGGCTTATTTTTGAGTGCAACAGGTAAAGTAATTAATGCCGATATCAACGGCAGTCTTCAGATATAAGATAAGAAATTCCCAGAGGCATTTACTGCCGAGGGAATAGTGAGCTGTGCCGAGAGCGCCTATATTGGTTAATCCAATATCAAGATAAAAGCTGTTTCATTTTTCTACAGTTTTTTTCGTACGGTTAGATATTCCGCTGTGGTATAATAATATTATGTCTAATTTATTACAGGAGGTAATCCATCACGCTACAATGAAATCCTTTAAAACTAGGCTAAAAGTTAACAATCAACAAAAAACAATACTTGCTAAACACGCAGGAGTAGCTCGCCATGCTTATAACTGGGGGTTAGCAACTTGTATTACTGAGTACGAAGAAACTAAAAAACGCCCAAGCGCCATCACCCTGCATAAGGGTTTAGTCGCCGAAGTCAAATCAATTAATCCCTGGTATTATGAGGTATCTAAATGTGCCCCACAACAAGCCTTAAGGGATTTAGAGAGAGCATTTAAAAACTTTCTAACTATTCCTAAATGTGGATTCCCAAAATTTAAGAAAAAAGGTAGGAAAGACAGCTTTTATAGCAATGAGCGCTGGTATATTTACAAATTGCAGGAGGGGCAAAATAGCTAAAAGTCTTATATTCTCAGCAATTCATTCCCTCTGTTGCCTGTTGCCTGTTGCCTGTTGCCTGCGCACAGCGCTATACTTAGAAGGAAGTATTAAGATTTTCCAAGGAAACTACATACAATTACCCAGAATAGGAGTAGTAAAAACATACGAAATCTTACCGAATTGCAGAGTAAAAAATGTCAGAATATCCAAAAGAGCAGATAGTTGGTACATCAGTTTTAAATATGATATTGGATCAGCTCCAACAGAAAAAGTTGGAGAAACTATTGGTGTAGACATAGGCATAAATACATTAGCAACCTGTTCTGATGGCAGTAAATTTGCTAATGTCAAAGCCTACAGACAAGCAAAAAAACAATTAGTTCGTCATCAACGTGCAGTCAGTAAAAAAGTTATTGGTTCTAAAAATAGACTCAAAGCAGTAAAAAAACTAGCAAAGGTTCACAAAAAAGCGGATGCGACCCCGCGACGACGTCAGCTCGCTTGCGGAACGCGCACCAAGCAGTTGCTGATATCAGAGCAGATGCTCTACATAAACTCACGACATGGACGAGCTTTAAACCACAGCACCATAGTAATTGAGGTATGACAATGTAAGTGGAATGTTGAAAAACCATAACCCACCCCTCTAGCTCCCCTCCCGGGAGGGGATGGGGGTGGGTGCAGACTGTGGTTTTTATGAACTTAAACGTCAACTTACATACAAATGTGAATGGTACGGCAGTGAATTAGTCATAGCTCCTAGATTTTATCCAAGTTCTCAAATATGTTCAAACTGTGGGCATCAACAGAAAATGCCATTGCACTTGAGAACTTATGTTAGCGCAGCTTTGCGTTAGCAAATGTAGTGAATGCGGTTTTGAAGCTGACAGAGATTTTAATGCTGCTATCAACCTGAAAAACTATGTGTATCAGTAGCTTGAGTCAAGAGCGAATTTAAGCCTGTGGAGAAGATAAGTTACAGACTGCGGTCAGTAGTCTTCTGTGTTTGCGCAGCATTGCGTCAGCAAAGCAGGAAGCTAGCTCCAAAACCTATGCGATAGCTTACGCTTAAACGGAGGTTATCATGTATGGGTAAGTTTGGGTAAGTTTAGTAGAACGGAGATAGTGAATTTGGAGGAAAAAGGTAGAAATATGCTCCATATTCATCATTTCCTACTGGCTACTTCCTCTTTGGGAGGAAATGCCTAATAGATCTGAGATAGGTTCTATATAATATTTTATTAGGAAAGGTAGAGGGTAGGAGGCGCTTATGCAGTTTGCGCAGCATGACCTAGGAAAAGGAATTCTGACTCCTGCCCTCTGCCTTCTGCCTTCGTTTATTGATTATTGATTTTGAAAAGGTATAAGTAACATGAGTAACTCTCAAAAGTTATTAACATTTGCTGAAAAATTGATACGAGAAAAGATGGACAATTGTTTTAGTGATTTACAACGTACTGTATTACTCACTACTCTACAAGAAAATAAGAAGACTTACGATCAAATTGCAGATGAATGTGGTTACTCTCCTAAATATTTAAAGCAAGATGTTGCTCCTAAACTCTGGCAACTTCTGTCTGAAGTTTTGGACAAAAAAATCACTAAATTTAATATTAAAACTATACTAGAAGAGCAAATGCGTCATCAGGAGGCTGCGATCAAAATGTTACCTATGACTTTTGCCGTCAATTCCCTTCCTACTTCTGAGAAAGGTAATATTCTATTAGTGGACGATCAACCACAAAATCTGAAATTGTTGTCTGATTTGCTTGAGGAACAAGGATATGAAGTCCAACAGGCGATTAATGGTGTAATTGCACTACAAGCAGTAGCGGTAGGCTCTCCTGATGTGATATTACTAGATATTTATATGCCAGAGTTAGATGGCTATACTGTCTGTCAAAAACTTAAAGCAAATCCTAAAACCCAGGATATTCCAGTGATTTTTGTGAGCGCTCTTGATGAAGCCTGGGATAAAGTTAAAGCTTTTTCTGTAGGTGGCAGTGATTATATTACCAAGCCTTTTAAAACTGTTGAGGTATTAGCTAGAGTAGAAAATCAATTAAAAGTCAGACAATTGCAGCTAAGAATTAAATATCTGGAACAACAGCTAGAAGAGAAAAATCAGCAACTACAGCAAATTCTACAAAAATCATGAACGAAGGCAGAGGGCAGAGGGCAGAAGGCAGAAGGGAAAGAAAGGTTTCAAGGGATAAGATTTTTTATCACTAATTAGGGTTTGCTGAAAAAGTCTTATGGGTGAAGGTAGGAGACAGGAGACAGGAGACAGGAGACAGGAGAAATGGGAATTATAGAGGAGGTAGGAGGAAGAAGAATCAAGGAATTATTCTGCGCAACTATACGCCTAAAATGCTAATTTTTTGAACCATTACAACCTAAAAGCTTGCTTTTTTTAACTAAAAAATGCGCTCAACCAATATAAGTCAATACTTTTAGATTTAATCAGCAAGCCCTAATTATCCGGAAATGATATTATATCATGTTCGGTTGAATACTTATAAATAACTGTTGTGAGGAGTCAGTCCTCAGTCCTCAGGAGTCAGGAGGGAAGAAAGGAGAAAAAGAGGAAATATTGGAGAAAAGTAAAGAGAATTTCAGTATTTCTTTGGTACTGTCGATACTATCAGTCATTAAATTTTATTTATAACTGATTATCCGAACATGATATTACTCACCCATACAAATGACGGCCTTTCATTTTAGTAGACCACAGTAGGGACGTTGCATGCAAAGTCCCTACTGGGTTTTGGTTATGGCGATGTGGTTCATCAATATTGAAAAGTGCTTTCATTAATTGATAATTGATAATGGATAATTGATAATTACCTCTAGTTAAAACCGCTCTTGATTGAATATAAGGAGATATTATTTCTTCTCTTGGTCGATTGGATATGGCTCCGAGACCTCGCCATCCCTCGACCGCTTTTTTTTCCCCTTAAAAGGGGAGGTTTTAAACCAGAATTATTTAATTATTAATAATTAATAATTAATAATTCGGTAACCCCCTACAAATAGTGGTTATGTGTAAGTCCTGCTATATTTGACTTGATTTAACAAACACTCTCTTAATTAATGCTCAAAAACATCCTTATATTGCAACAAGTCTAAGTCAACAAATACAGGCAGAAATTCAAAACACTGCTGCGCTAACTCCCATCTTTCTTCTCGTTTCAACATTTCAGTTAATTTCTTTCTTACACTCAATAAATACCGCACATCATTAGCAGCATAATTCAATTGTTCTTCAGTTAAATTAACCGAATTTCCCCAGTCAGAACTTTGAGCAGACTTATCCAACTCTACCTTTTCTAACTCCATTACCAACTCCTTTAAACCATGTTTTCCTGTATAAGTTCGTGCCAACTTACTAGCAATTTTTGTACAGAAAATCGGAGAAGTTTTAATATCTAAATGATACTGCAACATTGCTACATCAAACCTCGCAAAATGAAATACCTTAACTATGTTATTTGCTTCCATTAATTGTTTTAAATTCGGTGCATCTTTTTGTCCTTTTTCAATACGAATAGCTGTAACCATACCTCGATCATCACATAACTGTACTAAACATAAGCGATCGCGCCAAGGTAATAATTAGGGGTCGATAGGAGCCTCACGACTCCCACCTCCCATTCAAAACCGGACGTGAGACTTTCACCTCATCCGGCTCCTGAGTTAACTAACCTGATTGTCACAGGCACAGTCTTCGTTTACCAGAGT
>NZ_JAAHHG010000331.1 GCF_010692555.1 Okeania sp. SIO3B5 | reverse complement strand
TAACTTTGCTTCTGATGATGTGAAATAATTAGGGTTTGCGCTAAAAAGTCTTTTTTAAGGAGTAGGGGATCCACCCCAACCCCTCCCAGGAGGGGAGTAGGGGAGAATTTTTTTGCCCAACTATGCGCTCTTTAATGCGCTCCATGCATGAGCATGAAGAGCTGAAAACCATGTACTTTTTCAATACCTAAAAAGACACTTACCTTTATCTGGTAATTATTTGATATTTAATCAGCAAACCCTAATTATTTGAAATTACTATAGTGTTAAAGTTTTTAATCCTTATATCTAGCAATAGATATCATACAGCACTACGCAATTAGGGCGCGGACAATACTAAATGCTGAAAGTAAATCAAAGATTACTTTTAACTTTTGACTTCTAACTTCTAACTTTTGACTTTTGACTTTTGACTTTTGACTTATAAAAACCTGTACAATCTTTTTTAACTTATCAAAACCTCTAATGCCTGTATTACTGACTGACGCAAAAAATATACTATCCGACTTGCTCGCTAATTATAGTTCTCAAGTGGATTACTTGGCCATTCGTTTAGAAGAATCTCAAGGAACAGATATTCTCCTGCGAGGCAACAAAATAGAAACCCTAAGCGAAGGTCTTTCCATAGGTGGTCAAGTTCGAGCTTGTTACCGAGGAGGTTGGGGTTTTGCCAGCTTTAATCAACTCTCAACCTTGAAAGACAGAATAGAAGAGGCGATCGCTGCGGCCAAATTGATTGGAGAAGAAGAAACGCTCCTAGCTCCCATCCCCATAATTCAAGCAACTCATGTAGTTCATCTCACAGGTACAGATCCGCATCAAATATCCTTGGCCAACAAAAAAGAACTATGCGAACATTATGGCCAAGTGTTGCGGAGTGTTGATAGTCGAATTACCACCGTGTCTGTTCGTTATGGGGACAGTACCCAAAAAGTAATTCTCGCTACTTCCGAAGGCACCATGTTAGAACAATCATGGGTAGATATGGAGATACGCTTTGCTGCCACTGCCAGAGATGGGGAAACCGTACAAACAGGTAGTGAAACTACTGGTTCCCGCAAAGCCTATGAAGATTTAACTAATTTAGATAATTATGTTCGTAGTGCTGCACAAAGAGCTGTGAATTCTCTAGCTTTGCCCATTGTTCAAGGTAATACTTACACTGTAGTTATTGACCCAATTCTTACAGGTCTATTTGTTCACGAAGCTTTTGGTCATCTCTCGGAGGCAGATATGGTCTACGAAAATCCTGATTTATTGGAAGTGATGACAATTGGTCGGAGGTTTGGTCCAGAAAATTTACAAATATTTGATGGTGCTAAGGTGTCACCCTTGCTAAGTAATGTAAAACAAGAAGAAGTGCATCGAGGTAGTTATATATATGATGATGAAGGTACTCCAGCAACTACTACTCAGTTGATTCAAGATGGTGTTTTGGTAGGACGTTTACATTCACGGGAGACTGCTGGAAAATTGGGAGAAGTACCTACGGGTAATGCACGCTGTCTGGATTATCATTATCCACCTATAGTCAGGATGACTAATACTTGGATAGCACCAGGAAATACTCCTACTTCAGATTTATTTGCTGATATTAAGGAGGGAGTTTATGCTCGTAACTGGTTGGGTGGAATGACTAATGGGGAAATGTTTACTTTCAGTGCTGGAGAAGCTTGGATGATTAGAAATGGCAAGTTAGCTGAACCTGTGCGGGATGTGACTCTTTCTGGAAATGTGTTTGAGACTTTGGCTGATATTGAGGCGATCGGCGATGATTTTTATTGGGATGATTCTGGGGGTTGTGGTAAGGGTGGGCAAGATGGTTTACCTGTTGGTTGTGGTGGACCGAGTTTGCGTATTCAGAATGTTGTTGTTGGTGGGGATGCTTGACAAGTCAAAAGTCAAAAGTCAAAAGTCAAAAGTTAGAAGTTAGAAGTTAGAAGTTAGAAGTTAAAAATCAAAAGTCAGAAGTTAGAAGGAAAAGGGAGCAGTAGTTATCAAAAGTCAAAATTCAGAAGTCAAAAGTTAGAAGTTATATTATGTCTGGATAATAGCGTGATCAAAAAACTTTCTCTGTGTGAAGTCAAAAGTCAAAAGTCAAAAGTCTGAAGTAAGAGGGAGTAGTAGTCATCAGAAGTTAAAAATCAAAAGTCAAAAGTCTGAAGTCAAAAGTTAGAAGTTATATTATGTCTGGATAATAGCGTGATCAAAAAACTTTCTCTGTGTGAAGTCAGAAGTCAGAAGTAAGAGGGAGTAGTAGTCATCAGAAGTTAAAAATCAAAAGTCAGAAGTTAGAAGGAAGAGGGAGCAGTAGTTATCAAAAGTCAAAATTCAGAAGTCAAAAGTTAGAAGTTATATTATGTCTGGATAATAGCGTGATCAAAAAACTTTCTCTGTTCTGTTTATTCTTTCTTCCCTCTTGTTTGCGGAGCATTCCGTAGGAAATTCTCGATTATGACTCCTGAGTAGTTTATTTATAACTGTTCAACCGGACATGATATAACTGATAACTGATAACTGATAACTGATAACTGAAATGTCTCAGCCTCTACTTCGACGAGAAATTGGTGTGTTCGGCGCTACCCTCATGGGTTTAGGTTCAATTGTGGGTACTGGAGTATTTGTCAGTATTGGTATTGCTGCTAGTATTTCGGGCCCGTCGGTAATTATCGCGGTGGCGATCGCTGCTATTGTTGCTATCTGCAATGGTCTTAACAGCGCCCAGTTAGCAGCAAACCATCCTGTGAGTGGTGGTACTTATGAATATGGTTATGTGCGACTCGTTGGTCACTAAGCTAGGAAACTAGATATAAATGGCCGTTCCAAGTCAATACATGAGGACAACCTCGACTTGTGAATAACTCTTATGTCCTTGGTGGTGAAATTCCATCCGCCTTGTTGTTAGGTTGACAGCATAGGCCACACTGGTGAGACTGAACATCAAACTGGTGAAGCTGGTCTAAATGCGGAACAATACCAGTTACCAGGAACGATACCGCGAGCAAAGGCTGACAAGTGGACGAACAGAAAGGTAATAAAACTCTCGTGAATTCAAACCACCCCAAAGGTAGCTATGGGATGTAGGACAAAAGTCAGAGGGTCAATGGATACTATTATGTAATCGATAGTGTCAGCAACCATGTAGCACCCTCCGGGAGATTTTGCCCCACTAAATCAGTCGTAATAAAGGAATAAGGGAACGAGGAAACCTCTCTTTGACACCTAAGAATATAGGTCGAGAACTTAGGAAGCCATTCAAGGTCAATCTGTACAACGGTTGCAGGTCAAAGGGAGAGTAGGATTGGGTAAAAAGCAGTAATGCAGACGTACCCACTGTTAGACGTAATGTAAAGCAATGAATAGTAATGAATAAAGCTCAGACACTAAAAAGAAAGTTAGGGTCACCTAAACCATTTTTAAGCGTAGCAAGGGATACAGAGTATATACCTTCACAAGTTTCAATTAATTTTAACCTTAAATGGAAGGATATTGATTGGAAGAAGGTAGAAAAATCTGTGTTCAAATTACAAAAATTGATTTACAGAGCATCCATGAGTGGCGAATTCCGCAAGATGCACAGATACCAAAAACTTCTTTTAAAAAGTTACTACGCAAGGTTGCTAGCTGTTAGACGCGTGACACAGGATAACCAAGGTAAGAAAACTGCCGGGGTAGATGGAATCAAAAACCTGACACCCATACAAAGATTCAACTTGGTGAACCTACTCGCATCACGCCACCTTAAAGCAAGTCCCACCCGCAGAGTCTATATACCGAAACCAGGGAGAGATGAAAAGCGTCCGTTGGGTATCCCAACAATATACGATAGGGCGTTACAAGCTTTGGTAAAACTAGGTATGGAACCAGAGTGGGAAGCACGCTTTGAATCTAACAGTTATGGTCTTTTCCGGTGGTCAACACATGATGCCATACAAGCCATCTTTGTTAGCATCAACAAAAAACCAAAATATGTGTTAGATGCTGACATATCCAAATGTTTTGACCGAATTAACCATGATGCACTTCTAGGAAAGATAGGTCAATCTCCTTACAAACGATTAATCAAACAATGGTTAAAGTCTGGAGTGCTAGACAATAATCAATTCCTAGAATCTGTGGAAGGTACACCACAGGGAGGAGTAATTAGTCCCCTACTAGCAAACATCGCCTTACACGGTATGGAAGAATGCCTAGATAAATTCGCGGAATCCCTTCCGGGAAAGAAGCGAGATAACAGACAAGCGTTATCCCTGGTACGCTATGAGTCTCGACTTTGTAATCTTACATGAAGACATCAAAGTAGTATTACAAGCAAAAACCGTAATACAGGAATGGTTAAACCAGGTAGGATTAGAACTAAAACCAGAGAAAACCAAAATTGCCCATACTTTAGAAGAATATGAAGGAAATCAACCCGGATTTGACTTCTTAGGTTTCACAATCAGGCAATGGAAAGTCAAGACAACCAAACAAGGATTTAAAACGCTGATTAAACCATCTTCCAAGAGTATTAAAACTCACTATCGGAAATTGGCGGATATATGTGACTCTTATAAAACCGCCCCGACCCAAGCTTTAATAGCTAAATTAAATCCGGTAATAAGAGGATGGGCTAACTACTTCTCAACACAAGTCAGTAAAGAGGTATTCAGAAAAATAGATAACCTCCTATGGATAAGAATATGGAGATGGGCAAGTAGAAGGCATCCAAATAAATCGGCTAAATGGGTGAATAAAAAGTATTTTCCCAAAGTTAGTAAAACCAGGAATTGGGTACTCAACGCTGGTGAATATATACTAAACCGACACTCAGATGTGCCTATTGTACGACACATCAAAGTGAAAGGTAATAAATCCCCTTATGACGGCGACTGGACTTATTGGAGTAATAGAATCGACAAATACCCAGGCGTAAGGAAAGAAGTCACAACGCTGTTAAAACGGCAAAAGAATAAATGCGCATCTTGTGGACTAACCTTTAGATCAACTGACCTTATGGAAGTTGACCATATAATTCCAAGGTCTAAAGGTGGTGACAACACTTATAAGAACAAACAATTGTTGCACCGACATTGCCACGATACTAAAACTGCCTTAGATAAAAAGACATATTCAAAACCAAAGTTACAGGATTCACCTGAAGATTATCTATGGGTTGACGATATGTTGACTTTAAGGTAGGGGTGTACCCATGACAAGGGGCGTTTAGGAGAGGAGCCGTGATGAGGTGAAAGTCTCACGTCCGGTTCTGAAGACGAGTCGGGTAGGGTAACTTACCTGGCTTAGTTTAACAAATATCTGAATCATTGGTTGGGTTTTATTGCCGGATGGATGTTTCTGTTGGCGAAAAGTGCTTCTGCTGCTACTGCTGCTTTGGGTTTTGCTGGTTATTTGCTGAATGCTTTTGGTATAAATAATCAAACTTGGTTGGTATTGACTGCTTTAACTGCTGTGGTTGTATTAACAATAGTTGTGTTAAGTGGAATTCGTCGTTCTAATTTTACTAACATTATTATTGTTTCGATTACGTTATTTTCTCTGGTTATGTTTATCTTGGCAGGGGTGCCTCAAGTAGTATCGTCTGGTGGGGAAAATTTAACTCCTTTTTTTCCTGGGGATAAACCTTTAGCATCTTTACTTCAAGCTGCTGCTTTAATGTTTGTTGCTTATACTGGTTACGGTCGTATTGCAACTTTGGGGGAGGAGGTTAAGGAACCACGACGTACTATTCCGAGAGCGATCGCTCTAACGATGCTCGTCACCTGTTTGTTATATATATCTATCGCTGTGGTTACTGTGGTAGTGGGTAAAGAGGTAATAGATAAATTATCTACAGCAGATGTGAGTTTAGCTGCTCCTCTGGAAGTTATTGCTAGAGTAGGAGGTTTAGGTGTTCCTGTGATTCCGAAGTTAATTGCTATTGGTGCTGTGACGGCAATGTTGGGAGTGTTGTTAAATTTAATTTTGGGTTTGTCCAGGGTTTTGTTGGCAATGGGGCGTCGGCGAGATGTACCGAGAGTTGTTGCTAGATTGAATAGTGAACAAACTACTCCTTATATCGCTGTGATAGTGGTGGGAGTGGCGATCGCTCTTTTGGTTTTAATTGGTGATGTGAAAACTACTTGGTCTTTTAGTGCTTTTAATGTTCTGATTTATTATGCTATTACTAATTTTGCTGCTCTGAAACTTTCTCCTGAAGAAAGACTTTATCCTAAGTGGTTAGGTTGGTTAGGTTTAGCTGCTTGTTTATTTTTAGCTTTTTGGGTAGAGCAACAAATTTGGTTAGTTGGTTTAGGATTAATTATTGTTGGTTTAATTTGGCATAGTTTGATTCATAGATTAATAGATTAATTAACGAATAACTTGAATTTTCCCTCATTAAAATCTGCTTGCAAATTGATAATATTTTGTAAATTATTAATTTCTTAAATCAATCCTATTTTCGTCTTTTTCCACTTAGTTCATAACTCACCAAAAAATTGGGTTGTTACACCTCCTCTTTTAAGGGGATAAAAAAAAGAATATTCCGTAGTTCAATCCTAATGCTTTCCTACGGAATGCTGCGCAAACAGCTAGAGGTACTGAAAAATGATAACTGATAACTGATAACTGAAATGACCCCCACTTTCATAATTAATCAAACCAATTTTCTATTTTCAGACCGTCAAAATCTTGAAAATCAGAAACATTATTAGTCACTAAGATTAAGTTATTAGTAAAAGCAATAGAAACAACTTGACCATCAGCAAAAGCGGGAATTTTACCCAATTTAGATAACCTTGCTCTTTCCTGTCCATGATATTGTGCAGATTTTAAATCATAATTAAATAAAGGTAACTGTGCTAAAATCACATTATTTATATAATCTTCCAAATCTTGACGTTTTTTAGACTCAGGAAGTCTAAAACATCCATACAATAATTCATGGATTACTACAGTAGCGGTTGCTATTTCCAGTTTACATAACCTTAGTTTTTCCATTACTTTCTGATTAGGTTGAGGGCGTTTCACCTCAGATAAAACATTTGTATCCAATAAATATTTCAATGTCATAAATCAACCATTCTCCCCGGTGACTTATCCCGTAAATTATCAAAAGAATCATCATCAATACTTTCTAAATCTACCCTTGCCCTAAAATTTTGTAAAGCTGACCAAAAATCACCTACCTTTTTAATTTCTACTAAAACCTCTTGATTATCAGGAAAATCTACCTCCTCCAATAACTCAATAATTTTACCTTTTTTGATTCCTTTGACAAACATAAATTTACTCCATTTTTCTTGAAAATTACTTATAAAATCTTGCTCGACAACAATAATTTAGACTTCTATAGTTATTTGAAGTTTTCTTAGTTCCTTTTTTTTATTTCTTCTTCCTTCTGCTTTTGGAAATAATAAAGACTTACAGAAGTTGGAATCATAATTTCTCCCCCCTCCAGTTTTTGGGAATTGCTGCTCAAATAATCCAGCAATACTTGTAATTGCGAAGGAGAAAAATATGTCGTATTAGCACCAACTATAAAATCTAGTAAATGTTTACCCAATTGAGAATCTTTCTGAAAACATTTTGTAATATTCAGTGGAGATTCTATAATTTCTTGATGAACAGAAATATTGTGTTCAGAAAAGAATTGATATAAATCGTCGCTCAAAAGAATTGACCTTTGATAAAGTCGCTGAGTTACATAGTAAAGAAGTTCCCTTAATTCTGTTTTTATAGCTATTACAATAACTACTATCCCTTCTTCTTCAAGAAGTTCGTAAATTTTATGAAAAGAGGATTCAATTTCTGAAAACAAGTAAAATGAATGAATTAACAGAATGATGTCAAAACTTTGGGATGATTCAAATTTTTCCAATTTAATCGGATGAATTTTAAATGTAAATTTATCTGGTTGAAATCTGTTAAGTTTATGACACCATTCTTCTGTTTTTACACATTCTACTTTGTTTGGATCTATTCCAACAAAATGAATAGATTTATTCAACTCAATCAGCTTTTTCAAAAAAGGTTTCTCAAAAAGCCCACTGCCACAACCTATACTAAGAATACTGTAACTTTCTTGTGAAGACTGGTGTTTTTCTATGACCTTAAATGTAGCTTTAAGAATCATCTCTGGTTCATTTTGCTGACTGCGATAAGCAATGTGCCCTTCCATATATTCTTGCTCATTAAGTTTAACGAGCTTCAGTTTTGGGTCTGAGATAAAGTTAGCGATCGCTGATTTTTGTAAATTATTCATCATCATTTTTTCTGTTTTTTCTTCTGCCTTTGATTATTGATTAGATTCACAATTTTTCATTAGTTCCCTTTTTTTTATTTCTTCTTCCTTCTGCTTTTGAAAATAATAAAAGCTTACAGAAGTTGGAATCATAATTTCTCCGCTCTCCAATTTTTGCGAATTGCTGCTCAAATATTCCAGCAATACTTGTAATTGGGAAGGAGAAAAATATGTCGTATTAGCACCAACTATAAAATCTAGTAAATGTTTACCCAATTGAGAATCTTTATGAAAACATTTTGTAATATTCAATGGAGATTCTATAATTTCTTGATGAACAGAAATATTGTGTTCAGAAAAGAATTGATATAAATCGTCGCTAAAAATAATTGACCTTTGATAAAGTCGCTGATTTACATAGTAAATAAGTTCCCTAAATTCTGTTTTTATAGCTATTACAATAATTGCTATCCCTTCTTATCTCATAAGTTCGTAAATTTTCTGAAAAGAGGATTCAATTTCTGAAAAAGAGTAAAATGAATGAATTAACAGAATGATGTCAAAACTTTGGGATGATTCAAATTTTTCCAATTTAATCGGATTAATTTTAAATCGAAATTTATCTGTTTTAATTGTGCTAAGTTACTGACACCATTCTTCTGTTTTTACACATTCTACTTTGTTTGGTTCTACTCCAACAAAATTAATAGATTTGTTCAACTCAAGCAGCTTTGTCAAAAAAGGTTTATCAAAAACTCCACTGCCACAACCTATACTAAGGATAGTGTGATTTTCTTGTGAATACTTATATTTTTCGACCGCCTGAAATGTAGCTTCAAGCATTATTTCTTGTTCATTATGGTTACTGCGATAAGCAATTAGTCCCTCCATATATTCTTGCTCATTAAGTTTAACGAGCTTGAGTTTTGGGTCTGAGAAAAAGTTAGCGATCGCAGATTTTTGTGAACTATTTATCATCATTTCTTCTCTTCCTGGTATTGCAAAATATTGCTAGTGCAAAAAGGCAGAAGGCAGGAGGCTTTAGTTATCTAGGATAGCAGAAGGCAGAAGGGAAGAAAGGTTATTGTACAAGCTTTTGGACCTTTTTTAACTGGTTAGTTATTTCCGCCATCCTGCACTAGCTTTTTCAATAATAACCAAATCAACTATCCGATCTAATTTATAGCAATCAGGAATCAGATGTGAGAATTGAGGTGTTCCTTTAAAGGATAGGGTATCAGTTATCTTAGAGCTGATTTATTCGTTTAAAAGCTGATAACTGATAACTGAAATAACTGGGGTCAATTCCAATTATACGTTTACTACTAATATCAACCTTTTTTGTCATCGTATAAAATTGGGGGTTGCACATTAAAGAATGATAATAAATTTTCAACTGTACATATATTGAGTAAATAATTATCCAAAAATATCTACTTTCGGATTTCATCATGCCTGATTGTGCAACGCCTAAAATTGAGCAATTTCTATAAACCTCTGAGGATTAATTATCAATTATCAATTATCAATTATCAATTATTTACCACCATCTTGTACCAGGCTCACCTTTAAATGGTCCGACAATATCAGAAGTAATCCATCCCCCATAAAAATCTCCTGCTTGAGCTTTTACTAATTCGTCATTAACATAACAAGCATCCATTAAACTAGCATAAAAACTCAGGTATCCTTGAAAGGAAATAAAATTAAGAGTTGGATTCAAATATTGCCACGCTGCATTACTTACATATTTATCTCCCACCGAAATATCATAATAGGAAGCCGAACCTTTCCATTCACAAAAAGTTTTCCTAGAATTTTCGATTAAATATTCTAACTTCACGTCTTCAGGTGGTATGTAATAACAAGGTGGATGACTGGTCTCTAAAACTCTTTTGGCTCGATTTGTTTCTGCCAAAACTACATTATTAAAGATGATTTTTAAATGTTTATCTGTATCTTGTAAAATAGCCGGACGCGGATAATCCCAAACTGATTCTTGGCCTGGTTGAGGTGGAATTGGATTAGGTCTCATTCTTAATAGTTTCCTAGTTTAGTATTTAACGACTATTGACTATTATATATCTAAATATAATTTTTTTATAATAATTCTTGCTTTTAACGAAAATTATGATAATTAATTTTATTAAATATCTAAGTTCTGATAAATAAACCATGAAAATTAACATCCAATCCCTAAGTCTATTTACATTAGCAACAATATGTGTTTGTTTGTCACCAATAAACGCCCGTGCCAACGATAATTTGGAAAATACTTCCATATCAAATACTGCCAACTTAGTAAGTTCAAAACCATCACCAACTATTGCTTTCCGAGGCCGAAATATTACTCTCACAGGTCAGAATTTAACCACGGCAGATGTAGTTCAAGTTGCCAAGCATGGAGCTAAAGTCACCATTAATAATGAAGCTTTAAGTCGCGTTCAAAAGTCCCATGAAATTCTGTTATTAGCCGCTGAAAGTGGGCATAAAATTTACGGTCTGACTGCAGGAGTAGGACTGAATAAAGACCAAGCTTTTGTCAATGCTACTGGTGGCTTAGATGAAGAAGTAATTCGAGTTTCTAAAGAATTTAACCGTAACTTAATCTATGCCCATAGTGCTGGAGCAGGACCAGAAATGCCTGAGGAAGTTGTGCGAGCAATTATGGTTACTCGTCTCAATGCCATTCTGTTTGGTTCCACAGGAGCACAACTGCGGGTGGCAGAACTTTATCGGGATTTTCTGAATAATGACATTACTCCTGTAATTCCGTTCTACTAAACTTACCCAAACTTACCCATACATGGTTGCATGAGCTTTGGAGCTAGCTTCCTGTTTTGCTGACGCAATGCTGCGCAAACACAGAAGACCACTGACCGCAGTCTGTAACTTATCTTCTCCACAGGCTTAAATTCGCTCTTGACTCAAGCT
>NZ_JAAHHG010000330.1 GCF_010692555.1 Okeania sp. SIO3B5 | reverse complement strand
CTAGATTCAATAATATTACTTTGTAAAGATTTCCACTTTAAAACAGCCAATTAATTGTTATCAAAAGCTGAGGCTATCGCCCACGTAGACGCGGAGCGGCGTGCCGGAGGCAAACTTAAACATTAAAGGGCTAGCAAAGACCCGTTTAAGTAAATCAATTAACGATGGGATTTGGGGGTCAATTCCTGTCTATTCTTGCTGTCAAAGCCGTTAGCGCAGCTCCGCACCCAGGAGGCAAATGCTGGAGGTGAAAACCATAGCAGTGAACCCCAAAAATACTAGCCAAGATTGCTCAAATTGTGGGAAAAAAGTCTCTAAAGAATTAAACTATACGAACTCATTCTTGCCCGCACTGCGGCATAGTAATAGACCGCGACTTGTTTGCGTTTGCGCAGCATCCCGTAGGGAAGCATGACCTAGGAAATGCGGCGATAAATATCAAAAATAGGGCGGTAGGGCCCAGACGTCCTTGAAGCACGCGCTTGCCCGACGGGATACCGGGGCTACGAAACGAGAAGCCCACACTATAGCGTTAGCTTAGTGTGGGAGATGTCACATATATTATCTGTTTCATATTCCTTAGCTCGACAAAATGTTAAATTAATTCTGCATTAAGTACTTAATTGCAAACTCTCAGGAGATGAAAATTATGGAAAGTAGATTATTGGTGACCGGGGGTGCTGGATTTATTGGTTCTAATTTTGTCCACTATTGGCGTGAAACCTATCCTAACGATCAAGTAGTTGTATTGGATGCTCTGACTTACGCTGGTAATAAGGAGACTTTAGCTGATTTACTAGAGTTGCCAAATTTCCGTTTTGTCCAGGGAGATATTTGCGATCGCTCATTAGTAGATAGGTTACTCCAGGAAGAGGATATAGATACAGTAGCCCACTTTGCCGCAGAATCTCATGTGGACCGCTCTATTCTTGGTCCAGCAGCTTTTGTGCAAACTAATGTTGTGGGTACTTTTACCTTGTTAGAGGCGTTCAGAAGTCATTATCCCACTGTTGCCCAAAATTCAGACCGGAGGTGTATATTTCTCCATGTTTCGACTGATGAAGTCTACGGTAGTTTAAGCTCAGAAGATTCTGCCTTTACAGAAACCACACCTTATGCGCCAAATAGTCCCTATTCTGCATCGAAAGCAGGAAGTGACCATCTGGCTAGAGCTTATTATCATACTTACAATATCCCAACAGTTATTACTAATTGTTCTAATAACTACGGACCGTATCATTTTCCTGAGAAGTTAATTCCTCTGATGTGCATCAATATGTTATTAGGAAAACAATTACCAGTTTATGGTGATGGGCAAAATATTAGAGATTGGTTGTATGTGATAGATCATTGTCGGGCATTAGATACGGTAATTCACAAAGGTAAACCAGGAGAAACTTATAATATTGGTGGAAATAATGAGGTAAAAAATATTGATTTGGTGCGAATATTGTGTCAAATTATGGATAAATTAGCAACTGATTTACCAGTACAACCTTGTGAAAAGTTAATTACTTTTGTTAAGGATAGACCAGGCCATGATAGACGTTATGCTATTGATGCGACAAAGATTAAAACTGAGTTAGGTTGGCAGCCTTCAGTAACTGTTGAAGAGGGGTTACGTCATACTGTAGATTGGTTTTTGAATAACCGAAATTGGTGGGAGCCATTATTATCTGAAGAATATCAAGCTTATTATCAAAAAGTTTATTTCAACAATTAATAATTAATAATTAATAATTAATAATTACCTCTCCTTGAAAACGGATAGAATTGACGAACAGGAAAATTTTTCTTTATTATCCCCTTAAAAGGGGAGGCTTTAAACCACAATTTTTCAGTAAGTCCTTAAATTGGTTATTGGTAATTGGCAATAGTTTTTTTGATGATTAGCTACTAGCTTTTCTCTTTTCTGCAAGTTGTCTTTTCTAGCCACTATCCCAATCATCAATTAGTTAGTCGTAGAGTTTTAAAGGTTACTATTTTTAGAGTAAAAGGTAGAAGGAAAAATCTGGCATTGTCTGAATTTTTAGCTTTTGATATATCCTCATCTTTACAATGTTTCCCGCTATAGCATCTTGCCCGCAACGGGTTTACCTCACTAAAATGGAATCTGCTGTATTATTTAAACCGTACCTTAACATCCTAAAAATTGCTGTTAAGACTACCTCAAAAATAACCGAAGCAGAAATTTTGGAGTATTAAGTATTAGATTTTTTGTACAGTACAACAAGAGGAAAAATGAAAAAATTTGCTCTAATCACAACATTATTAATAACTTCAAGCTTAATAACTTATCCCACAGAAGTTTTATCTCAAAATGCGCCTACTTATGTACCTGGATATTGGCAACCAGAAGCTCAAGCAGCAGATTCAAAAAAACCAATTATACTAAAGATTTTAAATCAGACTGGAAAAGCTCTCAACTATAACTTAATTCCAGAAGTAGAAAGAATTTTGCCCGCAGGAAGAAGTAAAAATATCAGAGTTGACTTGCAAAGTATACCTGACGGTTATGGCACAGTAAACATATATAATGACAGTTTGCTTACTTATGAATATAGTGCAGAGGGTAATATAGTTACAGTTAGAGTTAAACCAGGTTCAGAAGCAACTGACCATAAATCAGTTTATATTTCTCCTACTGGTAGAGTGTATTCTTTTTAACTACTAACTTTGAACGGTCGGCCAAGTTGAAACAAGAAAAACTATCACAGTAGCGATCGCTAAAATTCCTTGAATTATATTTCCCACAACTGTGCCGACCACTATACCTATTCCAGCTTTTACAGATAATTTAGCCCTCTGAGCAAACTCTAAATCTTGCCGATACAAAAATTCTCCAACAACTGCTCCGAAAAAAGGTCCAATCAACATCCCTAATAAAGGTCCGCCAAATGGTAACGCTGGTAATAGACCAAAAAAACCCAATGCCAGACCAATGAAACAACCTATTTGTCCCCATTTACTAGCACCAGACTGTTTTGCTCCCCAATAAGTCGCGAGAAAATCTATCAAAGTACTTAATAGTAAAACTAGGATAGCTATTCCCAGAGCAAAACCAATTCCACTAAAACCATGAATTAAACCCCAGACTAAAATTGCTGCCAAAATTAAACTAGAACCTGGTAAACCTGGAATTACAGCACCAGCAACACCAACTAACATAACTATTAAAAGAAGCCAATAAATAATCACCATATTAAAATAAAAAACAAATTATAATATACCAATTTTGGCAAAACTGAATTGCTTAGAGAATGAGCATTCTATTATTTCAGGTAAAATACTCCATACAAAAAATGTTATCATAGAAAAAATATATCTAAATAGGGTTTGCTGAATAAATCTCAAAAAATTGATATATAAAGGTTTTAGCCTTTTTATGTCTGAAATACCTTGGTTTTCAGCTGTTCATCGTCAAAAAGGAGCGCATTTTGGGCGCATAGTTGGGCAGAAAAATCTTGGGACGATTATTCTGACTAACTCCTCTATAATTCCCATTCCTTCTGAATTGCAGGATTGCTGGATTCTGACTCCTATCCTTACCACTCATACTTTTTCAGCAAGCCCTAAATAATAATAGGGTTCAAACGATAAAACTTTGACTTTTTAGCAGATAAGGAAAACCAAATTATGACAAAAATACTTACAATGTCTAGCCTCTATGCTAAAGTTTCAAAACTTGGATTTAATGAGGGCTAAATCAGAGAAAATTGTCTATCCAGTTGGTGGAGTGACGAACTTAATAATAAGCCATTTGCCATTTTAGAAGGTGCAGGTTATATCGCAGTTCGCCTCAACCTTGACTTAGCATCTACAAAAATGATGTATTTTCAACTTCATGGTTTGTTACTTTCAAAAGTATAATATTTAGACATATAAACGAGATACTATTGTACCTCGTCTTTTTTTTTAAATTAGGACAAAAAAATCGATAGTATAGATGCAGCTTCTGACTTTTTAAAACTTCTAAAAATTTTAAAAATAAGTGTAAACCCATTAGATGAAGTAGTTGATTTTGTAATAGATGAAACTACAGGCAATATTATTGATGAATCTATAAAAGATGCGAAGGATTCAGGAGAATATAGTAGAGAAAATCTTTTAAGACATATAAAAATTTTCAAACGGAATGATATAACATCTAATTCCTGATTGCTATAAAACAATTCAAATACTTTACAAGCATCAAAAAATCCACCAACCATAATGAAATATCCCTCATTTTTTTGATAAAGAATCTGTCAATTTATCTGCTATTCCTGAAATCCAATTTTCATCTTGTTTGGTATAACTGCGAGGTGCATTTGCACCTAAAATCATTACACCATTCTTACCAATAGGTTGACAAATGACACCTTGAGTATTTTCTGGTAAATAATTAAATTCAATACGACCTGGATAAACTTTTAAATCTACTAAATAAATAGGTTTTTGTTTATTTAAAACTTGCTTTAAAATAGCTCCCGGTTCTACTTCTGAGTGAGATGGTAAAATTCCTCTTCTTAATAAGACTTTGTTTTGATACCAAATAATAATAGTTTTAGTAACTGTATTAGTTAATAATAAACTAGAAGCCCAGGCAAGTTCATTTTTTGCTATGTCAGATAATTCTGGCAATAGTTCAAATCCTGATTCACCAATTAATTCAACAGTATCAGGAGAACGTGGTTGTATCTGTTGCCAAAGTAAACCAGTCAAAATCAAAAAAGCACTTAAAATTACCCCCACTACATCAGAACGAGCTTGGGAAGCTAAAAGATTAGGGGTAAAAAATCGATTAACCATGAGTAAAGTTCCACCTAATCCTCCTACTATTATAGGTAACATTCGTAAGATTTTGTTCGGGTCTGATTGAGTCATATTTTCACTTATTAGTTATCAGTACCTCTGAGCTAAGTTACTGATAGAATTATCCAAAAATCAAAAATAAAATCAATTATCCTACAAAAATCATCAATTATTTCTCCCTACTCCCTACTCTCTACTCCCTAGTGCAGGATGGCAGAAATAACTAACCAGTTACAAAATCCTAAAAGCCTTACCAATCAATACTTTTAACTTTTAACTTTTAACTTTTAACTTTTGACTTTTGACTTCCGCGTAGCGGAACTACTCCCTATATTTCAACCAACTTCACCAGGCTCAATAATACGTTGAAATAAATAACCAGTACCCCGAGCAGTTAAAATCAATTCTGGATTACTTGGGTCATCTTCTAACTTAGCCCTCAGTCTAGAAATATGAACATCCACTACCCGCGTATCTACATGGCGTTCTGGAGTATAACCCCAAACTTCCTGCAAAATCTCAGACCGAGAAAAAGGTTCTCCAGAACGACTTACCAACAACTCCAACAAACTAAACTCCATACCAGTAAGTCTAATTCGTTCATCCCCTTTGTAAACTTGACGCTTATTCGTATCAATTCTAATACTGCTGACCTGAATAACACCAGAACTAGGAATGCCAGAAGTCCCATTCTTATCAACTCGACGTAATACAGAACGAATTCTTGCTTCTAATTCTTTTGGAGAAAAAGGCTTAACAACATAGTCATCAGCACCTAACTCTAAACCTGTAATTCGATCTGCAACATCTCCCAAAGCAGTTAGCATAATTATGGGAATATCAGATTCTTTCCGCAACTCCTGACATACACCATAACCATCTAATTTTGGCATCATCACATCTAATACCACCAGATCGGGTTCCGTATTGTGAAAAGTTACTAAAGCTTCCTCTCCATCAGCAGCGGTGACAACATCATAGCCAATCATCGACAGCCGAGTTTCTAAAATACGACGGATACTTGCCTCATCATCAACAACCAATATTTTTTCTTTATGATTTTCCACTTTTCCTAACACTCCTTCATTTATATTTATATGTATATATTAATTTTTTTAACTCTATCATCAAAATAACAACAGAAACTACAAAAGAACTAGCGGGACGTTAAAAGCCCCTACTCTTAAGCTATCCCTTATAAGGCACTCCTGAAAACCTTGTGGGAAGCAGGGGAGCAGGGGACCCACCCCTCCCCCTCCCAGGAGGGGAAAAAGGAGAAAGGAGAAAGAATCATAGTAGATAGGAAAAACTACTTAAGTTATCAAAAAAAATGTACTTTGTTAATACACTTTTTCTCTGACAAAAATCTTTTAAAGACTTGAACATAACTTGTCTATTTTGTCAATTTTTATGTTAAGAAAGATGTTTATAAAGCATAGACTCTTAAGAGAGGGGATGAAAACGAACACTGAGGGATAAATCCCGCAGTCTCTACCTAATCTTAACATTACAAATACACAATCAGGAGATAATTCATAATATTAAGGAGGTGATTTATTTGTATGGTTGTCAGCAAAATCTCATCAAGCCTAATCAAGACTTAAAATCAATTCTTGAGTTTATTTGTTCTGGGCCCAACAAGCTAACCAATTGTGGTATTTATTATGGTCGTCAATTGTTTTTCAAATCCCAGAAAATAATTGGTAAGTATGACCTAGAAAAAGAGTACAAATCAAATAAACATGTGTCAGCTTTGTATTCGCAGGCAGCGCAGCAAATATTAATATCTGTTGCTTAATCTTTTAAGTCATTTAAAGAGTTAAATAAAAAATACAAAAAAGGCAATCTATATTTTCAACCAAGGATTTCTAGCTATGTTCAACAATTAATAATTATTAATTATTACCTCTCAAAAGAAAACGGAATTGATTGACTAATAATGAAAAATTTTTCTCTCTTGGTCGATTGGATATGGCGCAGGTTTCCTCACCATCCCATAAAAAAGGTGGTTTAGCAATGGTGACTCCCAAGCAAGCTTTAAGACTTGTTGAGGATAATATAAGAATTCCTCTGGGAAAAACTGTAAAACGATGGTTTAAATTAGATAGTTTTTTAATACCGATGCTATCTAATATACAGTTTTCAGATATCAAAGAACTGCGAATACTACCTCGTAATCGATTTTTTTATGTAGAGTTTGTTTATCAAAAAGAGAGGGAAACGAGTTAAACGTGGGATGTACCAAACAGGTAAAGGTTTTGTTAGTTAATGCTGATTTAAATGGTGCAGCGAATATACTTGCCTTCGGCACGCTTCGCGAACGCAAAGTAGAGACACAATTAGGTCTAAGCCAAGTCTTGGTCTGTAGGCGAGTTTTGACCCTCGCGCTCCTGATTTTATATCTGGGAAACCAAAACTAAAAAAGCTACGAGGTGTGGCTTTAGCCCCTAATCGTAGCAACAGTTAAGAATCCCCGCGCTTTTAAGCTATGCTTTATAAACATCTTTCTTAACATAAAACGTAGACATTATAGACAAGTTATGTTCAAGTCTTTAAAAGGTTTTTGTCAGAGAAAAAGTGTATTAACAAAGTACATTTTTTTTGATAACTTAAGTAGTTTTTCCTATATACTATGATTCTTTCTCCTTTCTCCCCTGCTCCCTACTCCCCTGCTCCCTACTCCCCTGCTCCCCTGCTTCCCACAAGGTTTTCAGGAGTTCCTTATCAGGGATAGCTTTTAAGCCGGGGAGAGGTCAACATTATGTATTACTCCTAGCTTAGGATTAGTAAAACTTTAGGCTTTTTTATATTTGCAACTGAATATTAAATTATTTTAAGAGATGCCAAAACAGAAAATAAAGTATGTTTGTGGAGAATGTGGGTATGAGTCTACTCAATTTTTGGGCAGATGTCCTAGCTGTAATACTTGGAATTCTCTAACAGAGGAGATAGAAGAAAAAACTGTAACGACTTTACAAAGATTGGGACTTACTGATATTGGCATTGGCAGTCAAACATCTGAATCAGATAAGTCTTCTGGTCAACCAAGGGCATCTTTTCTATTATCCCAGATTTCTGACCAAAGTTTATCCAGAATGCCTTCTGGGTTTGAAGAGTTAGACCGAGTGCTTGGTGGTGGAATTGTTCCTGGTTCCTTGGTTTTGATTGGTGGAGAACCTGGTATTGGTAAATCTACTCTTTTATTACAGGTGGCTAATCAGTTGTCTAGTAGATGTCGAGTTTTATATGTGTCGGCAGAAGAGTCTGGACAACAGGTTAAATTACGTTCGCAACGTTTAATTGTTAATCTCAATGAAGTAGAAGTAGAGGAAGAGGATAAGGATAATGTTTCAAATGTTGAGATGGATGAAGATTTATCCTCAAATGAAAATAAGGATATTGTTTCAAATGTTGAGATGGATGAAGATTTATCCTCAAACGAAGGTCAAGAAAGCAATGACAATTCTGAATCTACAAAAGATTCCACTACAGATTCCCACGAAAATTTATTTTTATTGCCAGAAACAGATTTAGAAGTAATTTTAAGAGAGTTGGAATCTCTCAAACCATATCTTGCTGTAATTGACAGTATTCAGACAATTTATTTTGCTTCCCTGACTTCCGCTCCTGGTTCGGTTGCTCAGGTGAGGGAATGTACTTCGGCTTTGATGCAAGTGGCAAAGCGGGAAAATATTACTTTATTAATAGTCGGTCATGTAACTAAAGATGGTGCTTTGGCAGGTCCCCGTGTTTTAGAACATTTGGTAGATACGGTTCTATATTTTGAGGGCGATCGCTTTGCCTCCCACCGTCTGCTGCGCTCTATGAAAAATCGTTTCGGCGCTACTCACGAAATTGGAGTATTTGAAATGGTGGCGAATGGTTTAAAAGAGATATTGAATCCGTCAGAGTTATTTTTAGGAAGTCGCGATGAATATGCTTCGGGAACTTCCACGGTTGTTTCTATGGAAGGCACTCGCCCAATAGTTGTAGAGATTCAGGCATTGGTTAGCCCAGCGAGTCATGGTGCGCCTCGACGTTCTACTACTGGAATTGATAGTGGTAGGTTGCAACAGATTTTGGCAGTGTTGGAAAAACGGGTCGGCATTCCTTTATCTAAGTTAGATACTTATGTGGCGACGGTGGGTGGGTTGAGTGTAGAAGAGCCTGCCGCAGACCTGGGAGTTGCTATTGCAGTAGTGGCTAGTTTTCGCGACCGAGTAGTTGACCCCAGGATTATTTTGCTGGGAGAGGTTGGTTTAGGTGGCCAGGTGCGACCTGTATCTCAGTTGGAATTAAGGTTGAGAGAGGCTGCGAAGTTAGGTTTTAAGAGGGCAATTATTCCAAAAGGTCAGCAAACGCCGGATTTAGGTATGCGTATTTTGCCTATTGCTAAGGTGATTGATGCGATTATTGCTGCGATTCCAGCGCAACCTCCAACTATGGAGAATTGAGGATGTTGTTGTTAAAATCTACATTTAGCACTACAAGATGTAGTATAAAAATTTAGGAGTCAGAATTCTGAATTCAGGAAAAAATAAGAATGATCATAATTGAGTATTTATGCTTAATATTTTCCCAAAAATTTGACTCTTGAGAAAGGTTAATGAAGATAATTTATACAGTATAAATACCTAAAAAGGCCATGTTTTTTTGTGCTACTTTTAATGTTACAAATTGAAGTGCGGAATGTGGTTTGAAAAATAGACTAGTTTTTTTATCTGAAGCACCCTATTATGTATGATTTTGTAACTTTATGTATTATTTAGTATTATTCTGACATACGCAATAGTTAAGTGCGATTCGTTCCTAGCGCAAAGTCAATCTCCAACACATAAATCCCAATAAGATTTCTGGAGAAAAACCTAAACTTAGGGGATAACGAAAGTTATCTAACTCTTATGTAGATGTAGGTGAAAGCCCTACCCTCTAGGGATGGAGTGACTCCTTACCTGGCCACAGTGAGTAAGACTCGGAATAACGCGCTTACAGGCTGAAGCTGGCAACAGGGCGGACAAGGGAGAAGCAGATATCCCCCGGTTAACAACCAGACCGCTAATAGGGAGATGATATGAGTAAACAAGTCCTACAAAAGTGTCTTACTGCGAATCCATCTATCTGAAAACACAACAAGTGGATTCAATGCCAGGGTAAGAAACCCAATATTCGTTAGATTCTTTAACTAAATCCAACAATCCTGAATAGGCATTAGGCAAATTGGACTGCTCTAAGTTATCAATCAATCTCATAAGGGAACGAATAAAAACGATGTTATGGTCTCAAGTCTTTTGTTCAGGGGTCATATCGGATATGAAAATATCGCCCCCCGAACAATAGGATGTCGAACTTGGGTAAGCTGACGAGAGTGTAATCCCTGACATCGGGTAGGACGTTCCGTAATTGGAACGAGGCAATCAGAGTAAACAATCTAATGGAGATTACAGTTATGGCACGCAATAAATTAAGCAGTGAACTCTGGAAAAACTACGAATGGAAGAAAGCCAGGAAGAGTGTATTCCGACTACAGAAGAGAATTTATATCATGTCCGGTTGAACAGTGATAAATAAATAACTACGGAGGAGTCAGTCCTCAGGAGTCAGGAGTCAGGAGGAAAGAGGGAAGAAAGAAGAAGAACTGGAGTTGAAGGAGAAAGTTTTTTTATCACTAATTATCCGGACATGATATTACAAAGCTATGCTAAGGAAAGATTACAAACAAGTCCGGAACTTACAAAAGCTTTTGCTAAGAAGTCGAGCTAGCAAAATGTTAGCGATTCGTAGAGTGACTCAAGAAAATCAAGGCAAGAAAACAGCAGGGGTAGATGGTCTAGAAAATCTAAACAATTTTCAAAGAATTGCATTACTAATCATGCTCGAAAAATATGGGCACAACTGGAAACATAACAAACTCAGAGAAATCCCAATTCCAAAAAAGGATGGGACAACTAGGATGTTAAAGGTTCCAACCATAGCAGATAGAGCATGGCAGGCATGGTGCAAACTAGCCATCGAACCAGCACATGAGGTCACATTCCACTCCAGAAGCTATGGATTCAGACCAGGAAGAAGCGCACACGATGCACAAAAACTCCTATTTACTAATCTAAGGTCAAATTCCAATGGACATAGAAAACACATCTATGAAATGGATATAGCCAAATGCTTCGATAGGATTGACCACAAGCACCTCATGCAACAAGTCATAGCACCCCAATCAATAAAACAAGGACTATGGGGTTGTTTAAAATCAGGAACATCAATAGGATTCCCAGAACAAGGAGTCCCACAAGGAGGAATTATATCACCTCTGTTAGCCAATATATCACTCAATGGAATCGAATCGCTAGACATAGGGAATAAAAATCCCGCGTATTGCATAAGATATGCCGACGACTTA
>NZ_JAAHHG010000033.1:4234-46738 GCF_010692555.1 Okeania sp. SIO3B5 | reverse complement strand
TAGACTTGGGCCTGGGATAATTTTTCCTTTGTATGTCTTCTACAACCCCTGATTCCTCTTGACTCTTGAGTTTTCACTACTCCCTACTCCCTACTCCCTACTCCCTGTCGAGCGCAAAAAGACTTTTTCAGCAAACCCTAATTATTTAATTATTAATTATTCGGTAATATCAAATCCTCTTGAATACTTATTATTATAATGGGGAGAGATAGAGAGATGGGGAGGTTAAATATTAAAGTGTGGATAGAATTATCAACATATATTGTATAACTGGATTCTATATTAATTTAGCAGTTCTAAATTAATTACCGAAAAGCGACGTTGAAAGCCCCCGTGTTTTAACCGGGGGATGAAAACAAGCGAGTCGTTTAGACTAGACAACTTTAGTTGTCCTGTGCTATTATCTGGATATACAAAAGTCAGCAGAAAGCTAGGTTTATACTTAAGCCGACTGTGTAAGGGCACTTTGACTTGTCCCCAAATAATATATCTTTGGTCAGAATCATGAGAAACGAAGTAACAAGGATTTATCCTGTTGTGTAGTATCAACTTAGAATCCCCTCGGCAAAAGCTGCGGGGAGTAGTCAAAGAGATTTAGACAGATACGTGATGTGCCACTTTCTACGAAATAATCAAGGTTTCTGGATCTTTAGCAGAAAGTCTAGTTCTCAAAACTCCCTAAATCTCGTCGGTTGAAAAAAGTTGCACACGGCGTACAGATAGATATAAGCAGGACTTACGCATAACCGCCATATATAGTAGGGGCGAATGTCATTCGCTCCTTATGGATAGCGTATTGTCTAATAATTTGCGTAAGTCCTGATAAGAACTAATATCATGTTCCCCCTCCAGGGGAGCTACGCTAACGGATAATCAGTTATAAAAACCTTATCTCTTTGAACCAATATTCCCTTTTGCCTTCTGCCTTCTGCCCTCTGCTTTCTTTATCTCCAAAATATTAAGTATTTAACCGAACATGATATAACCTATCAAAACAGCGATCGCTCTATCTTTATGTTCTGGAAAATAAGCGATCGCCAAAGTTTTAAAAAGAAAATGGTAATATTGAATATCAATACCAACTCAAGCCAAACGCATCTTTCTTGCTAACTTGAGGTTATGTATCCAAGGCTGATGAGATAATTCTGTAACTGCTTCTGCTGAAAGCCTGGCTGTAAAAGTACACCGCTGATGATTTAGCCCTCTAACCCCTAGTTCTTTTAAAAAACTCGCCTCTTTTTTATTTGGAACTTCCGTTGTGCGAACAAACACTTCAACTGGCTGTTTATGCGATCCAGGCATTTTATTCAGGACATTTACTAAGCCTGGATCTAACTTCCGATATTCCATCATGTTTTCCATTTTTCCATCACACTCCTTGAGTTTTTTCAATTATTAATTAGTTTTAACTACTTATCTTCTGCCCTATTAATCTTTATTAGGACCTATTTTTGGCAATTTACTTAAACTTTGGCTTGATTATTATATCCGTAGTTTAGCATTTTAATTTTGCTTGGTCAATAATTTTAGCTACTCTTAAAAATAGTTAATCAATGTCAAGCTAGCTTTGACTAAGAGATATAGTACTATTCCAATTCTGACGACAAGTTACTTGAGTCGAAAAGGAACATACACAAAGAGAGAGAATGTTGACCTTTCCCCGGCTTAAAAGCACGGGGATTCCCAACTGTTGCTACAATATGGGCATTAGCAACATATCGTAGCTTTTTTAGTTTTGGTTTCCCAGATATAAAACCTGGTAGCAAGGGTCAAAACTTGCCTACAGACCTTGACTAGGTTTAGACCTAATTGTGCCTCTACTTTACGGAGTATATTCGCTGCACCATTTAAGGGGGCTTTTAACGTCCCGCTAGTTCTTTTGTAAAATATCCTAACCTGTATTCACAGTGTTCTACTTAGTTTTTATACTAAATTTCCTAAATAATTCCATAATATTAATTTAAGCAGGACTTACGCAAAGGCACTATTTATAGAGTGTAAATTCTATTGGACAATAGTTTTAAGCGCTATATATAGCGTATCTGCGTAAATCCTATTAATAACAAACAACTACTGCTCTGAAGATTCAAGATATTGATAAGTTTTTTTAGATACATCACGAATCAAGTTTATGGCTGTTTGTTCCTCATCTGGACGCTTCACAAGTACAGCTAATAAATAGCGTTTGCCATTGAGTAAGTCAATCATACCCACATCTGCTAATACAGACTTTAGGTTGCCTGTTTTGTGAGCAATAATACTACCCCTATCTATACCCCGAGGTAACAATGAATCATTTTTAGTCCTCTCCATAATTCTAAACAAGCGATCGCGAGACTTTAGAGATACCAACCCCCCTTGATTTACCTGTGAAATTAAATCGATCAAATCCTTGGGACTTGTTGTATTAGTGCCAGAGAGGTCTGGTAAGGAGTCATTAATAATAGTATTCTTCAAACCCCAACTCTGAAATAACTGATTCAAAACTTCAGATCCGCCAAGTGCTTCAATCAACATATTGGTTGCAGTATTATCGCTAATCACGATCATTTTTGTCGCTGTTTGCAAAGCCGTATATTTAGTACCTGGTCTGCGGAACTGCATATCTCCCGAACCCTCAGCTACATGAGATTCCTCCATTGTCAACATATCATCTAGCTTGATGCGGCCTTGATCCACAGCTTGAAAAAAAGCTACTAAGATTGGCACTTTAATCGTACTAGCTGCTGCAATAGCAACATTTCCATTAATATCTAGATAAGCACCAGTATCAACATCAATCAGAAATATTCCTGGCGTGAGTTTTGGATATTCTGCGATGACTGTATCTAGCTCTGTTTTCAAAGCTGTAATTTCTCTAGTTTGTTGTACTGCTAAAGGTACAATGGATGGTGATTTCCATTCTTGATTTGATTCTACATCTGCTGCTTGAGAAAGGAGACTAGAACTACTTCCAGGCTTCAACATTGATAACAATGTTCCACTAATTACCGCTATTCCCATACCCAAAATTAACATCCGAGTTGCGTACAACACTACAGAAGAAGACAAAGAGCGTTTACGACTTGTGAGTGGGGACTTTTGTTGCAGTGGTGGCTGAGAAATAAAAGATTGAGCTTTTTCTGGCCGTTTTTGGGGTCGAGTAGATGGTTTGGGTTGTTGTTCTGCAATGGACCTTAATCTAGCCAGTTCGTCTCTTCGGCTACGTTTAGCTCTGTGAGATTGAAATTTAGGAATTTCTGTTTTTAGTGCTCTAGATGCAACAAATTTCTTTTTTGGGGGGACTGGCCTTAAATGAGGTTCCTCAGAGGGTGGCAGAGGAAATTTAGCTACATTGCGCCTTCTTTTTAGGGGTAGCTGGGGTTGCACGGGATGATTCTGTCTACTACTAGATTGCTTCGATTGAGAGTCTGGCCTAGTAGGGGATGATACTACTGAAAGAATTGATGGACTAGGAAATCTCTGAACCACTCCAAACACCTTAATTTATAACTATAATTTTGTTTATCGAACAGAAGTAAATCAAAATCAACAAAAATTGACTATTTCTGCATAAAAATTTATTGGACTTTCAGTTTTGTAAGAGGTATATTTATTTATTCCATTTCACAAAAATAAAAAGTCATATCAGGAACAAACAATCGAGCAAAAAATTTCAATACTAAGAGAAAATACAGATAATTATTTGATTTCTCATAGGTTGTGACATGATTAATATTATTAATAATATTGACTTAGATGGGTTAGTACTAAAAAACTAACTTCATCAAGTATTAACTTTGCTCGATCGCCTATGATTTAGGTAAGTTATCTATATCTATTACTTTAGCGCAAGTAGTAACTATTTTTACCTATTCTAGACAAAAAAACACTTTACAGATAAATCCAGAAGATTTTTACAAGCTTCTGTAACTTGGACTCAGATATTTCCATTCAGCCATTTATATATGAACAGAATACCCAGGAAAAATAGATTAATTAGGGTTTGCTGATTAATTATCAAAGCATTGCCAAATAAAGGCTAAAGCATTTTTTGGGTCGAAAAAAGTTAAAGCTTTTAGGTTGCTCAAGTTCAAAAAGGAGTGCATTTTCAGGAAACAAGGGCGAAAAAATTAAGGGGCAATTCTTTCTCCTATCTCCTCTATAGTTCCCCGTTCCTCCTGTCTCCTGTCTCCTGTCTCCTACCTTCACCCATAAGACTTTTTCAGCAAACCCTAATTATCATTTTCACAATGACTAGAAAGTGCCCAATTCGTTTGCCTAATCATTCCGCGTAACATTGCTACTTCTTCAGTAGAGGGATAGGCACGGTTGAATAGACGACGAATTTTTTCCATCCTACTAGATGCTGTATGGGGATAAAGATAACCTATTTTCAGTAGCAGGGTTTCTAGATCCTGATAATATGCTTCTATTAAATCTATTGGAGCTTCTAAGTTAGGAGCGGGGATGGGTGGACTATCCTGATTTTGTTGGTCGTTCAGTGCTATGGTTTGCAACTGATATAGCTCATAACAACAGATAGCTACTGCTTGAGCTAGATTTAGTGAAGGATAGGTATCATCTGATGGAATACGGACAAATCTTTGGGCATAGTTTAATTCTACATTAGTTAAGCCTCGGTCTTCTCTTCCAAATATTAAGGCTGCTGGATATCCTAATAGCCAAGGTAGGGTATGTCGGGGGTTTTCTAGCTGGGTGGGTAATGAACGGTCTAGGGATGTTGTGGCGATCGCTCTTTGACATCCTTTTAGTGCTTCAGGTAATGTTTGAACTATGGTGGCTGTTTCTAAGATTTCTGGGGCATGAACTGCCATTTTTCTGGCTTCTAGTCCATGGGGGTCGCATTGAGGATTAACTAAAACTAGGTGATGGAAGCCCATGTTTTTCATAATCCGGGCTATAGAACCAACATTTAGTGGTCCGGCTGGCTCTACTAATACTATTCTTATTTGTGTTGATTGTTGTTTAGGCATTAAGGGAAGAAGGAAGAGGGAAGAAGGAAGAGGGAAAAATATTGCTTTGTCTGAGTTTGACAGCGCAATTGATTGATATTTGGTTTTTGCTCTGTTTTTTTAGTTGAATAAAAAGTCATGTGTAGGGGCGAACGCACCCCAATATATAATTCTTCTCTTAGATTATCACGATTTTTTCTGAAATACAACCCTCATCTTTTTTTGCGCTTCAGAAAATGAACAGGGAACAAGGAAAAAGGAAAATCTAGCGTTATCTAAGTTTGACAGCGCAATTGATTATATTTGGTTGTGGCTCTGTTTTTTTTAGTTGAATAAAAAGTCATGCGTAGGGGCGAACACACCCCAATATATAATTCTATTCTCAGATTATCACCATTTTTTCCGAGATACAACCCTTATATTTTTTGAGCTTCATAAAATGAAATTGATGATTAAATCAAATCCATTCCATTTCTTCTGCGCTTCTGAAGGCGAGAGTGCTAAAAGGCATATTTTCTCAATTCCAGCTTTTTGAAACCTACAAAATCTGTGACAAAAATTGGCGCGTGCGCTCTTCCTTCGGGTTTTGAAAAAATTCTTCTGGGGTCGCCTCCTCTACCAATAACCCATCAGCCATTAACACGATCCGGTCTGCCACCTCCCTGGCAAACCCTACTTCGTGAGTCACAACCACCATTGTCATTCCCGAATCTGCTAAATTTCGCATTACATCCAAAACTTCTCGCACCATCTCTGGATCTAATGCAGAAGTCGGTTCATCAAACAACATAATTTTTGGCTGCATAGCTAAAGCACGGGCGATCGCCACCCTTTGCTGCTGACCGCCAGAAAGTTGACCGGGAAATTTTTTTGCCTGTTCCAAAATACCCACTCTTTCCAAAAGTTGCATTGCCACTTCTTCCGCTTTAACTTTTGGCCATCGACGCACCCATATTGGGGCTAAGGTAACATTTTGCAAAACTGTGAGATGTGGAAATAAATTAAACTGCTGAAATACCATTCCTACATCTCGCCTAATTGCCTCAATATTTTTCAAGTCGTGGGATAAACTGATGTCATCAATAATAATGCTACCTTTTTGATATTCTTCTAAAGCATTAAAAGTACGGATAAAAGTAGATTTACCTGAGCCACTTGGCCCCATAATTACTACTACTTCTCCACGTTTTACTGTGAGACTTACTCCACGGAGGACGTGAAAATTATTGCTGTACCACTTTTGAACATCTCTAGCAACTATTGCTAAATCAGAATTTATTTGTGCTTCAGTTTGTTTGGTTTTTGTTTCTGTCATAGAAGGGAATAGGGAATAGGGAACAGGGAACAGTAGGAAAAATATTTCCCTGTCTAAAGAGCATTATCAGTGTGACATCCTCTCGACGCTGACCTCTAGGAGGTACAGCGCGAGCTTCCAACATCGCTGTTAGACATTGCTGCCCTGCGCCACTTGTCTAGACAAAAAGTCCCCGACAGCCCGACTTGACAGCCCATTTCTTGCCCCCAGAGTCCCTGGGTACTAAGTTGCTCATAACCTCGGTTACATATTTCCTGTGCTGAAGCTACGTCTCTATCAGCCTCATATTTGCATTCTGGACAGCTATGCCATCTATTAGAGAGTTCTTTTCTGACTAGACTACGGCAGTTTGGGCAAGTTTGAGAAGTACCTTTGTGGTCTACTTGAGCAACGTATACTCCCCGCTGTTTCCCAACATAAAATAAAATACTCCTAAACTGTCCAAAACCTGCATCAACAGTATGTTTGCCCAAGAAACCTTTAGCCATGGTTCTAAAATCTATGTCTTCAACGAAGATAGTCTCAGCCATGTTGCATAATTGATGGGCTAATTTGAACTGATAGTCTTTGCGTCTGAATGCAATATGATTATGCTGTTTCTCTACTTTAATCCTGGCTTTCTCGTAGTTAGCAGAACGTTTCTTTTTCTTAGACAATCTGCGTTGTAGCACTTTCAGCCGACTATGCTCTGTCTGGAAAAATTTTCGTCCAGGTTCTACGAAGCCATCACTGGTCGCCAGGTATTTATCCAGTCCTACATCTACCCCGACGAAATGCCTGTGGGGTAGGGGTTCTGGAATAGAAATATCAGATTGAATAGTAATTACAGCGAACCACCCCATTGCCTTCTTTAGTATCCTGACCTGCTTGACAATAAAACCTTCAGGTATTGGACGATGCAAGTTGATTTGGACTTTTCCTAATTTAGGGAGTTTGAGAAGCCATCCTGTAATCGGATTGACTTTAAATTGAGGAAACAACATGGACTTCATTTGTCCGTACTTTTTGAAGCGAGGAAATCCATAACCTCTGTTCTGGAAAAAGTCCCAAGCATCGTGCAATCTTCGGATAGTTGTCTGCAATACCTGAGAAGGAACTGCAGCTAGTCGCGGAAACTCTTTCTTAGCCTTGGGGAGATTGTTTTGCTGTTGCTGATATCCAGGGAATGGGTAATCAGCATTCATAATATACTCACTGTCCAAACTACACTTATCTATTGGACATTTTCTGGAAGCAATCCAATCCTTAAGTTCTCTAAGAGCATAGTTATAGGCACTACGACAAGTTTTGAGCCATTCATTCAATAACTCGACTTGTTTTTGGTCGGGATAAATTCGATAAGTGTAGTTGAGTAGGATCATAGTTTGAACTATACCACAAAGCGCAATTGCTGTAAATGCTGATTTGAAGGGATCGATAGATAACTTTTGACTACTTTTGTTTTTGTTAATGATCGGTATTTAATGTTTTTTCTAACTGCCGACTACCAATTGACATGGCATAACAAATAATCCAAAAAAGTATGCCGTTAAATAAATAAACTTCTGCATAATCTCCTAAAAATTGTGGTTGAGCTAAGATTGAACGACTCATGCGTAACAATTCTGATAATCCGACAATTGATAATAAAGTTGTATCCTGAAATAGACTAATAAACTGACCTACAATTGACGGAATAGCAACTTTTAATGCTTGAGGTAACACAATTAATCCTAATACTAATGGAGTGTTGAAACCTAATGCTTTGGCTGCTTCTGTTTGACCTCTAGGTACAGACTGTAAACCACCTCTAATATTTTCTGCTAGGTAAGCTGAACTAAATAAAGTTAATCCTAATATTGCTCGTAAAATTCTATCTGGTCGCATTCCATCTGGTAGAAATAGGGGAATCATAATTTGCCCCATAAATAAGATTGAGATTAAAGGTAGTCCTCGGATAATTTCAATATAACCAATAGAAAATATTTTTATTACTGGTAATTTACTTTGTCTGCCTAAAGCTAATAAAATTCCTAGAGGAAAAGATAGAAAAATGCTAACTATAGCCATTAGTATAGTTAACATTAAACCTCCCCAGTCATTTGTAGGTACAGATTTTAAACCTAATCCTCCTCCGATTAACCAGATAGTTAAGATAAAGGCTATAAACCAAATAAAAGATATAGATTTACCTATATTTGGATTTTTTTTGCTTAATTTTTTTCCTACCCAAGCAGTACTAATAACTAAAATAACTGTTCCTATTAGTAATAGTTTGAATGGGGTTGTTACTGGAATCAATAACAATATGGCAGGTATAACAGCTAGAAAAATTAATACTGGTTGGGAAAATAATGTGGCTGAATTTCTGGCAATAATTCCCCAAGAAAAACCAGATAAACTAGAAATTATACCAACTATTAACCAGATGCGCCAATATTGGTCTTTAGGATATCTACCTACCATTAATAATGGCAAGTTAACTTTGATTACTTCCCATTCTGCTTGAGTTATTGCCCAGGAGATAAAACCTGTTATTCCCTTGGTAATAATGCTGAGTAAGATGATAGTTAATAAGGTGTTGTACCAGGTACTAAAAAAGTTTTGTTTTAGCCATTCTATAGGGTTATTTTCCTGAAATGGGGGTGCTGATAATTTATGAGTATTAATTGTTTTCATATAATTAGGGTATACCGAATAATGAATAATTAATAATTAATAATTAATAATTAGGGCTTGCTGATTAAATATAGAAGCATTGAATGATATTGGTTTTAGGGTTTTGAGGTATCAAAAAGTGCGAACTTTTGGACTACTGAGGTTCAAAAATTGAGCATTTTTGGCTCTATGATGATAGAAAAATCATTTTTACTCTTTTTGTGGCCAACTCCTCTTTCACTCCTATCTCTCTTAACTCCTAACTACTCCCTACTCCCTACCTCTACAAAAAGACTTTTTCAGCAAACCCTAATTAAGAGTTGATAGTTAATAATTATTAATTCAACAATTCACGCCTTGAAGCCTTCCCTTGGATAGGGGACAAAATAAAAAAAATCATTTTAGTCAATCCTATCCATTTTAATAAGAAGTAATTATTAATTATTAATTGTTAATTGTTAATTGCTGAACGATCGAATCTCAAAGCATTGACTGATATTGGCTAAAGCCTTTTTAGGGTTGAAAAAACTGCCTGGTTTTCAGTCCAAAATCTTCAAGGGGAATGGAGGAGTTAGGGAGATGGGAGGATTTTTCGGTAGTGGTGCATTGCCATTATTATTGTGAGGTAAGGAGAGTTCAATAATTGATAATTGATAATTGATAATTAGGGCTTGCTGATTAAATCTAAAAGTCTTTATAGATAAAGGTTTTAGCATTTTTAAGTATCAAAAAGTGCGAAGTTTTAAGTGGTAATAGTTCAAAATTTAGGATTTTGGTCAAGATTTGGGCAGAAAAATTAAGGGGCAATTCTTACTCCTACCTCCTCGCTCATTCCCCGTTTCTCCTGTCTCCTACTCCTACTAAAAGACTTTTTCAGCAGACCCTAATTACCTCTTCCTTTTAGAGAGAGGATTGAATAAAAGGAAAATTTTTTCTTGTTTCTCCTTTAAAGGAAAGGCTTTAAACCTTAATTATTCGGTAATAATTAATAATTAATTATTAATTATTAATTATTAATTATTAATTATTAATTGTTTTGTTATCTTTCTTTGAGTTGAACGCTTTTATTTAAGAAATTCATAGACAATGAAATTATCAAATTTATAGAAAGGTAAACTGCCATAATGAGGATAAATACTTCTACTGGACGACCTGTTTGATTATAAGTAGTATTAGCAACGGAATATAAATCTGGATAACCAATAGCTATTGCTAAACTAGAGTTTTTTGCTAAGTTCATATATTGGCTATTTAATGGTGGAATCATTACCCTTAATGCTTGGGGAAAAATCACCAATCTCATTACTAAACTTGATTTTAATCCTAAAGACCTTGCTGCTTCCCATTGTCCTTTTGGCACTGCTTGAATACCGGAACGAACAATTTCAGCAATAAATGCACCTGTATAAAATACTAATCCTACCAGTAAAGCTGACAGTTCTAATGTTAAATTTAATCCCCCTTCTGTTGCTCCTGTTTCTGTTGCTGTAGGTGCTTGCCAACCTAGAGCAAATATAACAATTAATAATTCGATAATTCCAATACTAATTACAGCGATAAGTTGAGGTTGACCAGAGGTAGCTTTTTCCGTCATTAACTTATTGCGCCACTGCCAAATAAATATAGTAGCGATCGCTCCCACAACTAATACTATTAACCATAACCAGACATTCTGAGTATTTTCCGGCCAAGGAATAGATATTCCTCGTTTACTCATAAATATTGGTCCTGGTAATTCTAATTTTTCTTCTGGTTTAGGGAGAGTGAAAAAAACTGCAAAATACCAGAAAAACAACTGTAATAGTAGAGGGGTATTTCTAACAACTTCTACATAAACTCGATTCAAATTTCGCAGCAACCAGTTTTCGGAAAAGCTAGTAATTCCTGCTAATATTCCGACTATTGTTGTGAAGAAAATTCCCAAAATCATTACTCGCAGGGAATTAATAAAACCTGCTAATAATACTTGAGTATAGGGGTCTTTTGCTTTGTAGGGAATAAGACTTTCACTAATACTAAATCCAGCTTCGTTTCCTAGAAAACTAAATCCAAATTTTGTACCTTGTTGTACTAAATTACGGTTAAGATTGCTAATCATTATAGCTACAACCGCAACAAAAATTACTATAGCAATAACTTGTAAGGCAATGCGCCAAAATCTTTCATCTCGCCATAGTGGAATTTTTTGATTTTCCTCGTCAATCATTTCAGTTATCAGTTATCAGTTATCAGTTATCAGTTATCAGTTATCAGTACCTCTAATACCAATTTGATAAATGTTTGTTACAAATGGTAGGGACGTTGCATGCAACGTCCCTGCGAAATAAGGAAGAAGGGATAAATATTTAAAAAAAATGGAAAAACGATATAAATAACTATCTAAAATGAACTAGACTCGCTATTTTTAAGCATATCTGATCGAGGTCTACCTTTTTGTAGCATTCTTTTTTCAAATTGGTATAATACCAATTCCTAAAAGTAACGCTATACTTGGGTAAGAGCTGATTTATAAAGTAAATCTTAAGACGCTGAATCACCTGCTATAACTAGCTTACAGGATTTTTGTCAATTAAATTCCTAATTGCTAAAAGCTAGGTAATATAAGACTTTGGGCGAAGTTTATAAATCAGCTCTAAGACTTCAGTTATTAATTAATCAAAACAGGTAGAGTTACTTTTTTGCTAATAATAGCCCAGTTAATGTTAATTGTTTAGGACTTACGCAGATACGCTATATATAGTACCCATAACTATTGTCCAATAGTTAAATGACACTATACATAGTGTCGTTGCTTAAGTCCTGTTGTTCTTACTTTTTACTTCTCCCTGTGCGGATGTTGAATGCAACGTCCCTACCCACTCCCCTAGTTCCCCTCCTGGGAGGGGGAGGGGCGAGGGGTGGGTCCCCTGCTCAATAGAGGTATAGTATGCTTAATGAAGAATAATTACAGGAATAACAAAAAAGGACTCTTTCAATGACCAGACGTTATGGCTTGCGGGACGATCAATGGGAACGGATTCAAAATTTACTACCAGGGCGCGAAGGGACCGCAGGAAGGACAGCATGCATACAATCGCCTCTTTGTGGAAGCTGTTTTATACAGATATAGAGCAGGAATTCCTTGGAGAGACTTACCAGGAAGATTTGGGGACTTCCGGGTTATCCATACCCGTTTTAGTCGTTGGAGCCACTCAGGGGTTTGGGAAACAGTATTTCATGCTTTAGCTGAGGATGCAGATAATGAATATGCCATGATCGATTCCACTATTGTTCGTGCTCATCAGCATAGTGCAGGAGCGAAAGAAAGTAGTGCACAACAGGAACATATTGGCCGTAGCAAAGGAGGATTGAGTACAAAAATACATGGAGTAGTAGAGTGCGACTCGTTCCTATTAGGAGCCTCTAGCAACTAGAGGGGTATGAATAGGGCAAATACGAGGCCACAGCGGAAGAGCCTGCAATAAGCGAGGCCACCAAAGAAGAGCCTGTTAGATAACTGAGTTACGGATGCTGGTGAGAATCCAGCCCGTTAGGGGACAACGGACTCCCGACCTGGCCACGCCGAGTCAGACCTTTTCACTGACAGAGCGAAGCTGGCATCAGGCCCCAACCAGAGCGTATAGTGATAGGCACACTGGGGGTAATGGGGAGACGGCATGGGTACATTACGGAATGTCCTGAAAAAGCGTCTTACCCCACGGCAAGGAGTCACTCCAAAAATCTCCTGACCGCACACGAGCATTCCCGCGTTAAATTCTACTGTTAGACGCATCCCTGGGGATCGTGTAGGCGAAATGGACAGCCCTAAACCGTCATCACAATCTGTAACTCGGAACGAGGAAAAACGATACGCAAGTCTGACCAAAGCAGGTTAGTTGGTCCGTAGGAGGAAAGCTCGGAAACCTTGCTATCGGGTAGGATGGGGGAACGAAATTACCCCCGGCAATCTAGAAACCACAAAGGAAGGGTGATGAAGCTTAGACACCTGAGAGTGAAGCACCCAACCTATGCGTACAGGGTAAAAACCTTTAGCCTGAAATTGCCCAGGCGAAAGTCGAGTGCAAGACGACACAGAGGTAAGTAACTCCAAGGCGGTAGGCTAAAGGCACTCCCTGACTGAGACGGTGGAAGATTAGGATCAGCTAAACCTTGACCTGGTTTAGTCCTAGTCAACGGATTTTGTCTCTAACTGAGATGTTACCACAGATTGCTAGGAGCCGTGATGCGGTGAAAGTCGCACGTCCGGTTCTGAAGTAGAGGTGCGGAGGATAATACCTCCCATCGACTATAACTGCTCTGGGTAATCCCACTAATTTTTTTTAACTCCAGGCCAAGCCAGTGACTTAGATGGAGCAGATGTTTTACTACCGATGGTAGAAGCTGAAGCAGTTTTGGCTGATAAAGCTTATGATGCTCACGATAGAGTGATTGAGCCTTTAACTCACAGAGGAATAGAAGTAGTAATTCCCCCGAAAAAAAACCGAAAAGAACTCCGTAACTACGATGAGATATTGTACAAAGCACGTCATCTGATCGAAAATTTTTTCGCCAAACTTAAACAGTATCGAGCGTTGGCGGAGCCTAGCGGCAGCTATATCGCTACTAGATACGATAAACGTTCGGTTAACTTCCTGGGAGGGATTTATTTGGTAGCCTCAGTCATTTTATTAGCATAGCGATCGCCATTGACGTAGACCATACAATACCAATTTTGTCAATTTTTTAATTGATGACACGCCCTAGCAGGTATATTATTAATCGTCTGATCGTAAATCAGATAGGAATTTTAGTAATAGGAAATAATCCTAACTGGAAACAAGGCATAAATCTTGGTCGAAAAAATAATCAAAATTTTGTTCAAATTCCTTTTTTTAAGTTAATTGAACAACTAAAATACAAAGGCAAATTAGTAGGCATAAAAGTAATAATTAATGAAGAAAGTTATACATCAAAAGCTAGTTTTTTAGACTGGGACGACTTACCAGTTTATCAAAAAGGTGTAAAACACAGATTTAGTGGTAAACGAGTCAAAAGAGGACTTTATAAAGCTTCAAATGGTGTCAAATACAATGCTGATGTCAATGGAAGTTTAAACACCGATGCGAAAAGTAGTCCCAAACGCTTTTAGCAATGGGATAGAGGGTGTTGTAGTTCACCCCATTAAGGTAACACTTAATTAAAACACTTGTCTAGGAATATTTTTCTATAGATTTAGTAACTATAACTAAGATTTATCGGAGGTTATCCTATCACAACGTCCTTCTGCTTTTTTCTTCTTCCTTCTACGATAAAAAGTTTTTTTCTTTTTTTCCTTGGTAGGGCGACATCCCGTGGGACATTAGAAAAGTTTTAAATCTTAATTATTCGGTAAAGACTTTCTGTGGAACATCCCTACATTATTTTTTTTCACTCCTTCCTCCTTCCTTCTTCCTTCTTCCTTCTAGTATAAAGATTTGGGAAAAAGTGTAGATTAATTCCCAAATCTTTAATCGTTTTTTACGGCTATTAATTTTTAACGGAATGGAGGAGAATAAAGTAATCCACCATTTGTCCATAAATTATTTTGACCGCGAGGTAACTTAAATTGAGATTGTTCTCCTAAGTTACGGCCATAAATTTCACCATAGTTGCCTACTTGCTTAATAACTCTATAAGCAAAATCATTACTCAAACCCAAACCTTCGCCCAGGTCTCCCTCTACTCCTAAAAACCGTTTGATTGTAGGGTCCTCAGAATTTTGCTTTAGGTCATCTACATTTGCTTGGGTAATACCTAACTCTTCTGCTTCTATCAAAGCGTAAGTTACCCACTTAACCACGTCAAACCAAGCTGAATCATTATTTTTCGTCACAGGACCCAAAGGTTCCTTGGACATAGTAACATCTAGAATGGTATGAGTACCTGGATTAGGTAAAGTACTACGACGACCCAATAACTGAGATTTATCAGAAGTCATTCCATCACAACGCCCTTCTGCATAAGCAGCATAAGCTGGATCTGCTTGTTGAAATGTTAAAGTCTCAGCTTCGATGTTTCGTTTACGGAGATTGTCTGTTAAGTTTAGTTCTGTTGTTGTACCTGCTTCGACACAAATTGATTTGCCTTGCAAACCCTCTAAAGAATTAATCCCACTATCAGTACGAACCATCATCCCTTGACCATCATAAAATGTTGTGGGGGCAAACTCTAGACCTACAGTGGTATCTCGACTTACTGTCCAAGTAGTGTTTCGAGAAAGCATATCTACTTCTCCACCATTAAGAGCTGTGAAACGCTCAGTTGAATCTAGGTTACGATATTCCACAGCATTTGGATCATTAAATAAAGCTGCTGCTACTGCCTTGCAGATATCCACATCTATCCCTGAGTAATTGCCATTTTGGTCTACAAAGCTAAATCCTGGTATAGCTCCTTCTACCCCACAGTTTAATTGACCACGCTCTTTGACTATATCTAGACGGCTGGTGGCTTGTTGACTTTCTTCTTCACAGGCTGTTAATGGTAGTACCATCAACACAGTTGCTATTAACAGAGATAAGGACTTTTTCATAGTTAATTATGATTTTTTTGATCTGGGAAAAATAACCTATTCAAAAGTACCATAAGGTTTAACTTGGCGATCGCTTCTGGAGGACTTCAAGCAAATACTTTCGACATTTAGCAGGGAACAGGCAACAGGCAACAGGCAAAAGTTGGAAAAACATTTTCTAGTCTAAGATTTGTCATTAGTCTATGCCCTAAGCAATTATTTCTTAGCTATAGTCATTCCAGTTTAAGATTGAGACCAGGGTTTCTTACCTTGAAAGAGTTTCAGCTAAAAAGGTGTTCCAGTCTTATTCAGAATGACTATATATTTAGCTAAATAGTTTCTACTTATATTTGACATTATTTGAATATATAAGACTATATTTCTGTAGAACTTTGACTATACCGATGGTGAAGGTTCGCTGCCCAAACGTTCTTCAGCTAAATCCCTAATTAAAGATAGCCGAGACTGGATATATTCGTTAATTAAATCTGCTTCCCTGCCATTTAGGGAATTTCTAGTTTTCAACTGTTTGATTAACCACTGAACCAGGGTCGCATCATCTAGAGATATTAAGGTTGTAGCTTGGGAGTTTTCTATTAAAGACCAAACCTGACGCAACATTGTGGGAGTCATAGAATCTCCTTATTAGTATAAATAATCATCTTTTTGGCAGATTGGTACAGGCTAGTTAGTAATCTGGACGTAGCCCAAAGCACATATATTCCCAATCTTATGCTTTCTTAACTATTCTTTTATATTTAATTAAATAGTAACTGAAATCTACTAATATCAGAGGCAGTTCAACACAATAAGTTACAATTATTACCAATCTCTTTACAAACCGATGTTGTTCTTTACTTATTTTTGATGGGACTCAAAAGGTTTCATGGCTATTTGATCGGAACGAAAATTAAAGTTAAGTTGATTGACATATTTTTGGGCGAAGTTAGTGATATTTCGTCTAAAAAAACAGTATTCTTCTATACAAATATCTAAGAATTATAGGACTTACGCAGATACCCTATATATAGTACTCAAAACTATTGTCCAATAGTTACTGGACCCTATAAATAGTGCCTTTGCGTAAGTCCTGAATTAATAAGAATTAATTTGTTGATAAATTTTTTGTATTCTGTCCAATTCAAGGTCGGATAGATAATCTACACACCAGTTGGCCAAACGCTGGAGCATATGAAAAGGATAAGTATGGGCGACACCAACTACAGACATTCCTGCGAGTTTAGCTGCTTCAATTCCGGCAAAAGTATCTTCTATTACTAAACATTCTGAAGGATGTAGATTCATGTCTGGATATTGTTGATTTAGAATATTTACTGCCAACAAATAAGCATCGGGTTTTGGCTTACTAGCTTTTACATCATCTCCAGCAATAATTGTCTTAAAAAAATCAATTAAATTAGCTTTATTTAAGACTAATTCTACTTCGGATCGAAGAGCGCCACTAACTACAGCCATTTTCAGATTAGCTTGAGCGACCTGAGAAATAAAATCTATCGTATCTGAATAAATTGGCAACTCTTCAAGACTTTCTAATTGTTGTTGATAAGCTAGAGCTTTACGTTTAATTAGCTGGTCTAAATATCCTTCATTAATATATCTACCTCTTTCTGTAAGTATTCCTTCTAAACAAGCACTATCGCTTCTTCCTAAACAGAATTGGTTGTATTCTCCTGGTCTAAGTAACAAATTTTCATCAATTAATACTTGTTCTATTAATTTTTCATGGAGAAATTCATCATTAATAATTACACCATTAAAATCGAATAAAATAGCTTTGAGAGTCATTTCAGTTATCAGTTATCAGTTATCAGTTATAGCAATTATCATATTAGTGAGGTACGCGCATTCGTTTGTTTTAGGGAGTAGGGAGTAGGGAGTAGGGAGTAGTAATTCGAGAAACAGGGGATAGAAAAAAAGAAAAACAACTGTATCTCACGCTTTTTGAGAAACGCTATATCAGTTATCAGTACCGACTGCTGAAGTTTACTTTCTCTTAGTCGATTATATTGCTCCAAAAACTCCCCATCCCTCGACCGCTTTTCATCCCCTTGTAAAGTAGAGCGACAGCTCGCGCCACATCAAGAAATAGTATTTACCGAATAATTAAGGTAAAAATCCTCTTCTTTAAAGGAGAAACAAGCTGTCGAGGGATGGCGAGGTCTCTTCGCCATATCCAATCAACCAAGAGAGAAAAAATTTTCCTTTTATTCAATCCTCTTCCTTTTAGGGCTATGCTTTATAAACATCTTTACTTAACATAAAACTTGACAAAAATATCATTTGATGAATTAGAGTCTGAAAGCTCCTAGTGTCGTTACGATCGCAACGACAAAAAACAACTTTTAGGAGTACACAAGTTAGTCAATTTGTCAAAGCTTGTAAAACCAACAAAATGCTCGTAAGCTTTTGATAATAGGCATTATCCACTTTTGTAAAGAATTTTGCTTATAATGGATAGCTTTTAGGGAGAGGTAATTATCAATTATCAATTATTGAACCTATTCTTTGGTCATAAATTATAGCGATTTATAATTCAATTAATTAGGGTTTGCGCTCAAAAGTCTGATGGTGATGATAGGCAACAGCTCCGAAAGGCAACAGGCAACAGTTGAGACTATCTACTACGGCCAAATTTTCTGATAGTCAGGGGAAAAATATTAGCATTTTTAGACTAATTGAGCCAAAAAATGCTACAACTTATATTAGTCAATGCTTTGATATTTAATCAGCAAGCTCTAAGTATTTATACTATATAAATGATCTTCATTTACCGAAAAATTGTGGTCTAAAGTCTCCCCTTTTAAGCCCACATTCCGCACTTCAATTTGTAACCCACATTCCGCACGTCAATTTGTAACATTAAAAGTAGTATGTAATTTCTATTATTGGTAAATATTTATATAGTATAAATTACTTCTCAAAAGTCAAATTCTCAGTTAAATATTAAGCATAAATACTTACTGAATTATTGATTCCTATTGACCACTATAATTTTCTTATTACTTCTTACTTCTTATCTTATTACTTCTTACTTATTACTTCTTACTTCTTACTTATTACTTCTTACTTCTTACTTTTGACTTATATTTTTATGCTACGTTTTGTCGTGCGGAATGTATGTTTAAGGGGATAAAAAAAAGAACATATTCCTTATGTCAAGCCTCTTGCTTCAACTAGAGGTACTGATAACTGATAACTGAAATGACCTTGATCGGGAGCCAAATTCTCAGTTAAATATTAATAATAAATAGGGCTTGCTGATTAAATATCAAAGCATTGACTGATATTGGTATTGGCCTTTTTAGGTCTTGAAAAAGTACAAGGTTTTCGTCTTCCGGCAGCTCAAAAAGGAGCGGATTTTGGACTGACTATGGCAGAAAAATTAAGGGATAATTCTTCCTACTGCCTCCTCTACATTCCCCATTTCTCCTGTCCCCCTCCTGGGAGGGGCGAGGGGTGGGTTGTCTCCTGTCTCCTACCCCAGTAAAAAAACTTTCCATACGCAAACCCTAAATACTTACTGAATCGTTGACTCCTATTGACAACTATAATTTCTTTTGTAGAGCTTTTTTAGCAATTTTTGTCACATAAAGAGTTACTGCAACTGTAGCTATTAAACCTACTCCATAAAGAATCCATTCTTCTTTAGTGCGCGTTCTTCCTTCTGTGCCCAAAGTTGCTAAACTGCTAGCTAGGGAACCAAGATATACATACATTACTGTTCCTGGCATCATCCCAATCCAAGAAGCGAAAAAATAATCTGGTAAAGATACTTGGGTTAGGCCAAAAGCATAGTTGAGTAGGTTAAAAGGAAAAATAGGAGATAAGCGAGTTAGTCCAACGATTTTCCATCCCTCGTCAGCTACTGCTTCATCAATGGCCTTAAAGTTTTCATTTCCTTCTATCTGCTGAGAAACCCAACCTCGCGCCAGATAGCGACCTACTAGGAAGGCACAAGTTGCACCAATAGTGGAAGCAACAGAAACGTAGATAGAACCGAAAATCGGGCCGAATAAAAAACCTGCGCCCAAGGTTAGTAGTGAGCCTGGAAGGAATAAAACTGTGGCCAGGATATAAATAATGATAAAAGCTATGGGACCCCAAGGGCCAAGAGTTTTGATCCAATCTAAGGCATCGATCAAGAGTTGTTGAGCGTTAAATTTATGAGCAATAACAAGGAGAGTTGCAACTACAAAAACTATTAAGAGTGGTTTGAGTAGCTTGTTTAATTTTGGCTTTTTTTTTGTTTCTTGTTCTAGGTTATTCATCTATATACAGAGTTTACAATAATCGTTGGTATTAATTTATATGATACTTGTATATAGAGGTACAAACCTTGATTTTAATCGTAGTCTTATCAGATTTTTATCTAATTTTCATTTAACATCGATTATGACTACGGAGTGTTTTGGGATGATTTTTTTGAGTGTTTATTAGGCATCTTTGATACTTATGTTTAACTTAGTTGCTTGATTCATAGAGATGCTTGATAAACATTTAAAATTGAATGACTGTTAGAAAAAGGTTTTAATTAAATTTAGATGTGATACCTAGTTTTCTAACAGATATTTTTCTAGTAATTCCAAAATATTTATCCTTATCCATACCTGATACTAATTACCAAAAGTAATACTATACTTAGGTGGCGCTTCAATATATTAAGTAAATAATATGAGAAAAATCACCTTTTTGATAATTAGAACCCTAGAGCGCATTAATTATTATGATGTCTACTTCTACCCTAATCCCCTACTCAATAAAATGTAGAAAAGTTTTTGAGAAATGGTATTATTTGTTGAGTTATTGGGTTATCTGACTAATTAGAACTATGGAATTAATTTGCTAATTAGTTGAATTTAATGGCTCTGTAGCTACATCATTTAAACCTACTGAATTGAGCAGATTTTGCCATTCTGATTTAAGTTTTTTATCGTTTGGATTAGAACTAATTTTTTCTGCTAAGGCATCCAGTTTTTCGTGCCATATACCTGTGTCCGAATAAATTAACCAGCGGTCGCTCTCTGATTTTTGCTGTAGTTCTTGTGTCAAATTTGGGTTGGGATTAACTCTTTTAATTGAGCTTTGAACAACAGTTCCATAACCACTTCCTTCGCAGCTTAAAGAGAATGTCAAGTTATAATTTTCGCCTACTTTTAATTCTGGTTGATTTTTGGGAATTTTAATAGGTATAATGCCCTGACTATTTGACACTGGTATTAGCTTTTCATAAACTATTTTTTGACTAGAGTCTTTCAAGATAAATTCTCCAGCTATAGCTGTGTTTTCTGGCACATACATATAAATTGTTGGATGTGAGGCTAAGGTTACTAGGGTTAATTCTTGTCTTTGATTTATCTTGGGAATTAGAGGAGTTAGAGGTTTTTGATTTTCATCTATACAATTATCTTGTCCTCGCGATCCTCCACCATAAGTACCTGTTGAACCGCCTTCGACTCTAGGAGTAATATTTGCTAAGGTATTTTTCAAAATACCTAGAGTAGTATCTGCTTTACCATTAGTTGAACTAGCAGAGTTAGTAGGATTTGCCGATGTACTGCTGGGAAAAGAAGTAGTAAATAATCCTAAAACTAATGTCAAAACCATAGTTTTGAGAGTAATAGAAAAACGGAAATTTTGTAGATACATATTCTGAATTCCTTTTTTGTTTTGGGTAAATGTTTTAATTACTTAATTACTATTATAGTTTATCTATTTATGAATTGTATCAGTAGCTATTGCAAGAAGGTATAATACCAATTTTAAAAAAGAGGGATAAAAAGACTTTATAGAAGATGTCCCTTTGGCTAATAAGATAAGTTATAAACTAAGAAATGGCATCGAAGCTATTTATTCTGACTCCTGACTTCTCCTCCTGGGAGCAGTTAGGGGTGGGTTGACTCCTAAGAAATACCCTAGCTATTTGTAGTAAACATTTATTAATTTTTTATAATGGAGGAACCAGAAGGGAATAAAGCTTGTAGGTAAGCATTCAGCCGTCAGCCAGCCTCCTACCAGAGGAACTGCGGACTTCAGCTATCAGCTATTGCTTTTAGTTTAGGATAAAAGCAATATTTAATTGTCTTACTACAAAAGTTGACTCCCTTGTCCTTAAAGTCTATTTCAATTTAGACACTGTCCTTAAGGAGAGAGTCTTGTTGCTGATAGCTAACAGCTAATAGCTGAATACTTACGCTTGTAGAATCAACTTTTTAACATGATTTTAACTGATTATTGAAGTAGGTAAGTGAAATTAAATCTAAAATTTCCGAAGCGAGGTATGTTTGCAGAGTAAGCCAGGAAAATAATCCCATAGTTACGATTGCTTTCCTCACAACTTGCTCCCAAATATTCCTAGTTCGGATGCAGTATATTACATTTATTTCTACTCATATACTTACTTATGCAATTCTGCACTAGAGTGTTGATCAATAGACATCTCCAGAAAAGAGGGAATTGTTATAACTCCTGAATTCTGTTTGCGAAGCATGACCGGAAATTCTGACTCCTACCCTTACCACTCATACTTTATTCAGCAAGCCCTAATATATTTTTTTGGTTGTAGAAAAATAGCAACATTGATAAGGAGTGAAAATTTTAAATTATTTGTTGTTTATGGTTAATTTAAAAATAGTTTTTCCCAGTAACTAAGTATACATTTACTGGTATTTTTTTTCCTTTTAAATTTAAATCCCCCCAGGGTTCTACTGAAAATCTTTTATCTAAATATTCCAAAGTTTCCTGAGCAATCAAAATGCGACAAATTCCTGGATGACGTTCTTTATCAAAACTTTCTAAGCGAGAAGCAATATTGACACCATCCCCAATTACTCCATATTCTAAGCGATTTTTTCCACCTAAACTACCAACTGTGACAGTTCCAGTATAAATTCCTACACGCATTTTTAATTCTGGAGAATTTTGTTGTTGCCATTTTTGATTTAATTGTGATAGATGTTGACTCATTGCTAAAGCACAATTAACTGCATTTTGTGCATCTATAGCAATCTCTTCAACGCTGGTACGAGGTACTGGTATTCCAAATACTGCCATAACTCCATCTCCAGTAAATTTGTTGACTATTCCGTGATGATTTATGACAATATCTGTCATGGCACTCAGATATTCATTCAACCAATTCATTAAAGCTTCTGAAGTTTTTTTTTCAGAGATAGTACTAAAGTTTTTTAGGTCAGTAAATAAAATTGTTGCTGTAACTGTTTTTGGAGGTAAAATTCCACTATTAATCAGATATGAACGTTCTTGCCAAAGAGCATGAGCAATCTCTGGAGAAGTTTGTTGACCTAATAATTTCATCACCATATTTTGTTGTTGCCATGATTCCTGAATTTTGTAGACTATTACTACCCCACTTGTCATAACTATTCCTAATATTGGTGCTACTACAGGTATCCATCCCATATTGATAAAAATGCCATAACTAATAGCTACTAAAACTCCTAAAACTAGATAATTAACTAGCAGCAAAATTAAAGGTCGTCTGATATACCAAGCAATACTACCACCAACCATTGACCAACTGAAAATCCATAGTATTTCCGTTGATTCATCCCAGTACCAAAATAGCTTTTGCTCGTCAAGAACTGCACTAATAATTTGACTGGTAGCTTGGGCATGAATTTCTACTCCTGACATCTTTGACTTTAACAAGTCTAACTGAGCAAAACTGTAAGGAGTAAAAGAAAAGTCGTTGCTACTAGGAGCCGTATTACCAATTATCACAATTTTGTTTTTAACTAATTCGGGGTCAAAATTACCTAATAAAACATCTTTGATTGTAATTTTTGGAGCTATAGATTGAGAATTACGATAATTAATTAAAATTGGATATCCTTGAGCGTCGATGTGTTGATATCCTCCAGAGTTTGGTTGTAATTTTTTAAATATTGCGTCACCTAATTGGTATTCGTTATTTTCAGTTATCTGAGGAATTATTTCATATTTTTGGAGATAAGCGAGGGCTAAATGTAAAGCAAACGCTACCATTGTTTCTTCATCATTATTAATAAATAATGAATAGCGACGAACTACACCATCTGGATCAAGAGGAATATTATTAAAGCCTATTCTTTCCTTTGGGATACTAGGAGGTGGCGGTATTGTACTCACAGATCGATCGCCAATAAAAGTAATACCAAAAACATTTGGTTTCTGTAGCTGTTCTACTAATTTTGTATAACCAGGATATTTAGGAACATCTCGGTATAAATCTACACCTATTACTTTTGGTTGATGCTCTTGTAGAGAGGCTAAAACATCTGCTAAATTTCTATCGGATATTGGCCACTGTCCTAAATGCTGTATATCTTCTTCAGTAAGCTCTACTATTAATAATCTGGGGTCAGAAACTTCATCAGGCCCCAGACGCACCATCCCATCAAATACAAATAGCTCTAGTCGCTGTAATGCTCCTAAGTACCTGAAAAATAATAAACTCAGAATTGCTCCACCAGAAACTAAAATTACTGATATTGGTATTCTGTAAGAATGGACTTTTTTATATATCCACTTAACAAAATGTATAGGATGCATAATTTTGAAGGCCATTCATCCTGATTAGATTTAGGATGAAGCAAGTATTCTCCACACTCTTGCTCAAATTAAACAAAAACAAGCATGAGAATTACTAAACTTCAGATACATTAAGCCCGACAATTCCCGGCAAAAGTAGGGAAAACCATTCATAGCAACGTGACAGCAGAACCATCCACGCACCTAATTTCACTTACTCATGTCTTGCGCCATCTGGCATAATTGCACCACTGAGGAGTGCCCCTTCTATACTAGCTCCTTCAAGGTTTGCTCCTCCTAAATTGGCACCTTCTAGATTTGCTCCTGCTAAATTGGCACCTTCCAAGTAAGCTCCTCCTAAGTTCGCTCCTCCTAAGTAAGCTCCTTCTAAATTGGCACCTTCCAAGTAAGCTCCTCCTAAGTTCGCTCCTCCTAAGTAAGCTCCTCCTAAGTAAGCTCCTCCTAGGTTAGCTCCTCCTAGGTTAGCTCCTCCTAACTTTGCTCCTGCTAGGTTAGCTACTGGTAATTTTGCTTCTCCAAGATTGGCCCCTCCTAGATTTACGCCTCCAAGTCTGGCTCCTTCTAGGTAACAATTTGGACATTCGCGAGTTTCGAGTAAAAGTCTAATGTTTCGTTCTATTTGTTGGTTAGTCATTTCAGTTATCAGTTAACAGTTATCATTTATTAGTACCTGCTCCTGGAATAGGGAGGCTTGAAAATATAGCAATGTGCGCTGGCATATTTACAAATTACAGGAGGTGTCCAATAGCTAAAATCTTATATGATTCCTACGGAATGCTTACGCAAACGGTTTTTTATTCCCCCTGTTGCCTGGGCACAGTACTATACTGAATTTTCTTTTCTGTTGGTCAATTGGATATGGCGTTCCTTTTAGGACTGTAGGAAAAGAAAACCTGTTCTTATAGAGCTGCTCCGCCGTCTCATCCCACCCTACGGGAAGTTCCAAACTTTTTATCCCTTTGTAAAGCGACAGCTCGTGGCGCAGCTAAGGGGATGCTATTGACCAGAAAATCAGGTCATTATTTGGAATAATAAAACCCACATTCCGCACGACAAAATGTAGCATAAAAATCTAAGTCAAAATTCAAAAATTAAAAGTTAAAAGTCAAAAGTAAGAAGAAAATTATAGTGGTCAATAGAAGTCAAGGATTTAGTAAGTATTTATGCTTAATATTTAACTGGGAATTTGACTCCCGATCAAGGTAAATGAAAACAATTTATATAGTATAAATACCTAAGCAAGCTACGGATTTTATACTAATTTTCATGTTACAAATTGAAGTGCGGAATGTGGAATAAAATATAATCTAGCTATCTATACTTATAGTGCTATATTGACTACTCCAACGTCGCTTTTCGGTAATTTCATTTGAGCTGCTTCGGTCGTGAAAACCTATTCCCTTTTCCCTGTTAAGTGTTCCCTACTATGGGCAAAAAGTCTATATCTTTTTCAACTGATGTCTAATTTTTATTCTTAGAGCGTAGAATCATCAATGATGAGAATCCCCCATTGCGTTACTGTGATTTGATGCCGGGAGTATGTCAAGCATGAGACTTAGTATAGACTATGGGAAACAATAAAATAGAGAAAAGGTAAAAATAGGATAGGATAGAGTGTTTTTTGGTTGTTAATTGTTAATTGTTAATTGTTAATTAAACGGATAATGATATTAGTATTGCTATGATTTTCAGACCGGATACAAAGTATTTTTACCAGGTATTGCGGTTAACCATTATTGGCACAAGGGTTAGCTGCTAAAGGGCTAAATTTTTTATATTCTGATAGGTACTTTTCTAAATTTTCAAATTGAGATAAATTAAGACTGTAATATATCCAACGACCATCCTGGCGACTTTTAACTAAAGAAGCTTCTTTGAGATTTTTGAGATGAAAAGACAATTTGGACTGAGAAACTTGGAGGCGATCGCATATATCACATACACATAGCTCTTGTTTAAGCAACAGTTCTAATATTTTAATTCTTAATGGGTCAGAAAGTGCCTGAAAGCTTGCTGCCATAGAGATAGGGGATAAGTTTAGTGATGTTTCTAGCATTTATTTATGTCAATTTTTGTCAATAAGTAATACATATTATAGCTCATTTATATCCCACGTTCCGCACGACAAACATACTACAACAGTATTTTTTACGAAGAAGGTGGATTACAGCCTCTGTTATTAACAAGAACTGTCAATAGTCTATGTAATATGTATTTTTACTTATAAAATTTATGGTTATTGCCAGACAAGGTTTTCGACGGCTAGCCTGAAATACTACATTTTGACGTGCGGAATGTAGGTTATATATGACCATAATTTGAAATTCAGAAAATTTAACACCTTGAAATTAATCCTCAAGCTACTATTCAAGGGTTAGTTTAAACTAGATTAATGATCCACTACAACTAGAGCCACAACCTGCTGTACAGCCGTAACAATAATTTGCTGTCTGCACTTGTTCAATTATGTCTAAACTATTAGCTTCTAATAACTTAGCTACTGTGATTTTTTCAATTTTGTTAGTTTGAGCTGGGATATTTTCCATCTGATTAAAGTCACAGTCATAGACATTACCTAAATAATCAATTGATAATTCATTTCGACACATTAAATTTTCTACAGTCTCAGAATTAAAATTCGACTCTAAAAAATCTAGATAAGGCTGATATATTTTTCTATTTTGCAGATATAGTTTAGTTCTACCTATGGGTAAATTAGTAATTGTAAATAGTTGGTTAAAGTTGATGTTAAAATTTTCTTTTAAATATTTTTTATAGTCTTCTTCTAGATTTTTTTGATTAGGAGGAAGGGTGAATTGATTTTTACTTGGAACGGGAGGATTATAAACTAAATCTAAGACCAGATTTGGATTTTTTCCATATCCTAGTTTGTTTAACCATTGCAATGCTTTAATTGATTGACTATAAACGCCATAACCGCGCATTTTATCGACATTATCTTCTAAATAACAAGGCAATGATGCGACAATTTTCAGTTGATTTTCAGCACAATATTCTGGAATATCTGCAAATCCTTTGACAAAATAAATCGTTAAGTTAGAACGAACAATTACTTCTTTTTTATTTGTTCTAGCAGCTTTAACTAATTGTTTAAATCCATAATTCATTTCCGGCGCACCGCCAGTTAAGTCAACTGTTTGAATTTGAGGAAATTTATTAATTAGTTCAATTAATTGTTCGCAGATTTCTGGGGAAAGTTCTTCTGTTCGTTTTGGGCTCGCTTCGACATGACAATGGGTACAGGCAAGATTACAACGTTTGCCAAGATTAATTTGTAAAACAGTAATTTTTTTCTTGGTTAGGGTTTTATTAAGTTTGGCTTTGAAAGGTTTAAAAGCTGTATTAACCATTTTTAGAAGTTGATAATAATAATTATACTTTTAGCGAAAAATTTTGGTCTAAAGCTTCCCTTTTTAAGGAGATAAAAAAGAGAATATTCCTGATGTCAATCCCAATGCTTTCCTACAGAATGCTGCACAAACAGCTAGAAGTACTGATAACTGATAACTGAAATGACCAGTAAATAAATTTGTACCAGGGTAAGAATTTTGGGCGATCGCTCCACTTGTATTAGTATTTGATTTAATAGTTGAATTAGAGTTAAGGAAATAACCAGTAGTTATTCCTCAACTTAGATATAGCAGTATAGCAGTAATGGCAAATTTATGAAAATAGTGATGTTTGATAAAAATCAATACATTTAATTTTGAATTTAATTATTCATTAAAGACATTTATCATTAAATCTAAGTAAACTGAATCTAACCTGAGAAATAATTAAGAAATAGGCGAGGAACTATAAGTATCTGTACTTTAAGTTAGGGAGTCAAGAGTCGGCATCAAAGCAAATTATTGAATAGTTTTGCAGGTAATTTTGTCGAATAATTCAAGGTTTTAAACCTCTCCTTGACTTTGCCACAAGTTGTCGGACTACAGGGTAAAAAATTCTTTTAGTAAATCTTCTTCTTTTCAAGAAAGGTAATTATTAATTGTTAATTTTTGAATGTCAGTATTTTTTTTGAATTTTATATCCCACATTCTGCACGTCAATTTGTAATATTAAAAATAGTATAACCCCCCTTTATTGGCAAGTATTTATACTATATAAATTATATTCATTTACCGTAAGTATTCAGCTATTAGTAGTCAGCTATCAGCAATAATACTCTGCTTTTAATGACATAGTTTAAATGAATATAGACTTTAACGACTTTTGTAGTAAGATTAATTCTGGCTCAATTAATACAGCTTTAAAGCCACACGAAAAGCAATAGTTGTTAACGCAGTTCCGACCATAGGAGGCTAGCTGATAACGCAGTTCCTCCGACAGGAGGCTAGCTGACGGCTGTTTGCGCAGCATTCCGGAGGAAATGCTTACTATTTACCTTGATCGTAAGTCAAATTCTCAGTTAAATATTAAGCATAAATATTTACCGAATTATTAATTATTAATTATTAATTATTAAATAATTCTGGTTTAAAGCCTCCCCTTTTAAGGGGAAAAAAGCGGTCTCCGGATGGCGAAGTCCCCTCGCCATATCCAATCAACCAAGAGAAGAAATAATATTTCCTTATATTCAATTCCGTAACGGTTTTAACCAGAGTTAATTATCAATTATCCATTATCAATTATCAATTAATGAATGAATCGTTGACTACTATTGAGTACTATAATTTACTTCTTACTTCTTACTTCTTACTTCTTACTTCTTACTTCTTACTTCTTACTTCTTACTTCTTACTTCTTACTTCTTACTTTTGACTTGATATATAGCTGTCCTAAATAGATTTTGAACAAATTTTAGTTATCTAAATATTGAGGGTTATTTCTCTTGATATATAGCTAATGTTCATATTCTATCTAGGATGACTATAAGAGTGCTGAAAATCCCAAAAAATATTTTCTCTTCCTTCTTTATTGCTCCTTGCTTAAAAAATTAGATACTAAAAAAACCTAGTTATGTTAAAGAGCAGAAAAAATATTAATTTCCTAAGCTTCGTTCCACATAACTTTAACTTTATCTGGCATAAAATCAGCTATTTCTTGAATTCTTTCTGGAGAAAGTTCTTCCTTTGTCGCGGAAAAAACAGCTTTAATTACAGTTTCCGGTGCTATTCCTTTAGGAACACCTGATTCTTGATTGATTCGGAAAATAAAAGTATCACCATCAAATTTAAGTGGTGGTCTAATTTTACTGAGAAAAGCAACAAGTGGATTATTATCTTTCCATAGTTCTGCTATTTCATCTGGATCTGTTTTTTCACTACCAGAACTTAAATCTGAGGCTACCTGATTAGATGCTTCTGTTGTCATTAAATCGCGCATTGTACGAAATACAATAACACTAATATCTCTGGCATCGTAAATATCTGGTAATCCTGCTTGAGTTTGAACTTTCTGAAGAAAAGGCAGAAATTTTTCATCTACAGGAACTTGTTGAGAATCTGTCATAATTAAATCCTTAAATATTATTAGGTGTTTAGATATTATCACATAGTTCAACAATTAATAATTAGGGTTTGCTGAATAAAGTATTTTGATAGGGGTATGAATTAGAAGTCAGGAGTCAGAATAAATGGGAATTATAGAGAAGGTAGTCGAAAAAATTTTCCCTTAATTTTTCTGCCATAATCGTCCCAAAATACTAGCTTTATGTAGCTCTTTCCACCAAAAAGCTGACACTTTTTTAGACCTAAAAATTCTACAACCAATATCAGTCAATGCTTTGATATTTAATCAGCAAACCCTAATTATTAATGATTAATGATTAATGATTAATTACCTCAGAGCAGTCCCTTTTTAGTTTCCTAAATCTATTTGTTGTTGACTGGGGGGAGTTGTAAATCCAGTTTTATCAAGAATATAAACTACTCCAACTGATAAAATTGCTCCTGGGATTAATCCAATTGCTATTAATACTAAAATAGAGCAGTCCCTTTTTAGTTTCCTAAATCTATTTGTTGTTGACTGGGAGGAGTTGTAAATCCAGTTTTATCAAGAATATAAACAACTCCAACCGATAAAATTGCTCCTACGATTAATCCAATTGCTATTAATACTAAAATAAACCGCTCCAGCATTACCTTAGTTTCAGGATTATAAGATTCTATGACTTCCATTTGGTCATTTTTATTTTCTTCTGACTCAACTGAATAATTATCTAAAGGTTGAAAATTTGAATTAGGCATTTTATTCATTCAGAGGTAATTGGTAATTGGTAATAGCTCAAACAGCCTCAAAATTTATGCAATAGTAGGTTTGTAGAACTGGATATAGTTATAACATTTTATCATAACTGATTAGAAGAAGTTAAGAGGGAAGAAGTAAGAAGTAAGAAGCAAGAAGTAAGAAGTTAAGAGGGAAGAAGTAAGAAGCAAGAAGTAAGAAGTTAAGAGGGAAGAAGTAAGAAGCAAGAAGTAAGAAGCAAGAAGTAAGAAGTAATACCAAATTCAAAAAAGGTAGTTACATCTTAATTTGTGATTTATTCCTAAAAGAAAAAATCATAAATTCCATAAATTCTAAAGTTTTCACTTTTTTTCCTCTTTGTTATTATGTTTTTCTTTCCCTGTTACCTGTTGCTTGTTGCCTGTTGCCTGTTGCCTGTGTCGTTACTGTAACAATATTTTATGAAATTGATATTAAGAGGGAAGAAGTAACACCATTTCTCAAAAATTTTTCTACATTTTATTGAGTGGGGGACCCACCCCTACTGGCAGTAGGGGGGAGTGGGTAGGGACGTTGCACAACGTCCGTACAGAGAAATAAATATAGCAATCAGGAATCAGATGTGAGAATTGAGGTGTTCCTTGTAAAGTATAGGATATAACAGTTATCTTATTCTTATATGTTCGTTTCTTCCCTATTCCCTATTCCCTATTCCCTCCATACCTAAAGCAAAAGTCTCCAATATCTCACAACTAAAATCATATTGCTATATAAGAATAATTAACGCTAAATAACGTGCCAATTATCAAAGCTGAAAACTGAGAAAACGCCAGATTTTTCCTTCTACCTTCTGCCTTCTGATACACAAAAAAATACAGTAGAAATTAATCTCTCGTTTCTACTGTATTTAAATTGACATCCTCCCCGGCCTGAAGGCACGGGGATTCCTGCCGAGCCTAAGCTCCTCGGTGGGTTGACGTTTCATTGGCTGCTGCTGCCTTGGCGGTAGTCTTACGCTTGCCTCCACGTCCGTTTAGAGTTTCCGAGTGCCCCCCGGCAACTAATAACAGTTTAGCATATATCCAATTCACTTGCATGCTCAAATAAAAAGTCGCCCTACAAGGGCAAGGCTTTAAACCCAATTTTTCGGTAAGCATTCAGCCGTCAGCTATGAGCTAGCCTCCTAGGTCGGAACTGCGGACTTCAGCTATTAATTTTGGATAAGATAAAAGCAACCTTTGAAATTGAGAAAGAATAAAAATTTACTGCCAAAGTCCCTTTTTTAAACCTGAGAAGTAATGAATAATTACTTATTGCTGATAGCTGACTGCTAATAGCTGAATGCTTACATTAGAATTACCCCAGTCTTTAATTTAAGACTATTTTTAATTTTATTCAACCACAATCTGAAGGACTACAACAGTCAGTATTATCATTAATACTTGTAACTCGATAATCTAAACCTTTAGTTTCTTTCGGATGCCTATTTTTAGAACGTCGGCAATCAAATTGTTTTGCTGAACTTAATGGAATATCTGTATAAGGTTCAACAGGTAAAAAATCTTGATAATAAGGACCATTTTGGTCTGTATAAATTTTGAAAGTTTTATCACAAACAGCCATTCTTTGACCTCTGTGCAAAGTATGACCATCATCATCAACTACCTTTTTCCAAGGACCTTTGTAAATTACAGCCTGATTCCTTTCTAAACATTCTCCTTCTTTTCCTTTAAAAGCACGAACTGTCACAGAATTAAATTCAATTCCATCTATTATTTGCCATGGTTTTTCTTGACGTTTAAGAATTTCAACTCCATAAAAACCAGCCTCTTCAAACATTTTCAGAAAAACATCTTCTCGAAATGCTCCAGCAATACAACCACTCCATAATTCCGGGTCATTAAGAATGTTTGGAGTGGGGTCTTCATCGCAGACAATATCAGAAATAACTGCTTTACCACCTCGCTTTAAAACTCTATAAATTTCACTAAATAGTTTTTCTTTATCTTGGGGGCGAACTAAATTCAACACACAATTAGAAATTACTACATCAACACTATTATCTGGAATTAAAGGTTGTTCTTTGCGGAGGGCATTACATTCTGATTCAAAAGCTGCTAGAGCATCAATAGAAGTAATTGGATTTGCGGTAAGCCACTGTTCAACTATGTCTAAATCAAGGGCTAAATCCTGAATTTTGCCTTTGACAAATTTGGTATTTTTGTATCCAATTTTAGTAGCTATTTCATCTTGATATTTTCGAGCTAATCCTAACATATCATCATTAAAATCTACTCCTATTACTTGCCCTTCAGCGCCAACCTTTTGAGCAATAATATAGCAATTTTTTCCAGCACCCGAACCTAAATCTACAACTGTTTCTCCAGATTTAATATAAATAGTAGGATCGCCACAACCATAATCTTTTTGAATAATTTCTTGAGGCAAAATATCTAGATGATTTTCCTCATATTCAGTCGGACAACATAGAGCTGGTTGTACTTGTTGAGCGCCTGCTTGATAACGTTCTAAAACTGCATTTTCAATATTATAGTTAGCAGTCAGTTTTTCATTTGTGGTTGTATTGGTCATTTTAGTTATCAGTTATCAGTTATCAGTTAGCCTCCTATAGGAGGAACTTCGTTAACAGTACCTCTACCTGTTTGCGCAGCATTCCGCAGGAAAGTTAGAGGCTTGAAATATTGAACTTTACTTTTTTTTCATCCCCTTGAAAGGGGAGGCTTCAGACATTATTTTTTGGTCATAGATAAGTCTTGTTCAAATTTTTCCCAATTCATTATATCTACCAAATAATCAAGCTGAAGATGACACGCATTAAGGAAATTTTCACAAAGTATGATTTATATCTTGTGAAAATTTATTTAGTTATATATTTTTATTTAAAACACTTTTAAATGAGTTTTTGCTGAGAAAAAGTAAAGAATAAGAGAATAAATAGATATACATTATTACACCAAAATTTGTTGAAATAATACATTTTACATACTACTCTGATGTCTAGACATCTCTATAAAAGGGGGATTAGGGAGAAATAATTGATAATTTCTTTGCGATAATTGATTTTATTTTTTGTATTTCATATAAAAAATGGTGATTTGTCCTGCATAATAATTGTTAAAGAGATATATATTTTAATTTCTTCCCACACTCTTTTTAGCATTACTATGTCACCAACAAATTGTGCTACTTACAAATCTCCCTATCTCCCCATCTCCCTATAAATCTGTGGTAGCAAACATTAACATATTTCATATTATTATTGGAGATGTCTTAATGTACGAGGAATAATTGATTAAAAGCAAACTAATTTATTTATCAAAATAATTGGGTATAAAACCCCACCTTTTAAGGCGAAATACTTTTGGAGAATTGCTCAAATCCCCTTTACAAAAATAACTTCTAACGTAAGCATTCAGCTATTAGCAGTCAGCTAGCCTCCTGCGGAGGAACTGTGTTAACAGCAACAAGATTCTATCTTTAAGAACAGTGTTTAAATTAACAACTGACTTTAAGGGTAATGGAAGCTACTTTTGCAGTCAGACAATTAATAAAGCTTTTATCATCAACTAAAAGTAATAGCTGATAGCTGATGGCTGACTCCTGAATGCTTACCTTCTAATTTCTGACTTTTGACTTCTGACTTCGTTAAGGTCGCTTTAATATATATCTTCTGACAAACCAAGCTAATAAACTGCCAATAATCACTAATATAAATTTGTACAATAGTGTATTTTGACAAAGAAAAAATTTGTTAGTAAACATAGATTTACATTCTGCTATTACATTAAAACCTGCTAAACTAGCAAAAGCTACTCCTGAACCTACTACCGCAATGAATTCTTGAAAGTCGCGATCGCTCTTGGCTTTTTCTGTTTCTATTTGAGTGTGGATAGCATTAATATTATCTTCTAATAATCTCAATCCTAGCTCAAAACTTTCTAAATCTTTTGTGATTTGCAAGAGATATTTTTCTTCAACTAATTGACTAAAGTTTTCTAAAAAATTGATGTTAGTTTGATTATATACTACTTTTTTTGTGGCTTTTTTAGTAATAGTTTGTAATCTTTTATCGTAATTATTTAAGTTGATTTCTATGGCACCTTGTTGAAATTTGAGATTATTGAGATTGCTGGTATATTGCTTGATAATAACTTGAACTTTACTCAGGATATCGCTAATTTTTTGCAACTTATTAATTTTGGCATTCTCTTGAGTAATATTTTCTTCTATAGATTCAGTTATTGTTTGAATTTCACGAAATTTTTCTTTAGTTTGACTTGTTAAAATACGGCTTTGACCGTAAGCCCAAATAATTTTGTGGTGGTAATAAAATAAGTGCATCCAGTCTGTATAGAATTCGCCTAATTTCTGGAATGTTTCTTGGTCTGGATAGATAGCAATAATAATATGTTGAATTTGAACAACAGTAAAAATTTCTTGATCTTCTAGTTTGACTATTTCTTGTTTTAAACTCTTGTCAGAATATTCAAAAATTCCTGCTCCAATAAATTCACCTTTGCTGTCAAATTCTATTTCTTCTGCATTGGGAAAAATTGCTTTGTAACATTCTTGGGCAATTTTTTCTATTTCTTCTGGAGTTTTTTCTGAGGAGTTGGGTAGGTAGGTAGATAGCATCCAGGTTTGACCTAATGTGGCGATATTTTCTCCTAATTTTTGTTGGATTTTTTCTCTTAATTCGGCAAAATATTCTGGTGTTTTTTTGTCGGGTACAGCAACTTCTAATAATAATCCGTAACTGTCTCCTAGTCGTACCGGATAATAATAACCATTTTCTATGGAAGTATCAGAATCTAAAGGAGCATAAATAGATTTAAGAAGGTGAAGATATTCTACTTCTAGATTTTGGTTGTTATCTTTTCTGTCTTGTTCTAATTTTTCTCGAATATCTGTATGGAATTTTTGATAAAAATATTGGCGTTTTTGTTCTATGTCTTTTTCATCATCACCAAGACTGTTTATCAAGTCATAGAGAAATAAGTCAATGGTGGAATTAATAATATCGGTCATTTCAGTTATTAGTTATTAGTTTTAATATAGTCAAAAAAAATGATTGGTGGGTTAGGGCGGATAACTATATAATATTGTGTGAGTTGATAGAATTATTCCTGCTTGGCCTGACCTACACAAAAGCTGAAAATTTTTGTAATTATGGTTTATTTATTCTCTGACCGATTTGGAAAAATAAAATTTAATAACTGCTCAAGCTTACTAATTTTTTTAGCTGTTTTTGATGGCTCTGGTGATGAGATAATCTGAATAGACATATTTGTAATTTCGTTACTTTTTAAATCTGAAGGATTGAGTTTGATAATAGGACGTTTAAGTGGTTCAATTTTGGTCGGGATAACTGTTGCTAATTCATCTTGACTGGGAATTAAATTTTTGGGAATATTATCAATTTTTTCTAGTTTGGATTTAATTTCTTGAAAAACTGCATTTAAAGGTGGGTTGCTGTAAATTATTTCCATTAAGTTAGATTGAATATCTGTTTCCCAAGCTGTGGGTCTAAGAGATAGTTGTTCAGCAACAATATAGAGACTATTTTTTTCCTCTGCATTTAAGGAAGTGTCTAATTCTCTGATTGCTAGTAACATAGATAATAAAAATTTGTTCATTGAATCATTCATAGTAAGTATCCTTTATTTGTTCTGTATTTTCGGATAATTTTAGTTATTAGCCTTTTTTGGATTCTTGTGCCAACTTTAATACATCTAGATACAATACCCTGATTGATATGAAAACCTGCTTTAGTAATTAAACTATCCATTAATGGCTGAATATTAGTAATTAGTTTTCTTTGTTTAGCAATTAACAATATGCCTAAAACTCCAATGACGTTTAACCCTAAACTAATAATTTTTTTTCGACCTGGGTTTTCATCTATAATTACTCGTTCAGCATCTAAAGAAACTGCTAAAGCTATTGTTTCTGATTCTCCTTGATGTAATTCATTCTCTAACTCTTCCATTAATAACCGATTCTTTAACTCACGTTTTTCTATCCAAGATAAGGTTTGAACTTCAATTGTACCAGGTACTATATAACCTAATTCTGTCATTTCTTCATAGACAGCTACCGGAATAATAATTGTCCCATAAATATCATGGAGTAAGTTAAGATAGCCAATAACTGACAAACTGTCCAACAATTATTAATTATTAATTATTAATTATTAATTATTAATTATTAATTATTAATTACCTTTTCTTTTCAAGGAAAGGATTGACTCAAAGGAAAATTTTTTCTTTTTTCTCCTTTAAAGGAGAGGCTTTAAACCTTAATTATTCGGTAATAGGGGAAGTATTACTGACAATAATCACAATTCACCCAATGTTTTTAATGTTTGTATTTCTTGTTGAAAGTCTAAACTATCATAGTTCACAAAAATATTTCTTTTAGCTAGTTCTTGACGGAATTCAATTAAAGATAAGCTAGCAAAATTAGCTGCTTTTGCACTACTGACTTGATAGTCTCTAAACATGATAATTGCTAGTTCTAATTGTAACAACTTTTCACTTTTTCCTGTTGCTTTTATAATCTCGTTGGGAATTACAATACTCATAGGATGTTAAAATATTTAAGCTAGGGGTAAAATTTTAGCATAAGAAAATTATAAATCAACTTGAGATGCTTGAGCCAGAAGAACTGCAAGAACTTAATCAAACAATTCAAAAATACCTGATTAATAAAAAGGGACTAGATGGACTAGATGCTTTTCATAAATCTTTAATAAATTCTGGGATTATAAAGCAAGTTAAACTTCCATCTTATAAACCAATAACTGAACGACGACTGATTCAAATAGAGGGAAAACCTATTTCTGAAACAATTATTGAGGAACGTCGTTAAATGGTAATTTACTGGATCGTTAATCTGAATTTATTTATCAACTTGGTAAGTCAATAATTAATAGTATGAAATTTGAAAATACATTGGCAAATATTTTGAATAATTATCGTCAATAAATATTGGAATTAGCTAATAAATATGGTGCTTATAATGTGCAAATTTTTGGCTCGGTGGCGCGGGGAGAAGCTGATGCTAATAGTGATATTGATTTCAAAGTCTCAGGTTGAAGGAATTTTGCAACAGATGGATGAACCATTTTAATAAAATACAATTAATTGATTTATTAATCTAGTAAATAATTGATAACTATGAATAGAGAAGCCTTAGTTGTTGGAATTAATCGTTACCCATTTTTGAAAAAAGAAAAGTTGGGAGATTTAAACCTTAAAGCTCCTGTTAAAGATGCTGAAGCTATTACTGATATTTTAGAAAGATATGGTAATTTTCGAGTCCAACGTTTGCCAAAAGGCTATGACGAGGAAGGTAAAGAAAGATTTATTTCTGATGGCTTAGTTAAGATTAATGACCTCCAACAAGCAATTATCAATTTATTTAATCCACCTCTAAAAAAAGAGGTTCCTGATGTAGCTTTACTCTTTTTTGCCGGCCATGGTTATCTAACAACTGAAGGGGGAATTCGAGAAGGATATTTAGTCACCAGTGATGCTCAACTGAATAGAAATATTTATGGTATTTCTTTAGCTTGGTTGAAAAAGTTATTACAAGAGAGTCCGGTTAAAAAACAAATAGTTTGGTTAGACTGTTGTTTTAGTGGTGAATTATTAAATTTTGACCAAGAATTTGACCCTGGAACTGAGGGAAAACAAATAAGTCGTTGTTTGATTACTTCTTGTCGTTCCTTTGAAAAAAGTGTGGAACAATTGAGTGGTGAACATGGTATTTTTACGGCAAAATTACTGGAAGGTTTAAACCCAAATAATCCAAATAATATTGATGGTTGGGTGACTAATTATAAATTGGCAGAATTTATTAAACAAAATATGTCTCAGACATCCCAAGCCCCGATGTTTCATAATTCTGGGTATGCGATTATTCTTACTACTAATACTCCTAACCAACCAATAGATAAACGCTGGAAAAATGTTGCTCCTTATCGGGGTTTATCTTATTTTCAGCAGCAGGAAAATGATGCAGTATTTTTTCATGGCAGAACTCGGTTAACTGATGAATTAATTGACCGAGTAAGAACTAATAATTTTGTCGCTGTTTTGGGAGCTTCGGGAAGTGGTAAATCTTCTTTATTACGGGCGGGTTTGTTATATCAATTGAAGCAGGGGCAGAAAATTTCAGGGAGCGATAGATGGCTTTATATTAATCCTTTTACTCCTACTGCATCTCCTCTGGAAAGTCTGCAACAGGCAATAGAAATTCCTACAGTTATGAGGTACATTGATGATCCCCCTAAATCCCCCTTAGAAAGGGGGACTTTGAAGACTCCAACCTTTTTAAGCTATATGGAGGAGGGAGCTAAAACTATACCTCACCGCCATAATATAGAAGAGGAACAACCAGAGAATTTAACTGAGAAATTAATTGAGTTTATTGAGGTAGCTGAAGTTGAAAAAGTGGTAATGATAATTGACCAGTTTGAAGAAGTTTTTACTCAGTGTCAAGGTCAAGAGCAAAAAGAACAGGAACGACAGAAATTTTTTGATGTTTTTTTAGAAGCGCTGGAAAGACAAGCCGATAAATTTTGTTTGGTATTGGGAATGCGAGCAGATTTTCTCGACCGATGTTCTGAATATGCGGGATTAGCTAATCAAATTAAGCAGCATCAACTATTAGTAACTCCTTTGCAAGAAGAAGAAATAAAAGAAGCAATTAAAAAACCAGCCGAATTAGTAGGAATCCAAGTACAAGATGGATTAATTACTAAAATAACTGAAGATTTTATGCGTAATCCTGGTAGTTTACCTCTCCTGCAATATACCCTTGATGCTCTGTGGAAATCTGCGATTCAAGGGGAAGATAAAAGTCAATATTTAACTCTGGCAACTTATAGAAAGTTGGGTGGAATTAAGAGTACTTTGACTAAGCGAGCTAATGAAGTTTTTGAGAGTTTGAGTAAAAAGGAAAAGTCAGTTGCTAAGAGGATATTTTTAGAATTAGTTCAACCTGGGGAACAGTCAATAAATTCTGGAAAAATAACAGATACTCGCAGAAGAGTAATTTTAGAAAAATTGCCTAATCAACGGCATAGTTTAGAGCTTTTGTCGAAAGTTAGTAATAAGTTAGCCGACAAAAATAATCGGTTAATTACTAAAGATAAGTCAGAGGGAGGAACAGTCTTAGATATTATTCACGAAGATTTAATTAGAAGTTGGAAAACTTTGAGGGAGTGGGTGGAAGAATATCAAGAAGTTTTACCGTTGGAAAGGAAGATTGAAGCTGATGCTGCTGAGTGGGAAAAAGATGGTAAAAAAGATAATTATCTAATGCCTCAAGGCTTGTTAGATAAAGCACAAAAATATCTGATTAAGTATGGTAAAATGGGTTTATTGGATGGAGTAGCTTATGAGTTTATTAACGCCAGCTCTAAACAAGAAAAAAGAAAGAGAAGAAACACTCAAAAGTTAAATCTACTTCTATCATTTATTTCAATTTTTCTGACTTGGGTATCTGCTTTTGCCTGGATGCAGCAAACAATAGCTAAATATAACAGTGAAATATCCCGTGCCCCTCAGTTAGCAGCAGAAACAGAGTTATTGAGAGCTAATAACCTTTACGACACAAGTGTTTTGTTGGGAGTCGAATCAATGCACAAAATCCAAAAACTTAAGGGATGGCCAGACTCTTGGTGGCGGAAAGTGGTCAGGATATTTTTTGGTAGTCAGTTTTCATCTCTACCTCAGAATGCAGTTGATGGAGTTATCCGCAAAGGGCTAACTCAACTGCCAGATCATTTGCATACTTTCAACCACCAGGGCTGGGTAAGAGCAGTAGCTTTTAGCTGTGACGGCAAAACTATTGCTACTGGAAGCAATGACTATACCGCCCGCCTCTGGGATACCGACACTGGAAAAGAATTAGCTATCCTCAACCACCCGAAGGAGGTAAATGTAGTAGCCTTTAGCTGTGACGGCAAAACCATTGCTACTGGAAGTCATGAAACCGCCCACCTCTGGGATGCCAACACCGGGAAAGAATTAGCTACCCTTAAACACAAGGCTCCCAGCCACAATGCCTTGGTAAATGCAGTAGTCTTTAGCCCCGACGGCCAAACCATTGCCACTGCAAGTGATGACTATACTGCCCGCCTCTGGGATGTCAACACTGGCAAAGAAATAGTGATCCTCAATCACCAGAACCCGGTAAATGTAGTAGCCTTTAGCCGTGACGGCCAAACCATTGCTACTGCAAGTAGTGACAATACCGCTCGTCTCTGGGATGCCGATACTGGCAAAGAATTAGCTACTCTCAACCACCAATACATGGTAAGATCAGTAGTCTCTAGCCGTGACGGCAAAATCATTGCTACTGTAAGTAATGATTTTGCCGCTCGTCTCTGGGATGCCCATAACGGCAAAGAATTACCTACCCTCAAGCACCAGAACTCAGTAATAGCAGTGTCCTTTAGCCCCGACGAGGAAATCATTGCTACTGCAACTGATGATAATACTGCTCATTTATGGGATGCCAATACTGGCAAAGAATTAGCCACTCTCAACCACCAGGGTAGGATAAATACAGTAGCCTTTAGCCCCAGCGGCAAAAGCATTGCTACTGGAAGTGATGACAATACCGTCCGCCTCTGGGATACCGATAATGGCAAAGAATTGGCTATTTTCAACCACCAGGGTAGGGTAAATACAGTAGTCTTTAGCCCGGACAGCCAAACCATTGTTACTGCAAGTTATGAAAATACCGCCCGCCTCTGGGCTGCAGACACCCACAAAGAATTAGCTACCCTCAACCACCAGGACAAAGTAAATGCAGTAGCCCTTAGCCCCGACGGGCAAATCATTGCTACTGCAACTGATGATAATACTGCTCATCTATGGGATGCCAATACTGGCAAAGGACTAGCCACTCTCAACCACCAGGGTAGGGTAAGTACAGTAGCCTTTAGCCGTGACGGCAAAACTATTGCTACTGGAAGTTGGGACAATACTGCCCGTCTCTGGGATACTACCACTGGCAAAGAATTAGCTACCCTCAACCACGAGTACTCGGTACATGCGGTAGCCTTTAGCCCCAACGGCAAAACCATTGCTACTGCAAGTAGTGCGACTGCCCGCCTCTGGGATACTACCACTGGCAAAGAATTAGCTACCCTCAAACACAAGTACGGAGTAGATGCAGTAGCCTTTAGCCGTGATGGCAAAACAATTGCTACTGCAAGTAACGACAATATTGCCAGGTTCTGGGATGCCAGGACTGGTAAAGAATTAGCTACCCTCAACTACCATGGCTGGGTAAATGCAATAGCCTTTAGCCCCGATGGCAAAACCATAGCTACTGCTAATAATGACAATACCGCCCGCCTTTGGGATGCAGACACCCGCAAAGAATTAGCTATTCTCAACCACCAGGGTAAAGTAAATACAGTAGTCTTTAGCCCGGACGGTAAAACCGTCGTTACTGTAAGTGATGACAAAACTGCTCGTCTCTGGGATGTAGACACCAAGGAAAGATTAGCTACCTTCAACCACCAGAACTCAGTAATAGCAGTAGCCTTTAGCCGTGACGGCCAAACCATTGCCACTGCAAGTACTGATCAAACCACCCACCTCTGGCGTTGGGCAACACCAAAAGCATTAATTCAAGAAGCTTGTAACCGTCTCAGTCGGAATTTAACAGCAAGGGAATGGCAGCAGTATATCAACAGTGACTTGAAAACATATCGGAAAACTTGCAAAAATCTTCCTGTTCATCCTTCCGTTAATCTTAAGTGAGGAATATGATTATCCTGCTACCGTGCATGAGCGAGACCCTCATACTATCCCTTCCTGAAATATCAAGATCGCTCTGTGTTAAAAAGGAAGGAATATCTAGCCGAAAACTTTACTCAAGCATCCTACAATATTGCGATCGCTTCCCCTGAGTGTATCTAAATTCAACATTACTATTGGACAATAGTTAAAAAAAAATCAATCTGCTGAAAGTTAGCATTCCTAAAGAAGAAATATCTAGCCAAAAATTTTAGTCAAGCACCTAACAACATAGCGATCGCTTTCCCTGACTGTATCTAAATTCAACATTACTATTGGACAATAGTTAAAAAAAATCAATCTGCTCAAAGTTAGCGTTCCTAAAGAAGAAATATCTATAGGACTTACGCAGATACGCTATATATAGTACTCATAACTATTGGACAATAGTTACTGGACTCTATACACAGTGTCTTTGCGTAAGTCCTGATCTAGAATTTTAGTCAAGCACCCTAAAAGATAGCGATC